>NZ_JAENGN010000004.1:0-335561 GCF_016533505.1 Parapedobacter sp. ISTM3 | reverse complement strand
TACCGTAAAATCACATGAAGATATCACCAAAACCAAATACGGTATATCACCAAACGGAGACGGTATCAACGATTTCTGGAAAATTGATGGCATAACGCGCTATCCGGAGAACATTGTTTCCATATACAGCAGATGGGGAGACCTGGTTTTTCAGGTTCAGCATTATGACAACCGGTCAAAGGTGTTTACCGGAACAGCCAACCGGTTGACGAAGTTGGGAGCTGGGGTACTGCCTTCCGGAACTTACTTTTTCGTCGTACAGTACCGCGATCAGCAGGAGTTTAAAAAAGTTGAAGGGTTGTTGGTTTTAAGGCGTTAGCATGAAAGTTAGAAAAGCGGTATTCACACTGATATTCACCAGTGTCATTTGGTGCCAGCACACAGTATTGGCGCAGCAAACGCCACAGT
Organism: Parapedobacter sp. ISTM3; assembly: GCF_016533505.1. Classification (NCBI taxonomy): domain Bacteria; kingdom Pseudomonadati; phylum Bacteroidota; class Sphingobacteriia; order Sphingobacteriales; family Sphingobacteriaceae; genus Parapedobacter; species Parapedobacter sp. ISTM3. Next base: position 335,153 of record NZ_JAENGN010000004.1, on the reverse strand, counting down.
TTCCCGAATATAATTACAATCCATTTTTGATCAATCCGGCATATGCGGGAATGGCTCCGGGATCTGTGGCCAGTGCGAGCCATAGTCGGTATACCCGTGATATTGAGGGTGCTCCCAAAACGTCAGCGCTGAGTATCCATACCCCTCTTGCAAGGGGTAAAATGGGGTGGGGTGCTGCTATTATGGACGATAAAGTAGGTGTTACCTCCGCAACGAGTGCCGTGCTGGCTTATTCGTACAAAATATTTTTCGATCTAAAGCCAAGTCGGCCCTACTGGGAGGTGTACGATGAGAACGTGTTTTCCTTTGCGATGACCGCAGGCGTAAGGCGTATTCATGAAAATCTTTTAGAGCTGGGGATTGAGGATGATCCGCTGTTCGCGGATAACCTATCGGAAACCATACCGGTTATCGGCGCAGGCATCCTGTACAATAAAGTCGGTTTTTATCTTGGCGTTTCCACGCCGGATTTGTTTGGCGGTAAACTGGGTTCCCAAAACCAATTGGAACTTTCAACGCCGGTGTACGGTTACACGGGCTACCGTTTCTTTACCGATCTGTATAAGGAGATCATGATCACACCCAGCGCACTGGTAAAATATGAGGACGGAGCCCCCTTGCAACTTGACCTGAACCTTTCAGTAAACTTCAAAGACAAACTTGAATTCGGAGCAGGATACCGGACCACCTCGTCCGCTAATATGCTGATCGGTTTGTACCCTGTTAAGCAGCTGCGTCTGGTTTATCATTACACGGTAGCTTTCAGACGATCTATTCTGGGGAACAGCCACGGGTTAGCCCTGTCATACGCTTTCGGCTACGATCGGTCGCGGCTTCGTTAGCGCAGGTGCCCTTTGTCAGTGGGTTTTGCCGCCAGGTTATCAATAAAGGTATCCAGACTTTCCTCTTCTGTCAGTTTCAGTTTCTGTTTGATACGGTAACGCGCCATCCGGATACTTTTTGGGGCAATGTTTAGCTTTACTGCTATTTCCTTATTGGTGAGCCCCATCAAAATATAGGAACAATACTTCAAATCGAGACGGGTGAGCCCGTTCTCGGCCTTCTGCTGCAGACCGGCGATAAAATCGGGATGTATTTCTGTAAATTCGGCCCGGATATCCTGATAACTTTTATCTACTTCATTGTTTTTGGACATCAATCTGTTGATTTTCTGGTGCAGCGGGTCGTTGCTGTCAAGGGACGTCAATTGTTCTCGCAGAGCCTTTAGCAGGGTGTTTTTTTCTTCCGTTTGCAGGGTTCCGGCGAGCAGTTCCTTTTCCAGCCTATCCAAACGTTCCTGCATCAATTTACGCTCTGCCTGCAAACGCGCCGTTTCTTCGGCCTTGAGGCTGGCTTGGAGCTGCGCTTCGTTCTTTTCGCTGGCCAGGAGCAATTGTCGCTGGTGAGCGGCCTTGAGTTTAAATCGATAGGAGCGGAACAGGAAAAACAACGCCATGAAACCAGCAATCATGAACACCAGGTAGTAGCGGTTCAGTTTTCTGGTAAAAGCGGCTTCCTGATTTGCCGCAGAAAGTGCCATTTCTTTTTTCTCCGATTGGTACTGTGCTTCGAGTTTCTGGGCAGAGGAAAACTTTTCTTCATCGAACAATTCCTTATCCAGGGTCATGTATTGCTTGTAGTAGGCTAACGCCTTGGTATCGTCCCCTTGTTTCTCCGCCACCCGTGCCAGTGCATTCACGATCCTCGATTTCATGCGCGGGGCTTTCTCCGTACTTGAAGATATTTCGCTGAGTGCCGACAGCAATAGGTTTTCGGCGAGGTCGGTACTCCCTTCCTTTAGGGCATATTCGCTCATGATACCATAACTGTTCCCGACGACCTCCATATTGCCGGTTTTTCTTCCGATCTGCAACGCTTTTTCCAGGTAGACGTTTGCCGAATCTTGATAAGAAACCGGGTAAAACTCATGGTATAAATTGGCCAGGTTCAGGGAAGCGATGCCGATGGTGCCGGGTATGGTGACACGGCTTTCATTGGCATGGGAAAAGGTTAAGACTTTTTTTGTGTAATGCATGGCAGAGTCCAGCAGCGTTTTTTGGGACGTATCTTTCCGGTACCGGTACAGGAAACTGATACCCATACTAAGATAAGCGTTTGAAATGGCGTCGGCGTCATTACTGTTAAGCGCCTCCGAAAGGCACAGGCTCGCAAATTTCAATTGCTTTTCCGGCCTTCTCCAATGCCCCTCGGCGGCAGCCAGATGATGGTAGATATTGCTTCTTACGTAAGCGGCTTGCTGTTCATGCAGCCCCTCAAGCATCCGGAGCGCCTCCAGCCGGTATTCGTAGGCTTTGTCCGTATTTTCCAGGTAGGACTCAAACCAAGCTTTTTTGTTCAATACCAGCCCTTTGGTCAGTTTGTCATCGGTTTGCGAGGCATACCACTGAGCGCTGTCCATAGCTGCAAAAGCAGGCCCCAGGCTGTCCTGTCCGGCGTAAATCGAGGACAAAGTTGAATAGATCAATGCGCCGCTCGGCTCGTCGTCCTTCTCATTAAGCTCCTTTGCTTTGCCGACAAGGAGCAGCGCTTCCGCGAATCTTTTCTGGATTGTCAGAATGTTTGCCTTTTGGCATATGGCAGCTATCCGTTCGTGCCTCGCAGCATCTGGATTGCTGATAATGACATTTAGCGAATCAATAACGGTGGACTGTGCCCCGGCGCTCCATGGAAAAAACAGCAAACAAAGCAACATCCCGAACAGTGACTTCTTGTTCATCCGGTAAAATTGGGTATCTTTCCGAAGAAGCGCAACGTTTGTAGACGATTTGTAGACAGTTTTCCTGAAACGTGTAGTCGTTACCTGTACGGGCAGCAGTTGGTGTGAAGCTAATAGACCTTTACATTTGTAAGCATGTGGATAAGCATTACAGCTATCAATGTGAAGGCAGATATGGAACTATTCGTGCATAAATGCATTGGATCAAAGCCCGTCGTAATAAAACTCACAAAAACCGTCGCTCATACCTTATTACTGACCGTACTAATCCAAACCGTTGCCGCACAAACGGAATATACTTATGGTTTTGTCAGCATCAGAAACAGGAACCAGCATATCGCCCCCGAGTATTGCGCCGCCGGTGTTTTTTCCGAAGGGTTGGCGGCGGTAAAAAGAGACGGGAAATGGGGATTTATCAATGCAGATAATAAAGCGGTTATCGGCTTCCAATACGACTATGCGCGCAGCTTCAAAGCAGGTCAGGCCATTGTGCAACAGGGCGATTTTTTTGGGGTGGTCAACAGGGAAGGAAAGCTTGTCATCCCGATTCGTTATTATGATTTAGTACCTTATGAGCTGGCAGGCAAACATTATTATATAGCTCGGGACAGCACTTTTTTTCAGGGAATCATTGATGCCGCGGGTGAAAAGGTCCTCCCCCATCGGTATACCTTTATCGTTCCACTCGAAGCAAACCTGGCGCTGCGGAGACTTTACGGCAACATCCCCTTTTATACGATGTACAGCGAAATTGATCCAGCTAAAGGTAGTTTCTATCAGCAGTTCAGCGAAGGTTTTGGTGGATTGTTTTCTGAAACCGGCCGCCAGGATATTTATGATGTGCAGTTCAATAAACTTGCATCAAAAAATGTTGCTTCCTATGCGGAGCATTTCAGTGCTTCCGAACTGACCAGTATAAACGACTATCTCGAAGACCATAAAACAGTGGATATTGCTCAGAAAAGGGAGTACATCGGTCGATTGCTGGACACTCCAGAGCTGTATAAGCCGAAGCCAATCAGGGAAAGGATTCCGACATCTGAAGAGGAGCTTAACACCTACATGGTTCGGATGGGATATGAAAAGTTTTCTGGCAGGGCAGGTAAAACCGGCGTAAAAAGGGAAAACAAAATCATCCTTCCGGCGAAATTTGATATCCTGAAATGGTGGGGCATGGCCGTGTTTTCGCCGTCTGAGGAGGCCGTCTCTTATCTGCAAGAGCATTACGCCGGCCGGTATGCTGACCGAGAGGCAGGTGTGTTTGCCGTACTGGGTATTGCAGCAGGCAACCGGGAAAATGGGGCGTTATATACAATGAAAGGCAAAAAAGTGATGGAACTTGAACACAACGTGCCTGAGCATACCCATTCTACCGGGTTTACTTATAGAAAGATAGAACGGGACACGGCATCGAAGCGTAGCGCCTATACATTCGGTTTTGTCAACTGGGAAGGGCAACACATTCTGCCGCCGAACTACGCCCGCATCAGGGTCTTGGATGACGGCCATCTATTAACCAAGAGGAAAGCGGAAACGGAAGGCGGATTGGAAGAACATTTCGGGCTTTATAATGCTTCTGGCGAAGCTATTATCCCGGAGGGTGTGTTTTCAGCTATCGAGCCCTTTGCAGGGAGTTCCGGCCTCTATCTTGCCGAATGGCACGAGACCTACCCTTCAATCACGGGACGCCTCCGGGCCAAGGCGGCCGAAAATAAGCGCTTTGCGCTGATTAAGATAGAGGAGGAAGCTTATTCAGTCATTAGCCTATTTACTGCGAGTACTGTCTATATCAGCGGGTTGGATGTTGAATCCGGCATGTTGCAGTATAAGAAAAGGCGCTAACCCGATGCTCCATTGCTTGGCTTAAAAATAATTATCTTCGATTAAACATACCCCATCTCGCAGCTCAGTGAACGAAATGACAAGCGTTTGGCCAGACTCCATATATCCTTCTAATGCTACGCCTTCACCCTCACGCTTGAGCAAAACGCTGTTCGCTCCCGAGAAAAGGCCATAGCAGCGGAAGAAATGCAACCCCATCATCATGGCCTCGGCTTTACCGATGAGGGGGACGTACAGCTGCGTTTGCACATGACCGCATTGCTCACAGGGCCCAAAGTCCGTATAGGTGTATACGATGCCGTTCTCAAAATGAAGGGTGTTTCTTGCACAAAAATCCTCGGTTTGGCCCTCGCACTTTTCGAACGTTACTACCGACAGGCTTTTAAGGTATTCTTCCCAGACCAAGCCGGACTTGTGCGACGTGTCCAGCGGTGGAATAGGCGCCAGGTAAGTGTCCAGTATGAAGCCTGACCGGCCGCCGTGCTTTATCCGCAGCCAATGGGATGCATGCTGGTACAGTTTCAGGTATTCGTCTGAAATCCACTTATCTTCATCGTGTTGGTAGAGGGCCACGTTGACGGTCTCACCATCCAATAACTCCTCAACGAGGATAAATTCCCCATAACCGGCGCGATTGATCGAATCGGCGGTTAGCGAAGGGGCTGCATAGATGATGAGCCCATCGGGATGCCAGCTGTATTTATCGGGTATGGAGTCCGTCAGCTGCGGTGTGTAAATGGCAGCCGTTGACAATAGGATAATGGATATCATCGTGCAGTCATTATTGCATAGTTTGGTATTTTATTGTGACTGCAAAGTTTACCTTTTTGCGTGGGGGAATAAATCCCTGAATTCAGGGGTTTTGGGCCGGATCTTTTTTGCATTATTTTACTTGTCTAACGCGCATTGCTATGAATACCAAGCTGGCTTACTGGATGGGACTTACGTTATTAGTAGTAGTATGGAGCTGTCCGGCTATCGGCCAGACCTTCGTGGAGCTGGAAGAATACGAAATCCGCAGCCTCGTCTTTTCCGGTCATATCGGCGAGGGAACGGAGATGCCGGTCACCTTTTGTCTGAATGTGGAAGACAGGTCATCCGGTCATTTGGGCTGGTATTCGGTATCAGGCTGGTACCAATACGACCGTCATAAGAAACCCCTCGCCCTGGCGGGTATCTACGCCAATCAGTTGACCTTGTACCACTTCAAACAGCCAGAACCAGCGGATACGCTCGTCCATTTCCTATACGACGACTATGATAGCTATTCCTTTTTTGACATGATAGAGAAGTATCATTCCATGGAGGGCTTTCTGGAAAAAATAACCATTGCATATGAGTACGGGACGTTTGAAAATCGTACGGTAAGTGCAAGGATGGTGAGCGGGGAATGGACCGATGGTAGAAAGCGCCTGCCCTTGCGGATCCACCGGGACGATATGGATGTTTTGCAGCATCATAGTTTGTTGAAAATTAAGTGCCAAGGCCACGATTTCCAGGTAAATCTAAAGGCATTAGGCCTTCCCCTGTTCTACCGGGGCGATCATTCCGTTGCTGGATACAACGTGGTGGACGATAAGCTACGGATTGTGCTTTCCTATGACCGCCCATCTAAAGCTTACGCTTTGGGGCATTGCGGTGCCGGCAACGAATCGGGATTCCTTTGGCTGGAATTGGATGAAAACGGGCGCCTGCTCCGTATGGAAGACTATTTAATGGATAGTTGCCTGTTGGGCCTCAGCTCACAACGGGGGAATATGGATGAAAACCGGGAAAATTACATCGTTACGGACGGGGAAGCGCAGCGCTTGTTGGTCTTTAACAGAGAGGCAATGGACTTGAAATGGGAAGAAGGAGGATGAAAAACCGATGATCTACAAGGGTTTTTCCGGATGCGCCGAAATCCGGAGAAACTCGTTCTTCGTCCCGGGAATAACATGGAGGTACAACTTCATTCCTTTGCGGAGGTCCATGAACGATACATCCTGAAAATGGATGACTTGTTTGCCTGTATTGATGTGGCAGTAGTCTGTTTTGATATAGAACACCAGCCCTACGCTGAGGCCGACGCGGTGATTTATTTCCAGTATGGTGGTCTCGATGATTTGTTTGGTGCGGGCACCGGCGTATTGGACACTGTTTTTGTAGAAGGGAACGATAAACCGGCTTCCCCACAGGAAAATCAGGAGAAACACTCCGGAAAAAATCATGGAGAGGGTATCCGGTTTGCCGTTCATAACGCTTGAAAAGGCATTGCGTAAAACGAAAATAGCGGCATATAATATGGGGACAAGGAATACCACCAAAACGATCGTCCTACCGATAACGGCTGTCCCGATTTTTCGCTTTTCTTCTTTCGTTATTTCGGCTTCAATAATCTTCATCAGTTACTTGAATGCAATAATAGCGGAAATGAAGAAACGGCAAAATCCCTAAAAGTAGGGGTTTTTCCGCGCTGTTATCCGATATACTTTTGAAAAAAGAAAAATAACTGCAACATGAACGTGCTGCTCACCTATACACTCGTGCTATCGGCTTCTGTTGTTACGTTGGCGCAATCCACAGTAGAAGTCCCGGGCGCGGAATACAGGTATCTTGATGGGCGGCAACTTTATGTTAACCGGGAGGGGAGGCAGTATATCGTGGATTTGCCTTTTGAGCGGGGTATGGGCGACGGCGGATGGGTGGATGGTGATATGATTGGCCTGAAGTTTTCAGCGGATGGGGAGACTTTGGTGATAAGTTCCCGCTACGAGGTAGTGCTGTACCACCCCGATTCCGGTCAGGTAAGCCGTATCATCGTGCCGGGCACACAAGTGGAATACGGGGAGGATGCCGTAAGCGGGACGTTGGGTGGATTGCACCATGATGGTATTTTTTTAACAGGTAATGCCGTAGGATACGGCTTGTTTTGTATGGATATAACGGACTGGAATCGCCCGTTAGAGCTGCTGCGTGTCAGTTGCGGGCGGGAAAATAACGGCCAGCCGTATCTCTTCCTGAAAGAAGATGGCCAGGGCGGGTGGGATGGTTTCGTGGCAGCAAGTGACACAGCTTCCTTGTCGCCCCACCTCCATGGGCATTACAACCGCACGTTTCCACTGCGCACCGTGTTTAGCCGGATGCAAGTGGACACGACTGCTATCTGGGATCCGCTCGAGAAGCCGATACAAACGCTTGAACTCCGGGACGCCGAGGGACATGTATTTAGGTTGAATATGCAGCGATTGGAGTGCGGTGAGGACCTCAACAATGCGGTACACACCGACCAAAAGCTTGGTTTCACTTGTCCGAACACCGAAATTGCGGCGAGCAGCGCGAGTGCTGAAACGGAAAAATTGACAGAAAATCCCTGAAAATTGGGGTTTTATGCAAGCGGTATTTTGTGTTGTTTTGGACGATGAATACACCAAAAGTATTTTTAATTGCCTTTTTACTGTGGGCGGGCAGCGCCGCCGCCTGCCAGAAGCCGCTATCTGCCGAAGCGGAAGAACAGCAATTGAGCGCGGAACTGGACCGTTGGATGGCTCCCTACCGCGATGAAAAGAAAGCGGAATTTGTAGGCTGGATGGTGGCGGGGGAAAATAATCCGGAGGCCGCTTTAGCGCACCCGGTAATCCGGCATATGCAGGCATTTATTGAAAAAAACAAGGATCGCTATCTCCGCCTGCGCCTTGCGGGATTGGAAACACTGCCGCCTGCGCCGGAGGCCTTTCCCGGCTATGAAGTGCTGGATTTGCAGGTGCTGGACAAATACTTTCAGCAAGATAGCGTTTCGGTGCGGGAAATAATTGACCTGACGAGCGTGCTGACTGCTGCGCGGACATTCGGCCCGGGAGGAACCCTATCTTCCGTAAACCTGATCCACATCGCGGTGTCGGACTACCTGACGCTGCAAAAGGGGATGCGATTGCAGGATTACGTTCGGCTTTATGGGTTGGGGTGGTTGTGTTTTGCCGATCGCATAAAGGACACGCAATGGAGCGTAGTGATAGTTAACCGGGCTTTTGTCATGAAATACAGCTGGGACTATGCCACGAACGGTATCGAACTGCTGCAGGTACTGGTCTATACCGGCGGAAAGCAGCAACCGGGGTGGCTGGCCGGACGGTTACCGAAGGCGTCCACCCCCCAGCAGGAACTATTGAACAAAATCGACGAGTTTAAATGGATGTTGTATGACGACTTCTACCCGGATTTTGACGACCGTGAAATCGAGGAAAGACAGCAGCAATTTCTGGCAGAAAACCGCGGGGCGTATACCGCCCTGCGCAATGCGGTACTCGGTCGCTATCCACCAATCCAACGGGAACGTTGGGCAGAATTTATGCAAGAAGACCTGGGGTTGACGGAAAAAATGCAATCCAACCTCGGGTTGTTTGACTCGTTTGGGGACCAAATACTGCCTGAATCGATTTCCATCAATGAATTGAAATATTCGCAGGTTTTGACGACGGCAGCGTACGTGATGACTTCCGATAATCTGGGCTATAATTGGGCGGCGGACTGGTTACTGGGGAGGGAGGTGTATGCCCGGCGGCTGGATGGAAACCTATGGGAAGTCCAGCTTTTCATGGGCGATGTTGCGTGCGGTTATCAATGGAATACCGCTACCGATGAACTCCATGAGCTAACCGTCAGGCGGAAAGAAAAGCAATAAAATGATGTTTCGTATACCCATCCTATTCGGTGCTGTGTGGGTCGTCTGCATCGTTGGTGCGCGGGCACAGGACCGGCATGCCATCGCCGTCAGCGGCCAGCAGCGTGCTTTGGTAGAGTTCCGGGGCGACACGATGGAAGTGATGATTCTATCGGAGAACCAAACCGATACCCAGGCGGTCGTGCTCGGCGAAATGGTCGCAACGGCTCAGGTGGAGGCAGCGGACTATAATGGTGATGGTTATGCCGATTTTTCGGTGCAATTCCTGGGCGATAGGTATCATACGCCGCACCGCTGGCGCATCTTTCTATTCCAGCCTTCGGCGGGCCGTTTCAGGGAAGTGCTGCTGCCCGAGGGCAATGGGCATGTGGGCCGGCCAACGGGCTTTTTGAACCCATATTTCCTGGAGGAGGAGGGAATCCTGTTTGTCCAGGCAGACTACACACGAGTCCTGCAGGACCAGCGGGAAATGTACCGGCGGCAAGGCTGGAAGTTCACGCCGCAGGGCGAAATCTACCTGGCTGAGTCGCTCCGCCCGGTCGAACAGGATGCTCCCTGGACAGCACTGGTGCCGCTCACTGCGGTGCACACCGTCTTCAACCGGGCAGGGGATACGGTGCACAGTGGGGCGGTATACCTGTTTTCGCCGACAGACGACATGGAGCCGGTCATCTTGCCGGTGGAACAGGAGCGGCTGTACCTGCACGATGCCCCACAACCCGAACGCCGGTCGGCGATGTACCTGGTCAAGGGCGATCATTACGAAGTGCTGGACTATGTGGAAAAAGGCTGGCTGAAAATCCGGTATGTGAACCCGGCACGCGGCAACATCGACAAATACATCACCGTGATGGAGGCGAGCAGCAACCGGTTGGACTTTTACCGGGAGGTGTTTGCCGCAAACGATGGACTCGAATTGACCGTTGGCGATCTGGGCATGGCTGGCGATACGGATAGCGTTTATGCCGCACTGCTGTATATGGGCGCAAAAAATTCGGGCACTCATCTCGAAACGTTCGAAGCCGAAGGCGTGTACCTCCTCTACCGGCCAAAAGCGGGCGATGAAGCGTACCGGGTGTGGCAGGTATCGAGCCATAAGCAGTCGTACCCTATCCCCGGCGCAGGGGAAGTGGCGATGTGGGCGGATAATTTCGTCGTTTGGAAAGATGGTGCTTATGTCTTGGACGGAGCAGCGGATGGGGGCATGTTCCTGCCATCGGATATCAGCCCCGGCGACTATGATTACCGGATCGCCATGGTGAATCGTCGGCATGACCTGGCACTGGTTTCCAATGCGGCGACACTGCGCCTACCGCTGCCCAAAGTCGTGTGGGATATACAACAAGAACAATATAGGGTGCAACCGTTATCCGATAATCATTAATGATGCTACACAACAAAAACGCTTCCGCCGACTTACCGATATCGATCCGCCGGACACTTGAGGAGCGGCGCGGGTATCACCATCGGTTTTATGCTACGTTTGTGGCTGTAACGGCTGTGTTCTTTTTGGTTTTTATTGCCATCGTTTGGAGTTTACGGAATGGCGGTTTACGGGATGAAGAAGCCGGGTTACAGGTTCTTCTCGTATTGCTTTACATGGTGTTTTTCGGAATCCCGGCGTATTTTGTTTTTTATCATCGCAAACGCCGCCGGGTGTTGGATGACTGCCTCAACAACCAGGGGTTTTCGCTGATCAGTGGCAGGCTGGATGGCATCCAGCGCCTCAAAGGGAAGCGGGTGCGCTACGTAATCGATGGCCGTCCGATTGAGGGCGCCCTGGCATTTATGGGCTTCAAAGCGTTCCAGAACACGCGGATCGTGGAGGTGATCTCCTGGAGCCGGCTGCCGATTGAGCTGTACCTGTTGCCCGGCGGATTGATCGCAGGTGCGGTTTATCCCGGTTCGGATGTGACCGAGCCCATCCGCAGGCCGGTAAGCACCGAAGATTGGCAGGTAATCGGGGGTAGCCTTTCCGGTATGTTGAAATTATATGCTGGCATTTGTCTGTTCGTTTCCCTGTTGCTAGTAGGGATTTGCTGGTTTATCGAATGGCAGGTCGGCGGGGGGTGGGAATACCTCGGGGAGATGCTCGTCGTATTCAATGGCGCTGTGTTGCTGCTTATGTTAGGACATGCACTCGTAAGCTGGCCGGAAATCCAGGCGTGGCTGAACAGGCACAATCCGGATACGTACGTCGAGATTTATCGCGGTACCCCAACAGAATGGTACCTGACGGTGACCCGGTACCGCGGAAACAATGCGGTAACATCGGTGTTCGATGGTTGGGTCCGGTTATGCGGCGGACTGCACCACATTCAGCATGACATCGCTGCGGCCGACCGGGGGCTGCTGGATCCGTTGCAAACGCCTGTGCATGTGGAGTACCTGGTATACAAAGGAAGATTGACGTTTTTGCGGAGTAGCTTGGAGTAGACGGGCTTCAACCGGGCTGCTATAAGCCAATCCCAAAGTCGTGGAAAGCAGCCAGGTTAATTTCCAATGACACCCTGTGGTTACCTAGGTTTGGAAAGCCATTTTCTTTTTCAAACTGATTATAGCCGTAATACAACCGTATAATGGAAGCTAAACTTATCCCTACTTTGGGGGTAAACATCCACGTGTATGTTGAAAAATCGGTGGGCAGAGACACATCAATACCTCCGCCAAATAGGATCATGTCGCCAAGGCCGAAATCGAAGCAGAGTTTGGGTGCAAGTGTAAAGGGGTTGGTCACATAGGATTCCACGCCCAGGGAGATGTCATAAAAGGTCATCGGAGAACGTTCGGTAAATTGATTGAACGAAATCAGGCCGACATCCACCCCCAGTTTTTTCTGCATGGACAAACCGAAACGGTTGGGAAACATAAATCCCGAATTCTCCTGAGCAGCAGCAGGGGCTATCAGGGCAAACACCGCAAGTAACGTGGTAAATAAGGTCTTATTCATCATCGTCCATCCGATAAGCGGCCATGATGCGGGTCAACTCCGGCGCAAGCAGCAGGTGATACACTTCAGGAGTTGTTTCTTCCAGTAATTTCGCAACACTGACGGTAAAAAGCGTGTCCTGATCGAGTATGGGGGTAAATGGCCTGAAGTTAAAATCGACCGACGTCCACCAAATTTGCATGGTGTTGGAATCGATAGTGAGCCGCTGGTTGCCGCGCAACCGCTGCCATAGGCTGTCGGCAACGGGGTCGCCGGTACCGATGGAGTAGTCTGCCGAAGAAGGCGGCAGCTGTTGCATAATAGCTTCCATCGATTCGCGGATTGGGTTTTCCTCCCCCGATGCTGAAGGCGCAAACCCGAGCCTATACTGGAGCGAAGGGATCGGCTGCCGCAGCTGGTACGTGAGGTAGGTCGTGACATACGATTGCGACATGCCGGCGTAACCCGGTACTTCACGGTGGGTATACGTCCAGTGCGCGCTGCCAAGGTCGGGAAGCAATGCAAACGTCGTGTCAGGTGTAAGTGCAAGCAGTCTCAGCAGGCTGGTGTCCGTTTCATTGACGGATAATTGCTGATTTCTCAGTGTCCGTGGGATAGGTGACGGATGCCGGGTTAGTGTGTCCAACAATCGGATAAAGTTTTGGCGGTGACGGTCGGACAGCTTCGGCCAGATTTCGGCAGTGACGGCCGTATCACTCACCACCATGGAAACGTCAAACGACCGCGATGGACCTCCAGCGGGTTGGGTAAGGCTGGCCAGTGCCTTCCACTCGTCTAGCAAGTGCGCGGTGTCGATCGCAGATGCGGTGGGTTTCAATTCAACGGAAATACGTGTTGCTGGTTGGGCGCTCCTGCTGCCGCCTTCTAATGCGCAAGCTTGGGCAACGAGTGCTATCAGTGATGCCAATAACAGGTTATAAATGGATGTTTTAATGATATTCATGATGGATACGCATAGTGTTTATTTAACGATGGACACGCCTGTGCTGGCGCGTTCACCGGAACAAATATCACCAATATTGCATAGGCAATAAATCCCTGAAAAAAGGGAATTTAAGCGAAGTCACTCAGGTGCTTTCGTTCACGATCCGCTCGCCTGGATAATCTTGGCCGGTTGTGCCAAGGGAAATTCAATCTCCACTGTGGTACCCATGCCTGGCTCGCTGATGAGGTTAAGGTGCCCCTTCAGGTAATCCAGCCGCGATTGCACATTGTGTATGCCGGCCGACTTCCGCCCATCCAGCGTGACGATGTCGAACCCCTTGCCGTCATCTTCTACGGTCAGGTATAGGGTGCCGTCAGCCTGTGCCAGTTGAATCAGGATGTGCTTGGCCTCGGCATGCTTCATGGCGTTGTTTACCAGCTCCTGGATGATGCGGTAAACGACCACCTGGCGATTGGTGTCGAGGCTGTCGGTGTAGCTGACAATCTCGGCGGCAACCTCCAGGTCGCCGTGAGACATCCGGTTACAGTATTCGCGGATGGCCTCCGTGAGTCCATATTTCAAAAGCAGCTCGGGCATGAGGTTGTGCGCCACACGGCGGAGCTCATTGACCGCCGCATCGAGTTGGTTCAGTGAGCGGGTGACCTGTTGCCGGGCGGCCGCGTCGTTCACGCGGGAAAATACGGCGGAAAGCTCAATCTTGGTCCCCGAAAGCAGTCCGCCAAGGCCATCATGCAGGTCGCGCGCCAACCGCGAACGCTCCTGCTCCTGTCCGCTGAGCATGGCGGTGAGGTTGGATATTTCGTGTTGTTGCTGGACCTGTTCCATTTCCAGCCGATGAAGATGCCTTTGCTGGGTCAACGTCTTTGAGCGCTGCCGGTAAGCGTAGAACAGCAGCGCCATCATGAACAATGCAACAGCAAAGAGGATAATGTAGGTCTGGCTGATGCGTGACTTGAGCGCCACTTCGCGTTGCACGGCTGCGAGCTCCTGCTCCTTCTGCTGATTTTGGAGGTTAGCAAACGCCAGTTGCTGGCGCTGGTTTTCTTCGTTGAGTTTCATCACTTCAATCGCTTGCCGCTGTTCGGCAGCACGAGCATCCATCAGCTTGAGTTGCTGTTCCTTTTGCGCGGACTCCAGGCGCAGTTGCCCCAGTGCCTGTTGTTGCTTGGCGCGCTCGTATTGGGCTTCCAGCCGTGCAGACAATTCCAACTTCTCTGCATCGAATCGATCCTCGGCGGCGGCTACGTACTGCTTGTAATAATGCAGCGCTTCGGTATGCTCCTGCTGCCCCTCCGACAGCTCGGCAAGGTTCCGGAAAATAAGGGGAAGCGTTTCGGTATTCATGGCCGTCTCCTGCGAAGCGGCAGCCAGAGCGGCCAGCAGGTAGGTTTTTGCATTTTCAGGCTGATGGCTGCTCCGTGCCAGGGCAGACAGGATACCGTAGCCAGCGGCTTTGAATTGGGTATGCCCATACTGGTCGGCGATTGCAATCGCCTTGCGCGCATACTTTTCTGCCTGCCGCCGGTCAGCCGTATCGGCGTTGTTGAGGTGCAGGTTTGCCAGGTTAATGGCTGCATGCGCCAAATCGGTGGGCGAGGTTCCCATCGTTGACGGGTTATCCTCGAAGAGGGCTATCGCGCTCCGGTAATAGCGCACTGCACTGTCGGCAAACGATGGGTTTCCGGTTTCCGAGGTAAGCGTCTCATACAGGTGCCCCATGCGCATGTGTGCATCGAACAGGGCCGATGGTTCTTTCCATTTTACGGCCAGGCCCAGATTCAGGTAGGCATACTTCGTTTGAAGGTCGGTAGCCCGCCAATTGGCGTATATCGCATACAGTTCGCTGTAGATCGAACGCTGGTAGGTGTGGGCGCCGGTGTTTTCGAGCAGGCGGAGGCCCTCCACAAAGGTGGTTACGGCATCCACCTCGCGGCCGGCGCGCGCCAGTAACCATCCCCGGCAATAGTGCACGTAGCCCTTAATTTTGCGGTCGGCGGTGCGGGCCGCGAAAACCGATGCGCTGTCGATGTACCGGGCAGCCCGTACCGAGTCGCCCAGTATGAACGTGTTGAGTGACCGTAGTCCGTATAGGTACGCGGCATATTTGCCGTCTTGCCTTTTCCGCGCCAAGCGGATGTTTTCTTCCAGAACGGCTATCGCTTCGTCCCGACGTTCGTTGAAAAACAATGCGCGGACATAGGGACCGGCCTTCAGGAATTTCTCGCCGTTTTCGTAGCTGGCCTGCTGATAGGCCTTGGCCACGGCATCCAATGCGTCCTGTGCACGGCAAACCAACACGGCCAGGCAGCATACCAACGAACAGGTGAATGATAAGACGATGCTTCTCATGCGTTCCGTTATCGGCCTGCACTACGGCCTGTTTATGAAATCAGCGAGGTAGGTACATTCCCGTACGGCCGCCTGGAAAAACGCCGTATTTCCGTAGTGGGTTTCCAGTTCCCCGAAATACCTGTTCCGTTGGCTGAACAGCCAGAACGGGTCGGGCCTATTGCCGTATGAGAAGCCACCGTCGTAATACGCTTTCAGGCTGGGGTAACTGTACCGCTTCTGTTCGCATTTAGCCAGCATGAACGTGCATTTCGCGCGGAATTCGGGATCTTTGCTCAGCTCGCGCGCCTTCTCGTACCATGCTGCCGCCTGGCGGGCATCGTGGTAATCGCCGGCATAGTAATAATTTCCCCGGATGTAGTTGTGCGTACTGGTCCAGTGGTAGCTGATCAATTGCCATGCGTTGCCGAAAGCGCCGGTCTGGTACACGCCGTTGGCCAGCTGGAAGTAATAGGAGGCCGCATTGCCGGGGTCTTCGGCAATGCGCCGTTGCAGGTCGGCCATGGCCTTCGCGAATCCGGCTTTGGTGAGCGGTGTGCCGCCGAAACGTTTGGGGTAGTCGTTGATGGCAGTGATAAACGGGTCAGGGTACAGCGGCTGTTCCTCCCCGCCGTACCAGTCTACCGGCGATTCGCGCTGGAATTGTGGAGAGAGCTTTGCAAACGCGCGGGATGCCGCGCCATACGCATGCGTGCGCAAGTACGCGGTGCCCAGTAAATCCCAATAGTCGTCGCCGGTGAGGTCGCCCAGCAGGCTGCCGAAGAGGGGCGCCCATGGCGAATCCATGCCTTCGGTAGCCCAGCGCCCCAGTTGTTCCAGTGCGGTGGGGGGCAGTTGCTCCTGCCAGAACGTCGCAGCGCTCCACGATATCCGCGAAAGCAGGGACTTGCCGGCGCTTCCCGCGTGTCCCGGGGAAGGGATATCCGCCTTCAGCATGGCCATTGCGGCGAGGGCGGTATCGCCGGACGCCATGAAGTGCGGCGCAAGCAGCGATTGGTAAAAATTGGTAGCCGTGCGGGTAAAGCGCAGGTCTTTCTGCGCCCAAAATGCATAGCCCGGTTCGTCGCCCGCCCGTTCCATGGCTTCCCGTAGTTCTTCACTGCGTTTGGCATCCAGCCAGTTTAAGGTCTCGGTTAACCGCGCTACATCGGCCGGCTGCGACGTCTCCAGCGCCCGTGCACGTACCAGCAGGTCGACGGTGCGGTATTGGTCGGCCAGTCGGGGCGAAAGTGTCCCGGGAGCCAGTCCGCCCAGCAGGGCCACGGCTTCGGTATCCTCGTGCAGCAGCCAATGGAGGTAGGCTTCTGCGACGGTGCCGAGCGCCGGTTGGGGATAAGCGGCATCGGCCGACAGCTGCCGGCAAAAGCCGATGATTGCCCGTGCATGTGCCTGCGCGGCTGATGCCGGGGTGCTGCCGTCGTAGAACCCCCACCCGCCCCATCGGCCCTGGTAGTAGGGCGACTGCTCCGTGAGGCGCGATTCCAGCTTATTCACTTCGCGGACGAGGAGCGTGGCGACCAGCGGGCTGCCCGGCGCCAGCCGGTACACCGTTTTCAGGGTTGCGGTATCGAGGTCCGCATTTCGGAAGCCCAGCGCCGCGTGGATGGTTGCCCGTTCGTTATCGGACTGTGCATGGGCCAGTATTTCTTCAACGGGCACATCGATGTAGTGGATGTTTTTATAGGCCTGTACGCGCCTTTCGGGGTTACTGGAAAATACATTTGCGAATAAGTACGCCGCTTCCGCGGGCTCCCCGAGGCGCCGCAGCGCACCTGCTTTCAGCATCAGCGCCCAGCCTTTCAGGGCTGTCGTGGCAGGCACCTCATCAATCCACCGGTCGTAAATGCGGACGCAGTTGGCATAATCGCCGGCATAATGGTACATGCGTGCCGCCTGGTAGGCGTAGCGCATGCGAAGAAACGGGGCTTTCCGGTGCTGCCTTGCCAATGCCTCCGCCTGTGCGGCCAATACGTTCATGCTAGCGGTATCACGCGGTTCGGGATTCCAGTAATGGTCATAACCCGCATGCGCAGCCAGTGCATGGGGTTCCGCGGTCTTGGCAAACAGGTAAAGCGCGCGGGCATTTTTGTTGCGCGCCAGCGCCTGGAGGTAGGTGTTTTCCGAAAGGCTGTCGGGCAGCGGGGCGGCCTGCGTTTCCAGAAAAGCGCGTATAGCGGAGTCCGTGGCGGCATCGGTGCGGTACATCGCGGCGTGCACATCAGCAGGCCGTACGGCCTCACCTAAGTATTCAGCCCACTCCGCGCTGTTGATGCGGGACTCGCTCCCGGGTTCCTCCTCATCGTAGAGAAAGCGGAGGTCGGTAAACGAAAAGGGCGCATACCCGTCGCCGGCCACGTTGTTGTGAAAGTACGACACATAATAGTCGTACGGGTCGGGTTCGGGACCGCAGGCGATATTGAGTGCGATTTCGCCGAAGAAAGCGCCTTCGCCGAAGAAAGCGCCGGCAAACGCACTAAAAACAATCGATAATTTCCTGAAGCGATGCATGGGTGAATAGCTGTTGTGGTGAAGGTACATGTGATAATGCCGATGATGTTTCGGCTGGAAGGCCAGCCAGCAAATTTTTGTCCAGGTGGTAGTAGAGCAGGGTGAAGTCTGCCGCAGGCAGCTCATCGGCGAGGAAACGGGCGGCCCGGCGTACGTCCGCATAGCCGACATGCTCACGGCGGATGATGTCTCCCTTCCGTAGGCCGGCCCGGGGCAGCGGTGCCTTCAGCCGGAAGAGCGACGTGTCGTCCAGCGGGTTGAACAAGGCGGTGTCCGAAAGCAGGGCGGGGTCCAGGCGCTTACTGATGCCGGCATATTGTCCGTCACGGAACACCACTGACCAGCTAAAGAGCGGAAGCGCCACATCCATCGGCAGCGGATAGGCGCGCAGGTACCCCTTCAGGTATACGCGCATTTCGTTGATGTCCAGGATGGAATTTTGCGGCCCGAACCTGCGCAGGTTGCCCATGTTGTAGCACATCAGCAGCACCTTATCTACCGGCGGTGTGCCGCTGCTGTGCGGATTGCGCACCTGGTGCAGGCGCAACGTGGCCGAGAGCAGCGTGCCCGCCGGCATCCGCTGCCGTATCCGGTCAAGGAGGTGGAAGTAAGCCTCCCGGGTACTGGCGGTCCAGTCGCAATCGATTTGCAACTCATCAAATTCCGATTTACCTGCCTGCTTGATTTTGCCCAGCACGAAGGCGCTTACCCGCTCAGCCAGGCCGTCAAGCTCGGCTTCCGTACGGTCTTTGAGCACCTGGTTGGCGATGAACACCACCGGAACCAGCTGGAGGGAATCGGGCAGCGTATCCTTGAACACGATGGGAGAGACCGGAATCGGTTCGCCGTTCGGCCCTTGGTTGTCCACATCCATGATCCGCACGAAAAGCCGCTTTGCGCCTAACCCGCTCAGGTAGGCTTGCTCCGTCTCATCGGCTTGGTACACGGTCTTCCAGTAATAAAAGGCCGGCTCGACCTTCCGCCCGTGCTGCGTGCAGCCATACGAAAGGGTAATGAATGCCATTAAACCAAACCACCGTCTCATTTCAGTTGCTTTTCTCCCGGAATTCCTGTTGCGTCTGCCAATTTACATAAAACCGGGTATAACCGAGCTTTTCATCGTAATAAGATACCGTGCCATCGGCCGACATGTCGTGGTATTTCGGCGGAATGACGACGCGATCCGACGGTAAATGGTACAAGCCGTAGAGGCTGTCTTTGCCGGGCTTAAAAGTCCAATAGCCCTGGCGCAGATTCAGGCAGCGGATGTAATGGTGCTCAGGTTTCCAGCGCCAGTCCCCCGCCTCGGCATCCCAAACGCCCATGCGTTCCGTACTGTCGCGTTTGATGGTCACCTCATATAGCTTGTCTGCTATGTTGCTGTAAGCGGCAATTCGCCAACCGGTTTCCACGGCCTCTTCTGGGACGGTGTGCCCCGCGGGAGGCCATAGGATATCTCCCGAAGGGATTACCACGGTGAATGTATTGTCAAGCGGCGGGTCCATGTGCCAGTGGCCCGCCGTATCGACCATGGTGTGTTCGAACCAGGATGCCTGCCGATTGAACCACCGCAGCATGAAGCGGTCTGTGCCGGGCATCCCGCTGATCAGTCGAGCCGTACGGAGTACGGTGTCGGCGGCGACGCCATGAACGGCTGCTGCGTCTATCCTTGCAGGAAATGCTTTGCTGAAATCGGGAAAGATATACTGGTGTCCTTCGTCGTCTGCAAGCACCATGGCACGGCACGCATCATCGTATCGATTGCTGCTTACGGGAATGGAAAGTGACAAGCCGTTGATAGCGGTGTGCAGGCTGTCGACCTGTCTATACCGCGTGCCGGAAGTCGGTTTTCCCTCGCGGTCAATCAACCGGAAACCGTTTCCCCGCTGCTGCAGGAGCAGTCCGCCATCTACCTCGTCAAAAATATGCCGCGCCAAGCGCTTTACCTTCCGGTCGGTGAGCTTAAAAAGCCTGTTCCCTTGCAGGAAGTGTAGCCTGCCCAGCGGCCTGATAGCAAACTGCTGGCCATAACTGCTTGCCGCTGGTACGCGTTGTGAATAAATGGTCTGATTCGTTTCCAGTACGGTGATTTTCACGTGAGCGCGTTTAACCTCGGTATCAAACAACCGGCTATCCGATGAGCCACCGGTAATGGAAAACCCCGGCAGGAAACGCCACTCCCAAAACCGGAGCCGATTGGTATAGGTCCGTTCCGTCCGGGCGAGCGTACGGTTGCCGGCCACTCGTAAGTAAATGTTTCTGTACCGGAAGGGGATAACCAGCTCGCCGGACTTATCAATTACGCCATAACGCAGTTGCTCATCTTCCACTACGGCGAAACCGGTGGAGGTAAACGTTCCGGCGGAGCGGAACGAAGGGGGAATGACGACGTTCATCTGTTCGTCGGCATAGCCATACCGGCCATCGGCTGCCAGGTAAAGATAATGTTTCATTGTATCAGTGCGTTGTCCACTGGGCGGTTGCACAGGGGGCGCCATACAGGCGCTGGCCGACGTGCTCAATACGGCAGCCAGCGTCAGGGCAATCGGATGTGCACAGCCATTTCGCATGACGCAAAGTTAGTGCGGCCCGGCAGGGAAAAAAATAGTGGAAATCAGGGGTATTTTTAACGGTTGAAAATCCCTGATTTCAGTGAGGGCAGTCGCCGGTTTTGTCGGTATTTTTGTGCCGGTGTCAATTATCGCAATGAAACGGTTGTCCTTACTTCTCCTTTTACTGTGTGTCTCGTCCGCAATTCTGGCGCAATCGCCGGGTTATTACCTCCTTGAAGGGAAAATCGGTCAGCACGCGGCCTGTATGGAAATTGCCATTTATCCGGCACTGGAAGCCGGATTGCCCGAGGAAATACCGCCGGTTGCAGCGCACTATTACTTGCTCGATGAATGCTTACCCGTTGAGTTGTACCGCAGTTCACGCAGCGGTAATTTTCAGTCGCTGGTACTCAGTACGTGGTTAGACCAGGGCGACAGCGAAACGTTTACCGGCGCGTTTGACGGCCGCTCCTATACCGGTATGCTGGCGAGCGAAGCGGATACCGTCGCCTTCCATTTCACGCTGTCGGATAGGCGTGGGGTCGAACGGTTTTTGCCGTTTGAGCGGCACACGATTGTGACGGTGGAATCCGGGCAACTGGAGGAAGCCCTGGAAGGGACCATGCAGTTCCGTGGATTTTTGCCCGGTGACGGGGCTTTGGCCGGGGAGTTGACAGCGCTCATCACGGGCGGTGGATTCACCGATTTCGGTGCATATGCCGATCAGCAGCTTGGCTTGTTCGAGGAAGGATATGAAGCCGAGATGACGGATAGGGTGGAAGAGCTGGATGAGCAGCTTGCGTATACCCTGAATCACCAATACGAATATTCGGTTTACCCGGTGCTCAACACCCCTGATTACCTGGTCATGGGTTTCAGCACCTTTCGTTATACGGGCGGTGCGCATGGCATGTCGTCCCAGCACTTTTACACGTACCGTAAGCGCGACAAAAAATGGCTTCAATTGGAGGATATACTGGATGTCGGTCAGGAGCAGGCCCTCAATGGACTGCTGGATGCCGAAGTGCGGGAGCAGTATGGTATTGAGCCGGACGTGAAGCTCAATGAAGACGAATACGGTATTTTCATTGCCGATTCGATCACCTATTCATCGAACTTCATTTTATCGAAACAGGGCATTACGTTTCATTACGGGTTATATGAGCTGACGCCCTATGCATACGGATACTTCAGGTTGTTTGTGCCCTATGAAAAGCTGAAGGCCGTGTTGCGCCCCGGATTCCGCTACGATTCGGACTCCACCGCGATGTGAGCATCCCGAAAATCAGCCATTTTCATGGATAAGCTCACTTCTTTCGCTATCAATGGCGAACAATTTTATTTTTTCGTACTTTTGGGGGGAGTATCATTAAATGTGCGGATATGGAAATCACGATAAAAATCGATAAGCGAAGCAAACAGGCAAAAGTATTCTATGAATATCTTAAAACGCTTCCTTTTGTAGAGTTTGAAGAACCTCGTTACAATAAAGATACTGAAAAAGCGATAAAAGAGGCTAAATCAGGCAAGACGACCAAAACCACGCTGGAGGATTTCAGAAAAGAACTTTACTCGTAATGTATCAACTTGAACAGACGGGAAAGTTCAAAAGAGATATTAAACTCGCAAAAAAGCGCGGTTTGGATATGCGACTTCTCGATGAAGTCGTTACCCAGTTGGTTGAAAAAGGTACACTCCCGCAAAAAAACAAACCGCACAAATTGACGGGTAAGTACAAAGGGTTTTGGGAATGCCATGTCCAACCCGATTGGCTGTTGGTTTGGGAGCAAGAGGACACCATAAGGCTCATTACATTGGTAAGAACAGGCACACATAGCGATTTATTTTAAGTACATCTGGAAAGAGCCACAACCTCTGATTCCGCCGCGATGTGAGCATCCCGAAAATCAGCCATTTTTCAGAACGGCACGGCTGGTTTGGGAAATTATATCGAATTTTAAGCCAGCTCAATTTTTATTATGGTATCCATTTTCATTACAGATGATCATCCGCTGGTGTTGGAAGGGCTCAAAAATGTACTTTCCGAAGCCGACGGCTTTCAGGTCAGCGGATGCTTTGCCAACGCCGCGGCGACGCTGGAAGCCATTGGATCGGAACCTCCCGCGGTGCTGCTGCTTGACATCAACCTGCCGGATATCAACGGCATCGACCTGGTCCGGAAAGTAAAGGCGCTGTCGCCGGCCACGCGGATCATCGCGCTCAGCGTGCATAATGAATACGCGGTAATCAACAGCATGTTTCAGGAAGGCGCCGACGGCTACATCCAGAAGAATGCGGTGGGGGAGGAAATCGTCGACGGCATCCGTACCGTCATCAACGGCCGGCGCTTCCTGTGCTCGCAGTCGGCCGAAATCATGAAGCGGAAAACCACGGAGGGGCTGAAGAGCGTACCCAAGGTCACCCGCCGGGAAAAAGAGATCCTCCACCAGGCGGCCAAAGGACTGACCACGCAGGAGATCGCCGCGGTACTGTTTATCAGTCCGCATACCGTAGAAAGCCACCGCAAGAACCTGATGGAAAAGTTTGAGGTCAAGAACCTGGCATCGGCCATCAAACTGGCGATGGAATACGGGCTGATACAAGCGTAGCCGATATGGGGCATTCGACGGTAAACGTCGTGCCGACTCCGTTGTCGGACCGGATATCGAATGTGCCCTCCAGCAAATCGGTGCGCATCCCCACATTTCGGAGCCCTGCGCCGCTGCGGGAGCGCGCAGTGTCAAATCCCCGGCCGTCGTCTTCGACCACGAGCGTGACCGTGGCATCGGATTGCTGCAACTGCACCAGTATTTCCGTTGCTTCCGCATGCTTGACGCAATTGTTGATCAGTTCCTGTGCAATGCGGTAAAGCGCCATTTCGCGCGACCGCGCGACCGGTTGGCGATAGTGGATGACCTGATAGAAAACCGGTACACCCGCGCGTTTTAATTTGTCGCAAAACTCTCGCAATGCCTCCACCAGACCGTACTTGACCAGCATGGACGGCATCATGCTGTGGGCGATTCCACGCAGTTCTTCCACCGCACCATCCACGTTGCTGGCTACCGAAGCCAACATCGGGCGCTGGGCAACGTCTTCCGGCAAGGCATGCGCAATGCGTGAGAGATCCATCTTGATGCTCGAAAGAATACCCCCCAGTCCATCGTGCAGGTCGCGCGCCAGCCGTTCCCGTTCTTTTTCCTGGCCTTCCAGCAGGGCAGAGAGCAGGGAGTTCCGATGTACCTGTTCCATGCGTTCCACATCAAGGGCGTGCACGCGCTGCTGCTGAACCAACAGCTTGCGTTTATTGCGGTACAGCAGGAAAATCAGGATGCAGGTGGCCAGCAAAGGGACGGAAATACCGAGCAGCAATCCGATGTACCAACGGTTGCGCTCAATGGCGAAATCCTTTTGCTCGTTTTCCCGTTGCAGCATCAATACGTTGTTTTCCGCCTCGGCCAGCTTGTATTTTTCCTCCATTTCATGGAGGGTTTTGGTATTTTCCACGTAATGCAGGCTGTCTGCCAAATCGATGTATTGCGCCAGGTAACGATAGGCCCGGTCTGGCTGCTTGAGGCGATGCTCCATGCGCGATAGTGCCCGGAGCGCCTTCAACTGGTACGTGCCTACCTGGTTGGTTTGGCTGGTCTGCAGCAGTTCGTCCAGCAACGGCCTCGTCTTGGCAAACTCCCCCCGGCGCTCGTACAGCTCCGAAAGATGCAGCAGGATGTCGCAGGACGTATAGGTGTCGTTGTATTGCCGCGCAATGGGCAAACCCCTGCGGAAGGCCTGCTCCGCTCCCGTCAGGTCGCCCGAAGCGAGTTGGTAGCGCCCTTTCATGTTGTAGTAATCCGCCCATTTGCGGTGTCGGCCATCCAAGGACAGCAGGTAGTGGAGTGCGCTATCGAGGTAGGCATTTCCCTGACCATTATAGGTATCTGGCGGTGCATCCGGCAGGTTATCGGTGCGTAGACCGTGCCCAGCAAGGATGATGTAAATGTCGGCGATATCGCTATGGCGTATAGGCGTTAGCTGCTTGTATTGATCAGCCGCCGCCAGGAAATAGTGTGCCGATTTATCGTATTGCTGTTGGTTGTTGAATAAAATACCGATGTTGGTATTGATGAGTGCCAGGGACTCCATGTCGGCCAGCTGGTTGAGCAGGGGGAGGACGTCCAGGTAGCCGCTCAGCGCGTCATCGACGCGATTGCGCTGCCAGGCGATGTTGGCCGCATTGATTTGGCTTTTGGCATACAGCACCCGTGCGTTGCGTGCGGTGTCGTGTTCAGTTAACTCCTGAACCCGCCTATTGTAGCGGTCGGCTTCATCGGTCCGGTAATGGTCGTAGTGCCAGGAGCCTATATTCAGGTAGGTCTTCGCCTCACTGAGCGGATCCCGGCTCCTGATGGCCAGATCCAGCACCTGTTTCCACAGCGTCAACGCTTTGGCTGAATCGCTGTGTGGCACCCGCCGGGCCATTTCCGTCAGGATAGCGATCTTCGCGGAGTCTGTGGTCGCCGTCTTGAATTCCTGCGTGAGGCTGTTTGTTTGGCGTGGCGCGGCTATCACGGTGCCGATTCCGAAGAAGCATACAGCAGAAACGACGGCCAGCCAACAATGCATGCGGGGATTGTCCATAGGCCTTTTTGCAATTATGGGTTGCAAAATAAGCAAAATATGTAATAAATGTCATGGGTAGCAGGAAGAGAACAACGCCGACCCTGCTATCATTAATAAACCCCGGAAAACAGGGGTTTCGCGAGCGGGAACGAAAGACTATATTTGCCGGTGTTATCGAAAGCTTCCATGATTAAGACGAAAAGTCGACTTGTCCGGTTAATGTGCGTTGTACTGTCATGCTCCTGTCTCACCTCGTGTTTTCAGATTATTGAAGACATTTCCGTGCGTGAGGATGGTTCCGGAACGGTGACGCTGACGGCCAATCTGAGTCAAAGCCGTACGAAGCTCGCGTCAATTATGCTGTTGGACAGCGTCAACGGCTATAAGGTGCCCTCACAGGCGGATATCCGCCGCGAGATGTCCGCGCTGGCCGATCGGCTGGCAGCTATACCCGGCATTACCAACGTCACGCATCAGGTGAATTTCGATACCTACATCGCCGTGATGAAATTCTCGTTCAGCAACGTGTCGGACCTCAACGACGTGATGAATATGGCGTTCAAAGAAATGAAGATGCCGATGGACAGCCAGAGTTCATATGCGTATGACCGGCGCCATGGCACATTCAGGCGGGCGTATACGCATCTTCCGCAAGCGAAGGCGGAGTATAACCGGCTGAAGCCCGCCGATCAGGCCATATTCAAGGACGCGTTATATACCAGTATCTACCGCTTCGAGCGGCCGGTCAGCCAACAAAGCAACGGCGCAGCAAAGCTGGCCGCATCAAAGAAAGCCGTCATGTTGCAAACCCGTATCATGGATCTTATCAATGGCAACCAATCACTTTCTAACCGTATTCAATTAGCACAGTAGTATGACAAAAACCACTTCTTTCTTAACCGCCATGGCGTGTTTATGCCAGGTTTATACTTATGCGCAGGACTTGGCGCACCGTATTCCGGAGGACGCCTTTGCCGTGGTGTCCGTCAGGACCGGTCACTTTTTTAACTTGGTGGACGTGGCCGATTTCAACACCTCCACGTTGGGCACGAAAATGCTGCAAGCCTTCGGAAAGGAAGCAGGTATTTCCCTGACATCCATTGAAGATATGGGGGTAGACATCCACTCATCCTTATACTATTATACCCGGCAGACCGACAGCATATGGTATCACACCATATTGTTGCCGTTGAAAAATAGCAGCCAGTTTGCTAAGGGGTTCGGTGGCGGTGCCCTCACTGAAGCAGACGGTATATACCGTGCCGAAGTCGACACGGCATCGCTGGGCGCCACCGTGCGGTGGAATGACCGGTTGGCCGTGATTACCTTCGGCAGCGTGGTAGACGATTTTTTTTATGATGAGGGGGTGGCCGCCCGGTACGGTATTTTACAGGACAACTATGGCGATACCTATGCATACGCCGACACGTTTGACAACGATGGGTATACGGAAGAATATGCTGATGAGTACGTGCTTCCTCCTTATGAAGGTTTGGACACGACCGAGGTCGTCATTGACACCGCCGGGTGGGACATCGATACGTTGGATAACGGCTTCGGTTGGGACGATAGTACATGGGATACCGCGGCAACAGACGGCTATGATGACGGTTATTGGAGTCAGTATGAAACCAATCGCCAAAAGAAGGATTCATTGGTGGCCGTGTGGGTCGGCACTTATGCGGAGCAGGTCTTATCCGATTTGCCCCGGCAGCATATCTTAAACAATGCTTCTTATGTACAAAGCTTGGATAAGGATGCCTTGGTGACGGCATGGGTGCGTAACCTTGGACTGATTTATGACCAATTTTTCCTTTCGTTGCTGGCAGGGCGTTACCCGTCTACATCGGCCATAGGTTTCGGCAGCCTTCAGGCCGGTGTCTATGCCAATGAAGATGAACTGACGCTGAAGACTTCACTCGACGTGCAGGGCGACCTCGCTCACTCGTATGCCCGGATCTACGACCACAAAATCAACCGGAAATTCCTCCGTTACCTGGACAGCGATTCGTTGATGGGTTTTTTCGCCTATGCGATTGATATGGAAGCGTATATGGAGGAGTTTCCCAAAATGCTCGGCAAGATTTACGGTCCGATGGTGGGCGGATATGAAGAAGAAATCCATATTGGATCGGATATCCTGGCGTTGCTGCTGGATGAAAAAGCAATCGGTGAAACGGTGAAGGGGGATGCATTGTTCGTGCTGAATGGCCTCACCCAGCACGAAATTGCCTACACCGATTATGAATACGACGAGGACTACAATGTGACGGAAGTCGAAAAGACGAAAACCGAGACCATTCCCGACTTCCTCTTGATGTTTTCATCCGACAACCACGCCTTGTACCAGCGGCTTATGGACTACACAGTGAACAAAGGCGTGGGGACGTTGGACAATCGGGTGTATGCCCTGAGTCACCGCAAACTGCCCGCTCCGCTTTATGTGACTTACAGAAACGGTATTGTTTTTCTCGGGACTGCCCACAACCAACTGGAACGGATAGCAAGCAATCGCACCGTGAGCAAAGCCAGCCGGTTTCACCGGAAACTGCTCCGCCAGAATATAATGACCGGTTTTCTGAACACCCAGCAAGCCTTGGGACGATTTTCCGATGAGGAACTCTCGGCACTTGAAGAACATATCCGGTTCAAGCAATTGTTTGGCCATCTGGGGAATTTCTATTTCCGTAGCGGAAAAATGAAAGGGAATACGTTCTCCGGTGAATTTGTTGCGCAGGCGCCCAAAGATTTCAGTAATGCACTGCAATACCTGTTATGGTTGGTCGATTATGCGTCGAACGATAGGCGGTAGCCCGGCTGCGAACGATATCCGGTTATGAAGCGGCTTCTTTGGATCACAGCGGCTGTATTGGTACTCCTGACCTTGGGGACAGGCTTGTTTTTTGCCCATCGGCAGCGCCAATCGTATGCCGTGCAGGTTCCCCGGGGCGCCGTTTCGGTGGTCAAAGTCCAAGTTGACGGATTGGTTGCTGATGTGTTATGGAGCCAACTTTGGAGCCCTTCGCCTATTAAACGGGACGCGGAACGTGGCGGGACCTATCGTTTTTTACGGTCCGGTATCGGATTGGCGATACCTGCCAACCTGTTTCTCTACCAATTTGCAGATAGGCCGCGCGTGTTATTTGGTGTATTGCGTATCAATGATGTCGGGGAGCTTCAGGCGTTTATCCGCCAACAGGACTGGGCGTATGAGGCTGCGACGCCGTTTAGCCGGGTGGTATCGCAGCACTTGGTTGCGCTTCACAGCGCGGACAGTATCGCCTTCGCCCTTTGCTGGGAACCGGGTGAGCAGCTGGCGCCGGTAGCGGAACACCTCCGGGGGCTGCTGCAGGGCGACCAACAGGAGCCGTTGGCGGCGAGCCGATTCAGCGAGTTAAAGAACCGTAAGGGGCACCTCAATATCATGGGGCAACACGCGCTCCGGCTGGACTTTAAGCGCGGGGAAATAGCCTTCTCCACCGACGGGGCAGGAGATGCTGCTGAATTTCCGTCGCAGTTGAAAACGGGCAACACCGGATTCTTACAGTTACCTGCTTGGTGCTGGTCCTTGATGCCGCCTGTCTGGCAGTCTGGCGGGCATACGGTAAGCCGGGACAGCTTGATGCGGTATATCAGCGGCAAGACCTGCGTGCAGTGGCGGGGAGCTACCACGCAACAGGATACCGTGATTAACTATGCGTACGACGACGATTTCAATCCGGTGGAAGTGCGTGAGGCGGTCGATCGGTCGGTACCGGCCTTATTTGGGGCAATTTCGTCGGATACAAAGCATTTGGCCGCTTATTTGGCAGCGCAGGGTATCCTGGATGCCGATTTGGCGCGGATAAAGCCGGAGGTCTTTCCGTTGTTTTCGCTATATACTTATGCTGACGCGGATAAGCGGTTGTTTTTCAGTACGGTGCAAGATGCGGAAAAACAGCTGGCCGCCGTCGGTAAAGGCAGTGGCGGCGGAGACTTCCTGTATGGCTATTTCGACATCGTTTCCGCCACGCAACAAGGGGTCCTGCCCGGACGCTTGGAAGCCCTTCTTGCGCCGCTTTCCACCATTGAAATACAGGGAATCCGCAAGGCGGACGCGGAAATGGTGGTCCATGGGAGGATGACGCTGCCGGATGAGTCGGTCAACAGTTTGGTCCAGCTCATTCATTCCGGCGCTTTAAATTGGTTGCCGTGAATATTTCGTTTTTTACCTGCGACGACAACTCCAGAAAACGCTCATACTGTTTAAGCACATCAGCAATCACTTCTTCCCGCATAAAATACTCGATATTATATCCGACGCGGTTGTCGCCAAAATACGACTGCGGGATATAGGTCCGGTTTTGGTCGAGGTCGGGGATATTTTCTTCGCTCACCAGAAAATCGGAGATGTCTTTCTTTTCGCAACGCACTCCGTATTTGAAGTTATCAATACGCTCATGCTGGATGGTCAGTTCAACCCACATGTAATCATCCGCCGCAGCCACATTGGCCGACACCCCTTGCGCGTTGAACGCCGCAGCAAGTTCGTGAAGCGCCGGCTCAACGGTATGCTGCAGAAAGTTTACAACAGCCTTGCGATCCTTGAAGGATAAAATTCGCTGCAGGCGCTCTTTCCAATGTACGCCAGACCAAGTGACCGTAGCGGGTGAAAACTCTTTCTCATAATAGTTGACATCTACCGTGAGACCCTGCATGAGGCTGTAGCAGAAAAGCAGCATAATGAAAGAAAAGGGAAGCGCCGTAAGCAGGGTCATCGTTTGGAGGGAACCCAGTCCGCCCGCATTCAACAGCACCAGCGCCAACACCGCCAGCAATATACCCCAGAAAGCAAGCTGCCATTTGGGCGATTTGGCAGCATTTTTCGTGGCGATACTATTCATTACGAAAATCCCCGAATCTGCAGAGGTGACAAAAAAGATGAAAATGATGAAAATGGCCAGTGTACTGGTAGCTCCCGTTGCCGGAAAAAAATTGAGGAATTCGAATAGCAACCTATCCGTCTGATCGGCCATACTGCTCAACAGTCCGCCTAATTGATAGCTATCCAACCAAGTTGCACTGTTTCCGAATACCGTCATCCAGAAAAAATTAAAGGCGGTAGGAATAATCAGCACCGCGCCGATGAATTCACGGATGGTCCGTCCGCGTGATATTCTGGCGATAAATAAGCCAACGTATGGCGACCAGGAAATCCACCACGCCCAATAGAGGATGGTCCAACTGAAAAACCAGGGATGCAGATTTGGCTCATACGCGTGGGTATTGAAGGTCAGGTTGAAAAACTCGTTGATGTAATGCCCCAGCCCTTCGGAAAATGAACCGAGCAGGAACACCGTCGGCCCAAGGGCCAAAATGAACAACATCAATGCTATCGCAGCGACAATGTTGACCTGGCTTAGGAATTTCACGCCCTTGTTTACACCGGTTGTTGCCGACGTGATTGAAATGCCCATAATGACGGCCACAATGACAACCTGGTAGCCAAAGCCATAGCCGTCCATCACGCCAACCTGCACGAGCCCCGCATTTAACTGCACCACGCCGAAGCCCAGTGTTGTTGTGATGCCGAAAAACGTGCTGCATAATGCGAACGTATCAATGAGATCTCCCGCGGGGCTGTTGATTTTATCCTTCAGCAGCGGATAAAAACAGCTACGCAAAGACAAGGGCAATTTGTATCGGTACGCAAAATAGGAGAGCGATAAACCGACGACCCCATAAATTGCCCAGGCATGGATGCCCCAATGAAAAAACGTGTAGAGCTGTGCATCTTTTGCACGTTGTATTTCGTTGTGTTGGCCGAAAACCTGATCCGAAAAATGTGAAATCGGTTCGGCCACGCTGAAGTACATCAACCCAATACCCATACCCGCAGCAAACAGCATGGATACCCACGAAAAAAATGAGTATTCCGGTGTGGCGTCATTGTCTCCCAGTTTAATCGAGCCATACCGGCTTACTACCAGAAAGAACAAAAAGAACAC
Source organism: Parapedobacter sp. ISTM3 (assembly GCF_016533505.1). NCBI lineage: Bacteria > Pseudomonadati > Bacteroidota > Sphingobacteriia > Sphingobacteriales > Sphingobacteriaceae > Parapedobacter > Parapedobacter sp. ISTM3. The sequence continues at coordinate 304,002 of NZ_JAENGN010000004.1, read as the reverse complement.
AAAAAGCGTGACCGCCCAGATGTATACCCAATTTAGATTGGTGAAGATAAACCCCTGTATTTGGTTCAGTAACGCAGCCGCCCGTTTCGGGAAAAAGCTCGAAATGAAGGAAACAGACAGGATGAAGGCCAGGCTCGGCACCACAATGCCTTTCTTTAACGTGCTTTTCTGTATAATTCGTTGCGCGATGCCCATAATCAACTATTATATAACATGAACTGGCGTTCAATGTTTACAACGGTAGCGTTTTCCTCGTTCCTTTTATTTAATGCGGCAGGTGGTACCGCAAATCTTTTATGCGGGTTGTCTTTGGTGTTCCCTGATCGATCATTCCCGCCGGCTTTCCACGGTATAAACAAAGCTGTCTGCTTTATAATAGCCCAGATTGTATTCGATTGGTCGTTCCGCGACGTCGTATACAAAACGCTTCCGGAACAATATGGCACTGCCCTTTTCTGTTTCCAGTTTTTGGGCGATAAAGTCATCGGCTAAGATGGCGCTGATTTCTTCTTTAGAGACATAAGCAACGGTGTTATGTTCTTTTTCGAGCATCTCATACAACGGGCGCTTGAAGTCCTCGTCGCCTGTCAGGCCTATGCGGGGGTGGAAATAGGATTCGAAATAAACGAAAGGTCCTTCAGGGCGTCCGCGCAAGCGGACCAGCTTAAGTACCTTGCGTTCACTTTTCATTTCAAAGAAGTTGGCAACTTTCTGGTCAGGGAAAACCCAGCTGATATGCAGCTCGAAATTCCGGATGGGTATACCCCTTGCTTCCATCTCCTGTGAAAAACTGAGCCAGTTTTTGGATTTAGAGCTGATGGACTGAGCCGATGCCACTTTGGTGCCTACCCCCTTTTTACGAACGAGTAACCCTTCGTAAACGAGTTTATTAAGCGCCTGTCGAAGGGTGGCGCGGGAGATGGCGAGTTTTTTGGAGAGCTCGATCTCATTGGGTAATAATTTCCCGTCTCGGTATTCTGCCGTGCTAATCAGCGAGCGTAACAACTCCTCAGCCTGTACATGTAATGGAATGGGGCTACTATGGTCAATCGAAAGTTTCATGCCTGATAGTTGTATGATTTATGTGCAAACATACCAAAAAAGGGAATATCTAAATGGGGCAACCGGTTACTCGTCGATAAATCGCTCAGGAAATTTGGAGGTTTGATTTTTATTTCCATATATTTGTACGTACATATAAAAATTATTAAAACCTTTGTAATCACTAAATATTTGCCGATATAATGTTTTTTTTAGAATTAATATGAGGTTGTAAGTGCGTTGTTCGTTTAAATGTATATACATATTTACATTCAATATACCTAATTATAACTTGTTATGATTTTACATGATTTATTTTACTTGACAAAAAAGATGGGATGGGGCTCGGTGTTTTGCTGCCTAGTGTTGATAGGAGCATCACCGTCCATCGGCCATGCGCAGACGACGTTCACCGCTACAGGTGTCGTGCGGTCCGCCGACGCCTCGGGGAACAATCCGGTTCTTGAAGGGGTTAGTGTTACGCTAAAAGGGAGCGCTACGGGCACAACGACCGATTCGGGTGGGAGGTTTCGACTTGAAGTCCCAAAGACGGGGTCGGTATTGGTGTTCAATTACGTGGGTTACCAGACTCAGGAAGTGGGTGTCGCAAGTGAGCAACCGATAGACGTGTTGCTTGTGCCCAGTGATCAGCAATTGGATGAAGTCGTCGTCGTGGGGTACGGTACCCAACGCAAATCGGATCTGACGGGATCCGTTGGGGTGCTGTCCGGAAAGGAATTATTGCAGGCTCCGGTTACCAACGCGCTGCAGGGCATGAAAGGGCGGGTTGCCGGGGTCAACGTATTCTTGAACTCCGGGTCGCCAACCAGCAGCCCTCGCATTCTCATCCGGGGGTTAGGTACGATCAATTCTTCGTCCAACCCGCTTTTCGTGGTGGATGGTGTTGTGATGGAAAACATACAGTTCCTCAATCCCAACGACATTGAACGCATGGAGGTACTCAAGGACGCATCTTCCACGGCCATTTATGGAGCACGGGGAGCGAATGGTGTGGTGCTGATCACGACTCGGCGAGGTGCCAGCGCCGGAGGTACCATCGTGGGTTATGAAGGATTCATGAACGTGGGGGTATTGCCCCGTAAGCTGGACGTGCTCAATGCCGCAGAGTTTATGGAAGTGCTGGAGCGTGGATTTGCCAACCATTCGAAATACCGCACCAGCAGTATCCCGGCATTAACGCGCAGCGATCCAAGGCTGTTTGATGCACAAGGCAATCCGCTATATGATACAGATTGGCAGGAAGAGGCCACGCGCACAGCGGTATCCCATAACCACCAGTTTTCTGTGCAGGCCAAAGGCGACAATGCATCATTCGGAGCGTTCCTCAACTATGCTAACATGCAGGGTATCATGCTCAGGAGTGATCTCGAACGGATCAACGCAAAAATTGCTTATGATGCGAAACCAAAGGATTGGCTGTCGCTGGGCGTCAACTTATTAGCAAACTATACCCGCGAAAATGAAGTGGATGAAGGGGGCGGTTATCAAATGCCGCGCCGATCGATGTTGGAGATGCCTCCGATATTCCCCGTGAAATTCCCGGATGGTACGTGGTCCAACAGTAGCATGATCACCGACCCATATGGCCTGGAAGCGATACCCAATCCGGTACATGTCTTGGAAACACAGGATCGGATCCGCAAACGCCAGCAGCTTTTCGGCAATGCCTACCTGACCTTCCATATCCTGCCGGGATTGGACCTGCGTACACAATTCGGGTTTGATAAGCACGATAATAACATTCAGGAATACAGCCCCACGGACCTCATTAATATCTCGGCGCCGTTGGGATCTGCCCGTCTGGAAAACCAACGCTCGTTTTACTGGCAGGAGGAAACCTACCTGAACTACAACACCGAAATCGGCGACCACCGCATCAATGGTGTACTGGGGTTAAGTTGGCAGCAGCGTGTCTATGAAAACAATTGGATTACTGCACAGGGGTTTGCGGACGATTTTTTCCGTTTCAATGCCATCCAGTCGGCCAGCCAACCCGGCGCACCTGGCTCGTCGCATGACAAGTGGACAATGAACTCCTATTTCCTGCGTGGCAGCTACAGCTACAAGAACAAGTATCTGCTTACCCTTACGGGCCGCGTTGACGGTTCTTCGCGGTTCGGTGAAAATAACAAATACGGTATATTTCCTTCGGCTGGCATCGGCTGGGTACTGTCCGAAGAGCCATTCTTTCGCGATATGCGGGGATTGGACGAACTCAAGATCCGGTCGAGCTACGGGATAACGGGAAATACGGAAATACCGACTTACCTGTCGCTCGGAACCATATCCAGTGGTACCACCCTGCTTAACGGGACGCGGGTATCGCAAAGCTATGTTAATCGGTTGCCTAACCCCAACCTGGAATGGGAAAAAACCAACCAGTTTGATGTGGGCTTCGACCTGGCACTGTTCAACCGCCGTCTCAGCGCCAGTTTCGACTACTATTACAAGCTTACCACCGACCTGCTGCTCGACAAACCGGTACCTACGTCTACAGGTTTCACTGGTGTAAGAGACAATATCGGCTCGGTGTCCAACCGAGGTGTTGAGGTGATGCTTAGTGGCACGCCGGTGTCCAACAATACGATAACATGGCAGTCTACGCTCAATTTCAGCTTCAACAAGAACCGCATTGAAGCATTAGGTGAAAACGATGAGGATATCTTCCCTGGCCCAAGCTTCGTGTCTGGTAGCATGACTATACTCCGTGTTGGCGAACCGCTGAGCTCATACTGGGGCTATAGGCGCCTAGGCACGTGGGGCACCCACGAGGCGACAGAAGCAGCTGCGGTGGGTGCCGTCCCCGGCGAGGCCAAACGAAGCGCTGACCGCTATGTCATTGGCAGCGGACTCCCCGATTGGGTGGGAAGTTTTGTAAACAACATAAGCTACAAAAACTTCGACCTCACCATTGATCTCCAATTCGTTTATGGCGTGGATATCATGCAGCAATTCATGCACTCCATGGAAGACCGCACAGGCTATTCCAATGGATTGGCAGCAACCCTCTACGGAAGCTGGACGGAAACCAACCAAAACACGATGATCCAGCAGATCAGGAACGGTCCGTATACCGGACAAAACAGTCAGATTGATGACCACTGGGTGGCCAACGGTTCATATTTGCGCGGCAACCTGATTTCACTGGGGTACAATTTCGGCGGCGTCTCGTTAAACAGGCTTAACCTGAGGGGACTTCGCGTCTACGCCAGCGTGCAGAACGCGTTTCTTGTCAAATCGGACGAATTCAAGGGGTACGATCCGGAAGCGACATCCCACAGCGGCAACCAGTGGGGGCAGAATGTCTTTTTTCATCAATACCCTAATCCGAGAACGTTCACCTTAGGAACCAGTTTTCAATTCTAACCGACAAAACTTCAGATTATGAAAAAGTTAATCGCAATGATATTTTCCGCAGGGGTGTTAGCAACCTCCTGCTCGGACTTCCTGAAAGAAGTGCCGAAAGATGAGATTTCCTCGGGCCAGTTCTTTACGAATCCGGACCATGCGTACAACGCGGTAAATGCCTTGTACCGGTCAGGTGTTCCGTCCCTGTTTAGCGGTGGTGTTTATTCTGGAACAAGGATTATGTTTGGTCCGTACACCTCCGGCCTCATAGACAACGAATTCAAGGGACAGGAAGTACACGTGCAACATGCTCAGCAGCTTACATTGAACGGTGTCAACCTTTCGGGTTACCTGGGGGGCATCTACCGGGATCTGTACCTCGGTATTGCACGGGCTAACAACGCTATCAAATACATCCCTGCAACACCGGGACTTCCCGAAACAGAAGCCGACAGGCTTATGGCCGAAGCCCGTGTTTTCAGGGCAATGAACTATTATTTCTTGGTTCGTTTCTTCGGGGGCGTTCCGTTGATTACGGAACCCTATGAGAGCTTGGATAACCTGTATATCGAGCGGGCATCTGTGGCTGATATTTACGCCCTTATCGTTGGCGACCTGCAATACGCCACTCAACAGGAGCGCCTTCCCAACACAACGATGGCCAGTAACGGCAACCGGATTACCCACGGCATCGCAAAATCGCTGTTGGCTGAGGTCTATCTCACCATGAGCGGCTACCCCCTACAGGCCAAGCACCACGCCGATGCCGCCAGGGAAGCCCGAGAGCTCATTGCCAGCGGCGTTTATAGCCTCACCCAGCACGATCGGGATGCACAGGGCGAAGTCGTCCAAGCTAGGAGCGCATACAATAAAGCACGGCTTGCAGACAACCTGCCCAACGAACAGATCTATTATTTTGAATATACGGTAGGCATCGAAAACTCCCAATACGCACAGTGGGCGTTCCCCACGAATATTTCTCCCGAAGTGGCTTATGCGATTGTCAACAACGCTTATGAGCCCTCCGTCAGCCTACTGCAGGCATACCACCCGCAAGATGATTTGCGCAGGCAGGAAAAGCAATATTTCCATTCCTCTTACACCAGACCCGATGGCGGGGTGACCAATTTTCAGTGGGCTCCACACCTTTGGTATGATGAGCAAGCCGCATTGGAAACGGCGACATCCGGCAAAGATCTGCCAATCTACACCTACGCCAATGTGTTGCTCATTGCCGCAGAGGCAATCGCCCAATCAGAGGGGGTGACCGCGGAAGCCGTGAACTATTTGGCACAAGTGAGGAGTCGTGCGTATTGGAAACAATCGGAGGAACAGATCAAAGCTGCATTAGCCGGTTTAACCCCGCAGCAATTTGTAGCTGAGGTATGGAAAGAACGGTTGCGCGAACTGGTATTTGAATTTCATATTTGGTTTGACATCCAGCGTACACGGCAATTTCCGGTAACTGACAATGGGCAAATCAATTTTGTGGATGTGGTGGGGCACCGAAACAGTTTTGGCGCGACCTACACCGAAGGGCATTTGTTGTACCCTATACCGGATGATGAGTTGCAGCGTAACCCCGCACTTGAGCAGAATCCGGGATACACCGAATGATCATAATTAGGACAAAAGCATATCCATAAAACAAAGCACTTCCATGAAACGAAGCATCATAATTTCATCCATTGCCTTAGCCATGCTGATTGCGGTAGGACAAACGGCATTTGCGCAGTCCCATATCATCTGGCAAATCGGCCAACAGGATGGCTCGCCGGAGGGTATGGCACTCGCACCCCATGATTATGCCCAATTTATCGAGAAGGATTTTGGTTATGAAGACCGCTTTTTTCTGGTCGGCCATTCCTCGCCTGAAACCGATTGGCCGTATGTGCTTCCTGGTCCGGCCAATGGTTGGGGAGGGACAGGGCGGACATCTGGCATCCGCTCGCATGAATTGAATGTCTACTTCAGACTAACTGCTATGCCCACCGATGGCGTAAGTCGGTTAGTGGTGGATTTGCTCGATGTGGAGCAGGAAGCACCACCGTTGTTCAAAGTCGTCGTTAATGGCGTGTCATGGGTTCACCAGTTGAAAGGCGGTAGTGGAAGGGAAGAGCCAACCGGCCCTTATTTAAGCGAACAGGCACAGCAGGTGGTTATCGATTTGCCGGGGGGAAGCATTAAACCGGGATATAACGAAATCATGCTGACCACGCTCATCGGAGGCTGGGTCGTGTTTGACGATGTGCGTCTTGAAGGACCTTCGGCCGCTACGCTTGCGGTTCCAGGGGATGCCCTCATTAAGCGAGTAACAGCTGCTGAATACGAAGTGGTAGAGGGCGACCAACGCTACCAACCATTGTTGATCGATGTGGCACATTTGAAAAATACGCCAACCTTGGCGGTAGAGCTGGATGGGGAGACCGTTTTCAGCCAACGAATCGAACAGGGGGATTATGGGCTTGAGGTCCCGATGTCCCGGGTAACTGCTGAAACATCCAGTCGGTATGCGATATATCTGGACGATATACTTGCCGAAGAAGGAGAGGTCGTTCGTGCGCCGCAGCCATTGGTGACGCCCGCTGACTACGTTAACACCATGATGGGGGTCGGTCATTCGCGTTGGATGATCGCTCCCGGCCCGTGGATGCCTTTCAGTATGGTAAAAATAAGTCCCGATAACCAGAATAGTGGTTGGCAAGCCGGTTATGATCCGACTTTCGAATCGATCGGTACGTTCAGCCATATCCATGAGTGGACCATGGCTGGGTTGGGCACGTTTCCAGTAACCGGGACGTTGGAGACACAAATCGGCGATCAATCGGATCCTGAGTCGGGATACCGCTCCCGGATCGATAAAAGTACCGAGGCGGCATCGTTGGGGTATTATAAGGTGCATCTGACAGATTATAATATTACGGCTGAGCTTACGGCCACTACCCGGGCCAGCTTTCAACGGTATACGTACCACGACGCTGACACCGGCCGGGTGATGGTCGACTTGACCATTCCGGCAGAATACCGTTATCAAGTTGAGGAACTTGACATCAAGCAAGTGTCTCCATACCGCCTTGAAGGGTACAGTAAGCAATTGTCGCGTGGCGTTTGGTCTAAAGATGCCGATCAAGACTACATTGTTCATTTTGTGATGGAGTTTGATCAGCCGGTCATCCGGGCGGGCCATTGGCTCAACGGTATCGTGGGCAACACGGGGGACTTGCAGGCGACGGTCGTAGATGCCGCTGGTATTTTTGTCGAATTCGATACCCGAAAATCGCCGACGGTACAAGTGCGTACCGGGATTTCGTACGTGAGTACGGCTAACGCGGGTGCTAACTTGGAGACCGAAATTACACAACCCTTCAATTGGGATTTTGCCGCCGTGCAAGGACACCATCGAGACGTTTGGAACGATCTGCTGACGCGCGTTACGGTTACCAGCAACGATTATCGGGAGAAGATGCGATTTTATACCAATATGTACCGGAGCTTGGCCAGTCGCAACATATTCAGCGACGTGGATGGGCGTTGGCGTGATGCTGATGAACACGTCCGGCAGTTTAGCAACCCCGACGATGTAGCCCTGGGTTGCGATGCTTTCTGGAATACCTTTTGGAATCTCAACCAATTCTGGAACTTGGTAACGCCGGAATGGTCAAGCCGCTGGGTGCGCTCCCAATTGGCTATGTACGATGCCGGCGGTTGGCTTGCCAAGGGACCGGCAGGGATGGAATACATCCCCGTGATGGTTGCCGAACATGAAATTCCGCTGATTGTGGGTGCCTACCACATGGGTATTCATGATTTTGACGCTGAAAAGGCCTTTGAGGCCGTCTATAAGATGCAAACGACGCCGGCTGAACGTGTCGGCGGAGGGTTGGCGGGCAACCGTGATTTGGAAACCTATCTCGCCCATCAGTATGTGCCGTATGATGAGGGTCGGTTTTCCAATACGTTGGAGTACAGTTTTGATGACTGGACCGTGGCACAGTTTGCGAAGTCACTGGACAAACACTCCGAATATCGGGAATTCATGGAAAGGGGGCAATGGTGGCGCAACGCAATTGACCCTGTTACTGGATACGCCCGTATGAAAGATGCGGCGGGCAATTGGTTTCCTGATTTTGATCCGTTCAAGTCTGGAGCAAATAAGCAGTATGTGGAGGGCAATGCTTGGCAGCTCACGTATTTCGTTCCCCAGGACATTCCCGCGCTGGCGACGCTCATTGGAAGGGATACCTTTATCAATCGGCTAAAGTGGGGCTTCGAGGAAAGTTACAAATGGCGGTTCAACGGACCGAATGATCAATATTGGGATTACCCCGTGGTGCAGGGTAATCAGCAATCCATGCATTTTGCTTTTTTGTTCAACTGGGTGGGCAAACCCTGGCTTACCCAACATTGGAGCCGTGCCATCATGGACCGCTACTATGGTTACGGGGTTTCCAATGCCTATTTGGGCGATGAAGATCAGGGTCAGATGAGCGCTTGGTTTGTGATGAGTGCCCTCGGTTTGTTTCAGACCGATGGCGGTGCCCGCCACGAGCCGATTTATGAAATCGGTAGTCCGATCTTCGAGCGTGTCGATATTGATATGGGCGAACGCTACGGACGAGGCAAACAGTTTACCATCACTGCAATAAACACTTCCAGGAAAAACCGATATATTCAGCGAGCACGGCTAAACGGGAAACCGTTGGAAAATTGCTGGTTTTACGCATCGGAATTGCTGAAAGGAGGGACACTAGAGTTGGAAATGGGTCCCGAACCTAATCCCCATTGGGGTATTGCTGCAATCCCGCCTGTCAATCAGTAATTAATCATTAACAATGAAAAGCTAAGGATGAAAGTTGTAGGATTTTTAATGGTAGCAGCCGTTGTCACGATGGCCTGCGGTACCTCTTCGCGCGCCGACCGCGCACTCGCTTCGCTGATCAAACAGGATACGCTTCTGCAAACCGTCAAATCCATGGCGCGGGAAACCGTTAGATCCGGGTTTAACGCTGGCGATGGGTATCAAGAGGTATGGATACGTGATTATAATACCTTTATCACCCTGGCAACGGAACTCCATCCGTCAACAACCATCGAAGAAAACCTCCGCGTTTTTTTTCGCTTGCAGGGTGAGGACGGAAACATCGTCGATGGGTTTGTACCGAAAACCAGGGCTCGTCGTTCAGAGGGTGGGTATGCCTATGTCTATACGGTATTGGAGCCCAATTATGCTGGCCACAAAAATACGGTGGAAACCGATCAAGAAAGTTCGCTGGTTCAGGCCGTGTATAAATACATCCGTAAAAGTGGGAATCATACGTTTCTGCAAGACACCATCGGCGGGCAGACGGTTGCCAGGCGGTTGGAACATGCGATGGAATTTCTTATGGCTCAGCGATTCAATCAGGAATATGGATTGCTGTGGGGTGCTACCACGGCAGATTGGGGCGACGTACAACCGGAACATCCGTGGGGTGTCTACCTGACTGACAGTACACACTATGCTATCGACATCTATGATAACGCTATGTTCCTGATTGCGCTGGATAACCTGGTGGAGCTTCTGCCGGATACCCGCGAAAAATGGACACCTATACGGGATCATGTGGCTGCGAACAGCACTAGGCATCTTTGGGATACTGACCGGCAGCAATTCATACCTCATATTTATCTTAATGGTTCACCTTTTTCCCGAGATTTCGACGAAGCAGGGGTCTATTACCACGGCGGTACTGCCGTGGCTATCGAGGCTGGATTGCTTTCGCAGGAACAGGTGAAGCACGCGCTCGGCCGCATGGTAGCCAATGTACAGGCTTCGGGGGCTGCATCTATTGGGTTAACCTTATATCCCCCTTACCCGGCCGGGAGTTTCAAAAACCCGGGAATGCATCCTTATGGCTACCAGAACGGCGGTGATTGGGACTGGTTTGGGGGCCGGATGATTCAGCAGCTTATCCGCCATGGCTTCGTGGCGGAAGCTTATGAACAGGTGCAGCCTATGCTGCGCCGTGCCGTTGATCACAACGGTTTCTATGAATGGTATACCATCGACAACCAACCGCATGGTTCGGGAACCTTCCGCGGGGCTGCGGGAGTACTTTACGATGCCATCGTCTTATTTGAGGAGTTTGCAGCAACCATTCATTGACGGATTTAATACGGTAATCCGCTTGCCGACCGGCGCTTGACTACGTGATGAACGGCTGAAAGGTAACCTTGTACATATTGTAGTAACTTAATAATTTTTATGCTAATGAAATTGAAGCGTAATGGTGAGACGCAGGAGGAAGTAATGACGACGGGTGTCTCCTTAACGTTGCGGAACACGAAACAGGAAATCATGCCAGCGGAAGTACGGGCCACGGACAGCGCGGGATATGGCATTTATCCCGCCCACCCACTGGGCAACGGGAAGATTCACTATGGTTATGATACGTTGGCGCAATGGGTAGTGGAGCAGAAAACAGTGATCATTGATGGTTATGTGGGTAACTTCTGGGACCGCATAGCCACTCACTTAATGGCCGAATTGGAAAAACTGGATACCCAAGTCAATTGGTATGCTATGCATGACTTCCTTAAGCCAGAAGCGGACATCGAACAACTTGTAAAACCTTTTCTTGGAAGTGAAGATTCAGTTTGGGGCTCAAAGACGGCACTCAACTTAACTGATTTTTACCGATGGGATGACTTGGTTGGCGTCGAACCTGATCCGAACTATGCAATCAATATCTTAATCGGTACGGGAGCCGCATTGAGCGGATGGGATGCGTCGGTGATCTATGTTGATTTGCCCAAGAATGAATTGCAGCACCGCATGAATGCCGGTGCAATTACGAACCTGGGAAAGTCAGCACCGGAAAAGCCGACGGCAATGTACAAACGGTTTTATTTTGTAGATTGGGTGGTCTGCAATAAACATAAGGAATCGCTGCTGCGCAGCGTGGATGTATTGGCAGACGGGCAGGGGGTCGACTGGATCACATGGGCGTATGCGCCGGATGTTGTGAATGGTTTGAAAACACTTTCCCGATCGGCGTTCAGGCCGCGTCCTTGGTTTACGCCTGGTTCGTGGGGTGGACAATGGATTAAGAAGCACATTCCCCAGGTCAGTCAGGAAGAGCCCAATTACGCATGGTCGTTCGAGCTGATCGCGCCCGAGAATGGTTTAGTTTTCGAAAGTGATGGGATTTTGCTGGAAGTCTCGTTCGATTGCTTGATGACAGTCGCCGGCTTGGAGATTTTGGGTAAACACCATGCGCGTTTCGGTAACGAATTTCCAATACGGTTTGATTTTCTCGATACATTTGACGGAGGCAATTTATCCATCCAATGCCATCCTTCATTGCCATATATCCGGAAAAACTTCGGCGAAGTGATCACGCAGGACGAGACCTATTATATCCTGGACAGTGCGCCGGATGCGAAAGTATACCTGGGCTTTCAGGACGATATCGATCCGGCGGCATTCAGGGAAGAGCTGGAAAATAGCTTGGAAAAAAACACGGAAGTGGCTATAGGCAATTATGTGCAGTCTTTTCCTGCGGCGAAGCATGATTTGTTTTTGATTCCGAATGGAACAGTACACAGCTCAGGGAAAAACAACCTGGTACTAGAAATCAGTGCAACACCATATATTTTCACATTCAAAATGTATGATTGGTTGAGCAAAGATCTAAATGGAGATCCACGTCCTATTAATATCGAGCATGCCTTCAACAACCTACGGTTCGACCGGAAAGGACAACGTGTGCCCCGGGAGCTTATTTCCAAGCCGTATGTATTGGAAGAAGGCAAAGGCTGGAAGATGATCCACTTACCCACGCATGAAGCGCATTTTTATGATGTGCATAGGATCGAATTTGAGAACGAAGTGACGGTACACACGCGGCAGGCGTGTCACGTGATGATGTTGGTGGAGGGTACGGAAATTTCGGTACGGATAGGTGATCGGGAAACGGTATTTCGATACGCGGAAACGTTCGTGATTCCCGCAGCGGTATTGCAGTATACGCTGGTAAATACCGGAGGAGGGACGGCCAAGGTGGTTAAAGCGTTTGTTAAGGACGATCATGGAGCAACAACATAAATTTCCAAAAATTCTGTGGTTGGCCTGCGCGGTTGCGGCACTTGGGGGCTTTCTGTTTGGATTTGATATGGCAGTGGTATCGGGGATACTGCCACTGGTGACAAAACAGTTTTCGCTTTCTGCTTTGCAGCAGGGTTGGTTTGTGTCCTCGGCGTTGGTGGGTTGCATTGTGGGGGTGGCGATGTCCGGCGAGCTCGGTGACCGGTACGGCCGGCGCCGAGTATTGATATTGGCCGCCGTCTTATTTTTAGTGTCTGCGCTGGGATGCGGACTGTTGCCGACATTTTCGTCGATTATTGTGGCGCGTATCCTGGGCGGCGTGGGGGTGGGCATCGCCTCCAGCATGGTGCCGCTGTATATTTCCGAGATCGCCCCGGCAAGGATTAGGGGGCGGTTGGTGACGTATTACCAACTGGCTGTGACCTTTGGCATCTTGGTGGCGTATTTGAGCAACGCATTCTTGGTACAGGGGGCGCCCAGTATGGTGGGCCGCTTGTCGGGGTGGGGCGGTCTATGGCTCCATGAAGAGGTGTGGCGGGGGATGTTTATCGTAGGTACGCTGCCGGCACTGGTTTTTTTGCTGGGGTTGCTGGGTATTCCCGAAAGTCCGCGATGGCTCCTGCAGAAGGGACAAACGGCTGCTGGAATGGCATTGCTTAATCGGTTCGTGGGCGAAGCGGAAGCAGCGGCAGATTTGAAAAGTAGGGGTCAAGGGCAACGCTTGGCTGCTTACCGGGATTTGTTTTCGCCGAGATTACGCAAAGCGCTCCTATTAGGGTTGCTCTTACCGTTTTTTTCGCAATTCTGTGGGATCAATGCGATTATTTACTATGGTCCGAGCATATTGAATACTACTGGTGTGAGTCTGTCCGGCTCGTTGCAAAGCCAGATTGTCTTTGGCGTAGCCAATCTGGTGTTTACCTTAATCGCGGTATGGAAAGTGGATAAGCTGGGCAGGAGGCCGCTCTATCTGATCGGTACGGCGGCCGCGGCATTGAGCCTGATGGTGGTAGGAGGCTGCCTTTATGGAGAAAATACACCGGGGATGCTGTTGTTGTTTTCGGTCATCATATTTTTGGCCAGCTTTGCGTTTTCGATTGGTCCACTGAAGTTCGTAGTGGCTGCCGAAATTTTCCCTTCAAACATCCGGGGAAGGGCGATGGCGCTCAGTATCATGGTTATGTGGGTTGCAGATACGGTCATCGGACAATTGACGCCCTTGCTGTTGGATCGTATAGGGGCTGCTGTTACATTCTGGTTCTTCGCGCTGTGGTGTATACTCGCCTTTATCACGGTCTACCGGTTGTTGCCCGAGACCAAGGGCAGGTCACTGGCCGACATTGAGCGTCAATGGTCGGAGAAATAAATCATTGTTTTTCGTTTGCGGGTTTAGGTTATTTTATTTCGTCTTTGCTATGGTTGTAGATTACCGGCATTTGTCCTTTCCACGTATTCCATAGCTGGTCGTCCAATACAAGCCTCGCCATAAAGTGTGCCACATTGATACGGCTTGTTTTACCCGGATTGAAGATTGCACTTCTTGTTGGTGATTGATGCAACGCATATTCCGTTACCTCTTCTTCATTTATCAAATTATCGGGGCGGACGGCAACCCATTCAACGTATGCATTGTTCTGCCCGATTTCTTTTCTTAAATAGTCCGCTGTTTTTTCGTTGTCCGTGTGCGGTGGAAGAAACAACCTGAGTAATCCGGTTACTATGCTTTGCCTCATTGAAACAGGTTCGTTTATACCCCTATTCCGGTTCCCCGCCGTGTTCATCAAAACGAACCGGATTGGTTTTTGAGGCGCGTTTTGGTCAATGGCTTGGCATAACAGAATTGCCGTGTCCATAACGAGTTTTCTCGGCTTTCCAAAAATACCTTTCCAGGTCAGGTTATGGCCAAGGCAGGAAGCTGCCGAATCGCAGTCCGACAGGATCTTAGCCATTTCTTCGATGGTGATTTCCGTTATATTCCTTTGGATTACCATCAATTGCTTATTATTATTCCAATGGTCAGGTAAATTACTCGTTGGACGGGCTACTACTTTAACATGCTGCCCTGCTGCCAGAAGTTGCTCCACCAAAAGCTTTCCCGTCGCCCCGCTGGCCCCGACTATCAACGTTTTCATTTTTGTATTCGATCATCGGTTACCTAATTGCGGTTTCCTCTTTCTTCCATTTCCATGCAGACCACACAATACCGATACAGGCTGCAATCTCGACTATGCTGAAAAACCAATAATGCAGTGTGTTGCCCCCGACAGTCAGACTCCATAGTTGGATAATGGCCAGCAGTATGCCGAAAATTAGATTCAGTATCCGGTTTGATTGATACCTCAATAGACGGGAAAGCAAAATCATCAGCATCGGGATTTCCATCATGACAGCAAACGCCAGGAGAAACTCCTGGGTTATCTGCATATCACCGACCCTACCGTTCAATATGTTTTTCAAATCGTCGGCGTGCATGAGTGTAAACACATCGCAAAAGATGAAATTCACTGTCAAAAATATCCATAGCGTGGAAAGCAATACTTTTTTGTCCATTGTTTTTTGCAAATTTACATTCGTCCTGTTTAGCCGTTGGAAAATTACGCAACACCGACGTCACAAACGTTCACTTAAGTTAAGAAATCCAGCAGGCATTAAGTCTTTCCGGATATACGGGTTCGGATCCGGCTTAGCGACTGGGGTGTAATCCCTAAAAAGCTTGCAATTTGATGCTGTGGTACACGCTGCAATAGGTCGGGACGGTTACGAAGCAATTTCAGGTACCGCTGTTCGGGTGATGAGGTCTTGAAATCATCAAGTGTAAGTTGGCTTTTGGCGAGTTCTTGTTCCGAAAACATCCGGCAAAGCGTTTCAAACTTCGGGAATTTTGCGAATGTCTCGTGTTCCATCTCAGGTGTGGAGGCGGTGATGATTGTATCTTCAACAGCAGCGATGTAGTATACGGATGGGTTGCCGCTCATCACACAATGTGGGGTGATGCCTTCCATCTCGGTATAAAAGGCCGTTGTTTTTTCGTCGCCGTCAATGATGTAATAGGTCCTCAGGCAGCCTTTTAAGACAAAGTAGCAATTGTTGGATAGCTGTCCTTCTTTGAGTAAGACCGTTCCCTTCTTTACCGATCGGAATATGTCGAAAGCGGCTATTGCTTTTTTTTCATCTTCCGTAAGGGAAACGAACTTTGAGATAAAGTTAAATAACAGGTCTTGCATTTCCGTCTATTGTTTTTGTCACTACACATCGTGACGGTGCCCGCTGGAATTGTTTTTTTTATTTTATTCCGTGGAGTTAAAGGTAAAGACTTTTTTACTTATTTCCAGTCTGAATTTGATAAGGCTGCACGATAGCCCGAATGGTTACGGCTTAGCGGCAACCGGTTCTGTAAGCTTTAAGATCGCAAGCGCCGAGTGGAAATGTGCACCCAATTTCCGATCCTCCTCAGATAAGAAGTGTCAAGCCGCAAGAATTAAGGAATATTCAATAAATCATAATAACGAAAAAAGGCGACTAACTTTTGTTAATCGCCTCGTTCTCGAAGTAGGCTTGATAGGACAAAATCAAATCCGCTTGGTGGAGGATTTGAAGAAGTTGTCCGCGCTTTATGATAGTTTGATTGCTGAAAATCAAAACTTTATTGATTTGGAAACTGATAATGGTATGTCGGTCGAGCTATCAAGAAAAAGAAACTGGAAGAATCGGTTACACCAATAGTTGTTCCTTCTAATCTTCCCAAATGATACTTAATATGGTTTGGTATCGTTTCGTGGGAATACAGTATTCATAGAAATCTGTGTCTTCATCATATTGGTTTAAGTTGAACCATGTCGATTTTTTGATAATTTGTGCTTTTTCTTCCAACTTGTATACAAAGTCATAATCCTTTTGAAGATATTCCATGGCAACGGAATCAGTCGGTGGAGCCAACCTATTATAATCACCCATCCATACCTTTAAATCGTCAGACTTCTTCCAATATTTGACCCTACCATTTTCGATAAAAACTATGCATATAGGATGGAGCTGTCCGAACTGCAGATAACGAAAAACGGTAGCAGTTAAACTGGCTCTAAACCTTTCAGCTAACTGCTTTATGAGAAGGGGGGTGAACTTTTTGCCTTTTGCTTCCTTAAGGAATATTTTCTCTGGCATTAGAAGTTCACTCGCGAATTCATTGGCTTCCAGCTCCTGCCTTCCATTTTTTAATGTGTTTTCCATCCCTTCAATGACATTAAAATTTGCAAATGTGTCATCCGGTAATCGCATATTCCTGTGCATCAACACATGCCCTATTTCATGGGCAGCCACGAACCGCTTTCTTTCCTGGAATTGTATTCTGGAATTTACTTTTATGACCGATTTACTGTTTCCAAAAATAACTTTCCCATCACAGTTTGCCAATTCTTCTTCAATGAGTATCGCGTCCAGCCCAGCAACCACTAATCCTGCAACGAATAGGTCCATATCCATATCCGTGATTTCATCCAGACCACATATGTCCAAAAGCTTACGGGCCTGCATACGGGCATTATTGACGCTTTTCATCGTCTTCTAATTCTTCTAGTATTTGTACGAGATTTTGATCTTTGATTATTGTAATAATGTCCTCTTTGGAAAGTTTATCGAGGTTCCGGTATAGGGCCAGAGAAGCATTCCCTTGGATAAATTGCTTTAGCATCGCTACAGGTTTTTCAATGTTGGATTCTATGGCTTCCTGAAACTTGTTAACCAAATTCAAAAGATTGTCATTGCGCTGCTTTTGCGCTTTTGCCTTTGCTAAAAAAATAATCTGCTTCTTCTTTCTGTCGAATTCATCGATATTTGGAATATGCTCGTTAAGCATTTCATCGATGACGTCCTTATCCACTTCTTTGTAAAAAGCAAGCAGAGCATCATCTATTTTCTCCTTAATTTTGTTGCTCATATGATACTTTTTGCTTGTACCCTTATTTTAGGCAATCTTCGTTCCAACCGTTTTGTGATAACGTAAATTTCTTTCACATCAATACCAAGATCTCCTGCAATTTCCGCCGGTTTATAAATCCCATCCAACCAGTATTCGAACACTAATAGCTCATTATCATCGGCTCCCGCCCGTTTCAATAATTCTGAAACCTGTTCCCTTTCTTCCTTGAAATCATTTTGCCCGCTATCTAGCTCAATTCCTTGTAGATCCTGTGTTTGTCCGATTGAAGTGCCATTGAAAAAATTGCTGAGTTCACTTTTCAGGCAACCGAACATGAATTCGGTGAATGAACAGTTAGCTTTTTCCCAATCACGGGTTCCCTCCATCACTTTTAAAAATAAATCACCTACGAAATCAACGGGTTCTTTCCCATCGAAATCCTTGACGCCAACTGACCTTAAGCGACTTGATGCATACAAAGTTAACCTCTTAATAAGGTCATCCAAATCAACAGATTGTAATGCGTCACAAAGATTCATCACTCGATTTATAATTACATGCTAAGATGGTGAAAAAAATTGCCATTCGTTTCAAAAAAATGTCCACATGGCAAAAAACAGAAAGATGCCAGCATACCTATGTGAAAGCCTCCGAAAGCAATTGCCGAAAGTGGGGCACAGGTATTAACAAAAAAACAGGATTTATGAGCAAAAGAAATCAACATGTGGTGCCCAACGGTGATAAATGGGCGGTAAAAGGTGCCGGAAACGGGAAAGCTACCAAAATTGTAGGCTCCCAAAAGGAAGCCATTAAAATAGCCCGGGAAATTGCTATCAATCAACAAACCGAAGTTGTGATCCATAGACCCGATGGGAGGATCCGGGATAAGGATTCCTATGGAAACGACCCTAATCCTCCAAAAGACACAAAGTATTAGCGGATGAGAGGTAAGGTAAGTTTAGTTATAGGTCTTCTGGGTTTCATCTCCTGTCTTTTTATGGAAGGGGATGAACCCAAGAGTACGGTGTTCAAGGTCTCTTTGGGTCTCGTTGTAGGTAGTTTGGTCGAGTTGTGTGTGTTCTTGGTTGAGAACCGCAATAAATGGAAGCTTTTCAAGACATTGATTCTAAAACGTAACCAATCAGTCAGGGTGACGGTGGCTTACCTGTTTAGGATTGAAATGAATGGGAAATATCTTTTGATCAAAAGACACAAGAAAGATAATCCCGGTTACCAGCCTGTGGGTGGTGCGTACAAATATTTGAAAGAGGAGAACAGGGAACTTTTCGATCGATTGGGAATCGAGCCGTGCAACCATGTGCCGAGAGACGAGGATACGGAAAACGATTTGAGGATAATCATTAAAAGGAGGAAAAACCTAATTGCTTTCCTGAGGTGGTTCGAAAGCAGAAAGAACCGTGAAATGGATCCAACTCGGGAATTCCGCGAAGAACTGATAGATGCAAATCTATTACCTGAAGGTATCTTCAGGCATATCAAATATGTGTTTATCGGAAAACACGTGGAAGGTGTGCTGAAATCACCGATATATCCTACCGATGAATTACGCTACGCGGATATATATGAGTTGAGGACGGAAAACGACGCCCAAAAGCACGCTATCCTTGATCTAATAAATCGGAATGAGAGCATTTACTTTGCTACGCCCGATGAAATCCGAAACGGTTCGACCGTAAGGGGCGAAAGGATTCTTCCCCACACATTTAAAATTTTACCAAGATGATAGTAACAGAAAAGAAAGCCACACAGATCGACGACGTTCTGGACAGGATGGCGGAGGACGTTCAGCTTGACAAAACAAGACATGAGCGAATGATAAGCAGTTACGAAGCTGTAAGGGAATGGATTGAGGCCGATGAAAAGTTCTTCAAGCCTTACAAATACGATGTGTATCCCCATGGATCGGTTAGGATATTGACAACCGTTAAACCGATCGGAAGAGACGAGTTCGATCTGGATATTGCTGTACACCTGAAATACGGCACTCCCCATACTCCGGAAAGAATATATAATGAGCTGAGAAGGCGACTGAATGAACATGGGCTGTATAAGGATATGTTGGAAGCCAAGAACCGCTGTATCCGTTTAAAATATGCAGGCGATTACCATATGGATATATTGCCAGGTGTTCAGGAGATCGAATATGATAAAAACTGTATCATGGTTCCCGACCGCGAATTGGGAAGCTGGGTCAGTAGTAATCCCAGAGGCTATGCGGACTGGTTCATTGCGAAAGCAAACCTTGTGCGGGAAAGTCTGCTTGAGAAAGCGCTCAGGGCGGAAAATCTGCCGGCCGACGACTATAGCAAGAAAAAGCCATTGCAACGTGGGGTACAATTGATTAAGCGGTATCGGGACATCTATTTCCAAAAAAATGATAGCTACAGGACATCAAGCGTGATACTGACTACGATAGCGGGACAGTTTTATCAAGGTGAAGAAAGTATTTTCGATACGGTTGACAACATTGTTACGACTATTCAAAGTAGAATTGGCCAATCTTACGGCAGATTGAAAATAATTAATCCGGTTAATCCCGACGAGGATTTTACTGATAAATGGGATAGCGAACCGGAGTATTATGAGGCATTCAAACGTTTTTCGATCCACCTGTATAACGAGTGGCAAAGATTAAAAGAGGATAACGGTATTATTGAGGAAAGCCACATTATGAAGGGACTGTTTGGCGATGAACTATTTTCGAGGGCCCAGACCAACCAGGCAACGTGGATGGAACGGTATCGGAAATCCAATGAGCTCGGTATGGATCGGAACAATGGGCTATTGACTTCTGCAGGCTTGTCGGGAAGTTCCGTGGTCAAAAGCAATACTTTTTTTGGCGGTTGATGGCAGGGAATTCAAAAGTAAAGGATAGGACCCTTGCTGAACAGTTGGCTTGTATGAAGTCGAAGTATCCCCAATTCGATGCAAAGTTCATTTCCCACAGTTCGATAAAGGTGGAAGGAACTCTCCAACCGACTGCGAGAAGTCATGTGTACGCGTTTGTGCTCAAGTACGATTTAACGGGCATTCCGAAGATGAGAATTATTTCACCAGAGCTCCGTATGAATTATAAAGGTGAGAAGATTCCCCACTTATATCCTTCCGGGAATCTGTGCTTGTATATGCCAAAATATCGGGAGTTTACAAAAGCCGATTTTTTGGCTGACAAGATCGTTCCCTGGACTTCTTTATGGCTGTATTACTACGAATTATGGCATGCAACTGGAGAATGGCTTGGCGGAGGCGAGCACCCCAAGTAATATATATTCAATCCGTGGAATATCTTTTGATTTGATGCCTAAACGAACAGCCGTTTTATAAATCGGAGTCAGTAACGATGAACAGGCCGGGAGAGGTTATTACCTCGATTATTAGGAAGATGTTTTTAAGTTATTATTGCCTGGTTAACGATATTGCAATGATATCGGGTTTTTATAGTGTGCAATTTGGATATTGTAAAGGGGTTCCATTAACACTGCGATTGTACGGTAAAAAAATGGAATACTCGAAGATTGAATATCTCGACATTTAGCATAGAATGAAAGCATAAATATAGTCCTCTAAACTTCTTACATTTATAACATCAAGACTTATTAAGTATGGACGAAAAAAGATTATATGAGGTTTGTTTTTCACTTGCAGAGGACTTAATGTGGGAAAAGACCACGTCGCCATTAGAAAAGCTTCCTGAACAAATGAATGAACTATCTGTAATGACCGAAAATTTTGTCAATCTATCAAAAAGCAATTTTTATCAAGTAGAGAATCTGCCGGATGGGCAGGAAATATTAATAGGAGCCATAAGGTATTTGAACGCCATTGCAATACCGCCTTTAAGAGGAAATTATGAATGGTTTGATTATTCATTGACTATTCTTTTGGAGCTAGCATATCCCAGTGGAGGTCCTGATCAGTCAGGGTTACCATTTTTGCTAAGGGCTAGAAATGGTATTGAGCAGTTGATTGATTGGGCTAATCAGCCAGAAGACGAATAGCACAAACGCATCTGATATATAGGACTATGGATTTACCGTTAAACCATTCGATACAGAATATTTTCATTCAGATCGGTCAGTTTGATCGATATGCCATATTCAATTTCTATTATGGTTCAGAGGCATGTCAGAAGTATGGCAATACAGTATATGGCTATATTATTTATACACCGTCGGAGCGTGCAAAACTGAAACTTGAGGTCAATTCTGATAATATCGGCAATGATGACGGCTTAGTATTGCTGGATGGTGCTTTGCAGAACACCGGAAAAAATAGGTTACTTAAAACGGAGGGTTTTTATGCAAGGGATGTTAGAAGTCTAAGTGCACTTGATATCGGACCTATTAAAAATCAATATGATAATGCGGACATTAAAGATATTCCAAACACTATCAATGTTAACTTTAGCCCAGACTTATTCGATGGAGAACGTATGCAGCTACCTCTCTTTAGAAAAAGAATCAAAGAAGGCATTCCGTTAATTCCGGCCGAGAAGAGGATATATTTTAGTCTTATGCTTTTGTTGGAACCCGATCAGCTTTCAGATAGTGATAAAAATACCTTTTTGACAAATCCCGAAACGGAAAAGTTCTACGACGATGTTTTGATTACCTCGTTGAAAACACTGGTATATGCAGATCGAAAGAATAGCCCTTTTAGAGCGGCACTAAATAACGCGCTTGCCAATCGCAGGAAAGAGCGGGTCGCTTTTATATGTCGTCATTTGGGCATAGCGACTAAACATATTGACAAGCTAAAAAATGAAAATAAGGAGAGGGAACTTTACAAATGTCGAACTTTTTGGAGGATTATGAGGCTGTTTTGGGTGCAAAGCATCTCCTCAATTAGTTTAAAAGTTGCCTTTTACAATAAAGAACTTCAAGCGGACTAACGTTATTTTAGTTCTTGTTCCAGTGCCGCCATTTGTTGACAATAGCTTGGGTGTTGAAAGAAATTGAAATGCTCATCAAAAATGTATTGAGCACGCCCCTCCTCCAGATCCTTGACCAATTGCTTGCGGTCAGGCAAGTCAGGAGGCATTAGATCTTCGATATAAAAACGCATGAGCTTAAAGAGATTCGCTTTCTGTTTTGCGCCTTGTAGGAACTCAACCTTATTTGGCACCCTCGCCGCTATCTTATAGGTATTATCTTTGAACAAAGAATAATATTTCGGTCTCCGCTTGATATTTTCGTTCAGATATCTTAGCCGTGCAAACAGTTCTCGTATTTGGACGGAATTAAGCGCACCGTTAATCTTGCTTAAGAACGTTTTGTAGCTTGCCAGACAAAACCGGCTGTCATTCAGGACAGCCAGTATCACAATCTTGCCAATTTTTACCATCACGACCTGACTGTTCAAATTATCCAGATAATCAAATTCTTCTGTTTCGGTTTCAACAAGTGCTTCAAAAACAACTATCGAACCCTGAACGTCTCTAGTAAGTCTCACTCCCGTATGGTGTTGCCGGATAATATTGTGGATATGGTATAAAGGATGCCAGCAATAGCTATCTCCAATCTTTCCAACTGCCAGCCGCTGGTCACGTTCAGCCTCTAAATAGGTATCTTTTAAATGTGTTTTGAAAAACAAGAGACAAACCCAATGGAACAGACGGAAATACCAATGTTCGTCACTTTGGAGAATGTCAGCTACCGTCCTATAGTCTTTTTTGAGCAGTTGGCTAACTGGTATTTCGAGTTCTTGCCCTAATAACGTGTTACATTCCTGACAACAAGGAACGGTATAATGGCTATTCTTTATCGTTGTGGCATTAGGCAGGATCATAAACGATGTAGGTGTGCCATAAGATTTTAAGATCCAGTTCGGGATCACATGCTCATTATTGAATGGCTTGGAGCTAGGCTCGGCACCGCATATAAAACAACTATGTCCTCTAACAATCCGATCTAAAAAGTCGTCATAACTAAAATGCAGAGTTCTACCGTCATCCGCATCTACAATAGTCTTTGTTTGCTTATGAATAAGGAATCTCGTCATTTTGCTCTAACAATAAGATAGAAGTTTAATTTTTCTCAAATTTAAGTAAGATTTTTTAAGAACCATGTGATACTTATGCGCCTATTCAGAAAACGGAAATAGCCTTTTAATCTCCTCAATTTACGCTTTTGGTTGTTCTTACGATAAGACATTACGAAATAAGTACGCTAACCCAAGATCATATACTTTACCTACCGATATCTTAAAAATGGGATAAATTTTATGCTCCCGCTAAAAGTCATGTGACATAGATTTCAAATGTATTTTTTATAAAAAATGTTGCTTATCTTTAAATAGCCAAGAATTTTTTTTTCGCATAAAAACTCTAACGAGTTTTTTATATATAGCGTGATATGACAACCATCGAAAAGTTATTAAAATCAAGTGGACCATCGCTGTCGAGCGAATTGGCAAAGAGAGTGGCCGAGGGAAATAAGATGAAACCAAATACCGCAAGCCAACAAGTGGCAAGAGCTAAGGATATTTTAAGAATAAACGGCTTTTTCAAAAGTCAACAATCGTTGATGTTCTTGGAAGAACATGTGGATGATGATCTTGTTTACCCAGTATTGGCTAAGAAAATGTTTGAACATGGTCTGAAATATTGGTATACGTTAAATGCATTGAGGTTACACGAAGGTACAGTAGGACGGCGGTTTCTAGAATGCTATACCAACTACCCTATTCTACCCTTAAAGTCTCACTTGCCATTTTCTAAAGTAATGCAGAAGTTCATTAATGAAAATGTCATTGCTTACAATGGAGATGAATACTTGCTTTCCCCAAAAATATACAGAACGCCGTCTGCAAGTCTATTTAGTAAAACAATTGAGAACATAAAGCTATTCGTTTTGGAGGATTTTCACTCTTTGGTAAGAAACACGGGGATAATTTCTTATGATAGCGGTGCAATCCTTGAAGAGCATGGGAAGTTCAGATGGGGCTTCAAAGGCCTTAGCCCGATTGTTGGTCTTAAGACAGATGGAAAGTTTGGCTTTGTATTGGCCGATATACTGATTGGCGTTCCAATCTATAAAGATGATGTGATGTTTTTCATAGCCAAACTTAAGCAAATATTGAGCTTCAAAAGTGCGTCCCGAGTAATACCTTTTCTAATCGTTGATGATCTTGACAAAGAAGCAATGATGTTATTGAAGGAGAACGGTATTGTTGTAGGATTTGTCAGAGAGCTCTTCGGTGCAAAATATGCCGAAACGATGAAAGAGCTGATTTCGATTTTTAACAATGCCGGTGCCAGTTTAAAAACAAACCCTAATAAATATTTGGAACTTATAGATGAACTAAAGAAATTCAACAAAGGATTGTTGAACAATATTAGAGGAACTCTTTTTGAATACGTGGTCGGGCACATACACGTTAGTAAAGGAAGCAATATTGAAATCGGATGGGAAATCGTGGAGAATGGAGGAAGACATGAAATGGACGTACAGGCCGTTTATGGCGATAAGGTCGTTATTTCAGAATGTAAGGGAACCAAATCACAAATTGAACTGGAGGATGTAGAAAAATGGATAACAAAGAAAATTCCCGCATTTAAAAAATGGTTCTTAGGCCAAGAGATTTTCAAAAAAAAGGAACTTAAGTTTGAATACTGGTCAACTGCTGGATTTACCGACGATGCTCTTCAAAGAATGAAGGATTTTAAGAGTAGCTATACTAAACACGAAATTAATTTTTTTGGCCCTGACGAAATCCGCAAAGTGGCAAAGGAGATGAATAATAAAAAATTAAGGGAAGCTCTGGATAACTTTTTTTTGAAGATCAAAGTATAGAGTGTGGACTTTACATCGAAAATCTAGTTTTTACATAACTTAAAATCGACTATAAATAACATAACCTCATATGACACCACTTGCAACATAACCTAAGCCCAATTGTGGTCGATTTTCTTTTGGAATTATTTGTTGAGCCCTTAGCACTGAACGAATATCCACAATTGCCATACTTTCTCACCGATCACCAATTGTCGCTCATCGTCAAAGAGAATTGGAGCTGTTTTAGCAAATTCTGATCTTGTCATAAATTAAGCGCCAACGACAACAGCATGTTAAATACTTATGGGGTAACTGCCAAATTTTCATCGATATATATCGCCATTTGCTTTGGCAATCTTTTTGAGTTTATAATCCCATAAATCTAAGTTATATGGCACTTTATCATTACAAAAGCACAGACGGCGTAAATTATCATTACAGCGAGTCGTTAAAAGAGCTACCAAAGGGGTACTTGCATTACGAAGGAAAATCGTTTGGCGAAGTAAGTCTGTATTACCAGGCTACGGATGGAAAAACGACTGACATAATTGCTGATTCAATAGGTTCGGAAGGAGATGCTCGCAAAGAAATGAAAGAAACTTTTTCATGGATCAAAGAGATAGAATAATCCAGCTTAAAGGCACATTTCTTTTAGCAAGTACCAATTTAAACCCATGACATTAGAGGAATTATCAAAGCAATTAAAAGAGCTTATTTCCACCTATGATACAGGATGGCTGTTAGGCGATCTTTCGGGATTGATGCATGCCGGCGGCAATCATACAGCGGCTGATCAGCTCGGTAAGCTGTCCTCACCCCAGCGGCAGTTGTATTATCTGGCTGGGCTTTTGATGACCTCTGATCCGAGGAACGGAACGGATAATATGTATGATCCTGATAAATGGGACGAAATCGTGAACTTGTTGAATAAAATAGAACAGGCATACGCCGCCATGTTTTTTCCAAAGGACGAAGTGGTGGATGACCACTGGCAGAAAGTCCGAAAAGTTGCGATGCCTTCTTTTCTTGATTATTTTAATCAGGGACCGCTCAATTTTGAAGAGCAGATTATCAATTGGGTAAAGGACCTGTATGCGCCGTTGGATGGCATTGTGATAAAGGAAACCGGTTTGCAAACAGCGGATTTTTTGCAATTCTACGCGAATGTGGATGCTTTACATCAGAAGAATTTTCAAGGCGTTGGTCTGAACGGTACTCCCCGCGCAAATTGGCGCGACTATGCGAAAGTACAGATGGTCAATACTGCGCCAGAGCCGTTGAAAGCGATGATGGATGATACGATGGAGCCAGTATTCTATTATATGGCTGACCACGGCATTATAGATCGCTTTTATGCAAACGAACTTGTATCTCCAGAATTACCCATTGAAAAGGTTGAGACGATTTTAAACTTGCTTTCTGCCGAAAGAAAACAATCGGACTTTTTGTACTATACAGCCATGAAACCCGGAAATCCGCTGTATGAAAAACCGATTGCTAACCTGGGCGACGGGATGTATCAGATTTTTGAGGTAAAGCAGGTGATCCACGCAATTGAAAGTTTATTAGAAAAGACTTGTTCAAAAACCAAGGCAGATACAACTGCTCTGGTAGCCAGAAAAGGCAATTTACTGGAAGACCGCATTGAGGAACTATTTAAGGCGTTACTGAAACGCGATTATAAAATTTTTAGGGGCTATTATGTTGATGGCTGTGAGCAGGACTTGCTGATCCTTTGGAAGAACTATGCATTTATTATCGAGGCTAAGGGTTACAACCTACGAGAACCGCTCCGCGACCCCGATAAAGCATTTGTACGTATCAAAGACGATTTTAGGGGTTGTATTGGTTATGGTTATGATCAATGCAGGCGAGTTGAAAGCAAGTTTTTGGCGGCTCAGTTGCTTGATATTTGTGATAACAAGGGCAATGTACTGGAAACTATCGATACATCAGAGTTCGAAGATAATGCATTTTCGGTCGTTGTGAACTTGAAGACGTTTGGTCAGGTACAGATTGATCTTTCTTCCTTGTTGGAGATACCTGATGAAAGTTCCTATCCGTGGGCAGTTAAGCTCGATGATTTAGAAACTTTTATTCTCACGTTGTTGGCACGAGGCAAAGGGCCGAAGGAATTTTTAAATTTTTTGAGAATGCGAGAAACGCTGCATGACAAACTAATTTGTAATGATGAATTGCAGGTTTGCGGTGCGTTTCTAACAGGCACTATAAACCAAAAGTTAATCGATTCGAAAGAGGTTATTATGACGACTCCAGACCACGGTAATATCTTCGACCAGCAATACAGGAAGGGAATTGGTTTTCGTGACGAAAAATACCTAATAGAAAAGAAAAGTGGTAGGTGGCTTTTCTGGTAACTGTAACACTATGTATTTGACCAAATAGGAGATTTCAGCAAAGACCGACCTTGCAATCGGGGGCATCCCCTATATACCGACCTAAGTAAATAACCTCATTGCTCAAAATCCCTCGTCGGAACAAATCTCCCTATTAGCCCCACCATCCTTCTCATCCACACTCAAGCTTTTGTATATATACAACTCCACCATATTCGCAAATCCTATTTCATCCGTAATGGTCACGAACAGCCCTCTTAGTCGTTCCCGGCCACTTCGAACGGTAATTATTAGTCCGCATCCTTATCTGTATAAAGATAATCCCATGCCATCTCTCTACAACAGGAGGCACGGGATTATTTAATACGTAAACAGCGTCAAATACACTTCATGAAGTTACATGATTGATACATGCTAATTCTGGAGTACTGCGTACTTCATCTAAACGAACATAATGTTCGTCCCCCGCTTTTTTTAAAGGACGCTCTATCCTAAACGTATAGTGACTTTCATCCACTTCGAGAACAGTGACAGGAATAGCTTTACTCCCTTCCCAGGAAACCCATGCCTTATCTCCAGGGACAAAATTTTCGATTGTTCGTTTAGAATAATGAAGAGGCTCTACATTTTTAACAAACACGATTTTTCTTTGATCGTGCATCTTTTCAGTAGACCGTTTCACTTTCTTAATAGAATTTGGCGACCCCTTTTTGCGCAAATACGACTGGTAAGATTTCCATGCTCTCTTTAAAGCTTTCATCGCTCCCAAAGGCGGGTGGTTCTCTAATAAATAGTCTTCGTAATCCTCAATGTTAGCATATGACGGCCAAGGCTGGCTTTTATCTGTAAAGCCCCGTTTGTTTGCTAAGTCGCCCAACGGAGTATCTCTGTTCTTTTGCTTTGTTAGCCAGTCTGCGAAGCTAGGTTCAGGCCCCGCAATTGTCGCAACCTCACTAGGGGGCTGTGCACTACTAATTATCCCATGGTAGCCATCTCTCATTTTTACTACAGCTGCGTCTAAAGTATCAGCTTCGGCAGAATAGTGATTCGTCTTAACGTAGCCAATAGAGCCTGCTATCCGTTTCAAATTGAATACATAGACCACTCCTCTCTTACCTTTTTTAAACGACAATAATAGGCTGGGGGAAACGTATTCGCGGAAGACTACGATTGCGATTTCGTCGTTTTGAAATTCTACCTTAACACCATGTCGTTGAACCTTTAGGTCTTTAAAAAATGAGGGGCTCGAGTTCAAATGCTGGTCGGCAAGCGCTTTTCCCAATTCTTCCAAAGTTGGCCAAACAGTTTGTGTAATCCATTTTTCGTCGTAAAGAGGCAAGTAAACGCCTTCTCCCAATTCATTTGGTAAATTTTCCGGTAAGCCTTGAAGATCTTTACAACGTTCTTTGATAAACTCGGTTGGAGTTAGGACAATAAACTCTGCCTCTTTTAAATTGCCGATGGGACATTTAGAGTCCGACAGTAGGGAAGCACGAGACGAATAACCAAAATAAGCTGCTACAAGCTCGTGTGCGTGCGAAGACTTTAATTGGATACCGAATTTGTTTAAAGATAAAGAGCGCAGGGAATCTGCGCATTTTTTTGTGATTTCAAATTGCATAGCAACCTCATGTTAAAACTGGACTTAAATTGTTGTCATGAGTGTTTAAATACAACCTATGCCAGCGGTTTAACTAAAGTTTGCTGTAAGGCTTTATTATTTAATAGCCTCGCGTTTCAGTCACTCATACCTGGGGCGCTCGATTCCTACTGCTAAGTTAGGAAAAAATTAGTAAAAGCAAGTATGCTAACGAATCATTTTTTAAACTGCAATTGATCATACCATTCTCTTCAGCCCAAAAACCTTAATTCCGATACCAATTTCGGGCATTAGCTTCTGGGCGTTCCAAAAAACCGCAAATCGCTCGCTGAGGGTAATTCCGGCATAAACTCAAACTTCATGCTTCTTGCAGATGGCAAAGAATGAATAGATTATGGCCGCGCTTTGGACAGCCTCTTGTGTTCCGGCGAAGAAGTAGTTTTTCCGACCCAAATTATGGAAGGCTTTCCATAAACTCGGTTATACAAGCGTACAGTTATGCAAAGAGCAGCGTGATTTACCGCTTACATTCACTGTAATTGACTGTTGCATGGTGAACGACTTTGCATAATCAATGGTGGTTGTCCCCGTTTCTTTTGGGTGCTTTGATGTTCATTGCTATCTTATGTATATTTATAGCCAAAGTTGGGGAGACGGATTGGGATTGTTTGACAACCGTTGGGGAGGGAGGTGATTTTTAGTATTGGTAAATTAACAGTGACCGTTTCGTTATGCCTAAAGTGAGTTTTTCAAATGTCATTTTCAACAAAGAATTAGCCGCACTCGAATATGGAGACATTGTTGATTTCTTTGTTGACGCCAAAGAGGAATCTACTCGATTGGAGTTTAAGGGGTTCTCGGCCCAACATGGGAATTTTAATAATAACCTTGACGGGGTAATAAGGGGAATTTGTGCTTTCTTAAATTCAGAGGGCGGTCTACTTATTTGGGGTGCCCCGGAAGGTATCCCTAGGGGAAATAACAACAAACTATTCCAAGGCGCATTGTCACCCTTAATTACACTAAAGGAAAAGGATTGGCTAATAAATAAGATTTCTGATTCAATAACGCCCCTCCCAATAGGAATTGACGTCGGGGTATTGCGGGACAACGGTAATGTTGTTTATGTGTTCGAGGTTCAACAAAGCCCATATTCGCCACATCAATATAAGAACACCTATTATGCCAGATTGGACGGGCAAACGAAACCCGCACCGCATTATTTAATAGAGGCTTTATTTAAGAAGATCAAATATCCCAACATTGAAGGATTCATAAAGCCGGAATTTATTATTAAGAATGGTAGTTCCTATCTGCTGGATATTTCTGTTTTTCTATTCAATTTTTCCCAGCTTCAAAATGAAGAAAACATATCGTTCCGTTTACTGAGTACTAATGGGAGATTCGTTAACTCCGATGACCCCGCATTTTCGTATAGATATAATATGAGCGGTCATCAGTTGGTGTTTAACGACTTTTCGAGAGTTTTGCATTTTGGAGCCCCCCAACGCCATGCAGAACGTATAGCATTCAATTTAGCTGAGTTGGAAGCAATTGGTTATGAAGTTGCGTTGCTGTTGTCATTTGGTGGCAAACTTTCCCCAGCTAAAACATCGCGCTATACCTTAAACCTTGGAAATGTTGATTGGGAGCATCCGAATGAACCGAATTACTTGTTGACTTTCATTGAGGAAAATAAACTATTTATCGATAGACAGACCGAGTTGGGGGCTACGAGGGAAAGTGTATTACAACAAACTCTGAAACGATAACTTCTCATTTGGAATGGAGAAAGATCTCGCTGATAACATTTATAACAACCTCATGAACTTGTTTTTTGAGCCGGAAATCCGTGACCGTAAAAAGCAAGGATTAATTGGTGAGGATTTCAAGTTACTTGCGGCCCAAGCGCTGTTTTTCCCGGATGGAAAGCCGCAAATTATCAGATTAAATGAAGAAGTCTCTATACAAGTCAAACTTAAAAAAGGAGTTGATGGTACTGTTGATGGCTTTTGGCCTTCCAAACATGAGGTGGAATATATAAGACCTAACGAAGAACAATATTTGAATTGTGGTCACGTAACCCTACTGTTGCTTAAAGACACCTACCAACTAACATTCGATTTTCAATATAATAAGAAAGCATGTGAAGAACATCTCAAGGTCGCCGGGCAATTCTTAGCGACGAGCAAATATGCCTTGGAGAACAACCATTTTGTTGCTTTCATTGATAACTCCTTTAGTACAATTGAACTCTTGGCCAAGATTGATTTGCTACTTGCGACGGATAAAAACGTAAGTGGGAAGACCAACCATAAAGCAATACAATCTGCTTTCAATAGGAGACATAAAAAGCCTTTTTCGGAATTTGAGCAGATCCAACGAGACATTTTTAATAAACTGTTTACCGCAAGGAATAAGGTTAGGTATTTGCATGGAACGGTCATTATGGATAGTGACGAAATGCTCGGTATTTATCGTGCACTTCGTGAAATGTTCGATAACTTATCAAAAAGGCTATCATTTGAATAATTGCTGAAGAAGATAAAATAAGTTATATTTTATCTTCAAATCGCATATTTGGCAGAGTAAAGGGTATGGTTAACTTCGGCTCTTTGGTTTGTTCTTCATGATGTATGGCCAATGAAGTATATATAATCGCTGACCGGATTAGCTTCATTTGTTTTAAAGTTTTCCGTTCCAATTCTCCCCGCCCAATGGAATACGTCATATCGTCTGATTCATCCGCCCCGGAACCGCCATTTTCAACGACCTTGAAAGATTTATGTTCTATGTGATTACGGATTTCAGCCAACTCCCTTGCTTCGGGTTCTATTACTGCCTGATGGGCATCTTCTTTGTCGAAAAGATCCTTACTTAGCCAATAGAGTCCCCTTAATGCAAGATTCTTGTTTTTATGGAAAACGTTACGGAGCGGCTTTCCTTTTTGGGGCTCGTGCCACAAACCCCGAAAACTGGTTCTATTTCTTTCTATGCCAATGCCTAAATAAAAATTCAACAAATAGGCGATTTTATCAAAAAGCGAATAAACCAAACGATATGCAATCTTTACTTTTTCAAGGTTATGGGAATACTCCGCATATTCCAGCGTATCGACGAGTACGATGTCCTCATCGCCATAACTCTGTGCTGGTAACTGGGTTCCCTCATAAAAAAGAAACCTTGCTGTGCCATATTCCTGCTTGATTTGGTTGAATAAAGAATGGTACTTTGGTGGGTCGTCTGGTGCAACTGTCATACTCGGCAAATGCAGAATATCTTGGCAGGCGATGTTGTAAGGCGCGAGGTCATTAAGGGGATTAATATATAAGGTTTTATCTACACACCATTTTCGGTAATTGGCAAGTCCTTTATCCGTACCCAAATCATAGTCAAAGGAGTGTTCTTTGTCCAGGTATTCCGTTGGCCAATGGATACGAATAAGTTGATAAAGTCGTAGGAACGAATTGTATGCTGCTGGATAGATATGGTCTTTCCATATTAATGCGCTTTTGAGCGACTTGTGCGAATGGTACATGAAGATATTTCGATGTGAGTCGTCATATAAGCATCCGGCATAGCTATGTAGTCCATGCCCCAGATTTCCCAATGCCATTGGGAAGTCCGGGATCACTTTCAACGCTATGTTCCAATATTCTTGTGCTTCTACAAATCTGCCGACATGGGAAAAATAGTTGCCCAAATTGGTGTAAACCTGACATTGAAATTCCTCCATGGTGTTCTTGAATCCGGGTATAGATATACATTTTCTTAGGTGGTAGAGTTCTTTGGTAAGTTCTTCCTGATCGTAGTCCCAACTTTCCTCGGTTTCAAATCTATTGAAGTGTCGTTTTGCAGCCCAAGCATTGGCCAAAAAATAGTGATAGTGCATTTGCTGAGGGTTGTCCAATCGATCAATATCTATTGATTCCGATAATAAAAAGGCTTTATCAAGGAAAGCACGGTTCCCTTCATCTGATGCAAGGTCAATGAGTTGTCCTATAATATCTAAAACTTCCTCCAAAGTAAAATCTGTTGGATTTAGGCTCGCCAACTCCGCGGATGTAATTTTTTTCGGCATACTCGAAAAATTTCTATAAATGTCGGGATAAAGGCGGTAAGCCAAAAGAAGAAATACTCCACATAAGATATATATCTTTATTGTCCTAAACATCCGATAAATGGTAGATTATAAATTGACGCAATTGAATGTTACTGTTAGAGAGGTTGTCGTAGGTAACAAACGGCTAACTAAAACCATGTTTAATCAAATTGAGCATGAATCCTGTTTCAATGAAAAGATGGATTTCATTGGTGATTTGATTATCTGATATACGAAAGATAAAGATGACAGGTTTCTTCTCTGGGTAAATAAGGGAAAACTAAGGAAAACAAAACTAACACCCTATTATAAATATTATAAATTGTCAAGAAGTGCTGATTATGCCAAGCTATATGAAGTAAGTTGGTTCCTAAGAAAGGGTAAAATCGAGTTTGAAGGACTAGACAAGGGCGAGCAGGCGGTTTCCGAAACTGTTGCTGACCCTAAGCTGTACGAAGTGCTTGTTGATAAAGTAAGGTCGTTTCTCGATTCATTAGTCGATCAGCAAATATTTCTTTAAGCCTTCATTCCAATGTTGGGTATGAGCGCCGCTATACACTGCTGGAAAAAATCTCTTAGGTGATAATGATATTCTGTAGTTAAGCTATCCCTAAACCTATTCGCGGTTCTAATTTGTTATACAGCTGAATTAAATCTCCTGTTTTATGAAATCAGCTTATTTATACGTGCGGGTCAGCACTGACGAACAAAAGAGGAAAGGCTATTCCTTGCCGGAGCAGGAAGACCGGTTATTGAAATATTGTGAATCCAATGATTTCTTGTTAAAGGGATTTACCGAGAGGATTTTTCCGCAAAGAATTTCAACCGGCTAGAGTGGAAGAAGCTAATTTCAGTTAGTAGAAAGGAGCGTGGCAAGGAAGAGAAGAATATCTTATTTATCAAATGGGATCGGTTCAACCGTAACATACAATAAGCATATGGGATGATAGGGATACTAAGGAAATACCATACTAAAGTGGCGGCTATTGACCAGCCGGTTGATCTGGATATTCCGGAGAGTTCGGTGATGTCAAGAACCATTTCTAAGGTTAAAACAGGAGGCGCAGACATAGTAATCGCTAACTATCTTTTAAATCTGGTGTGCGGTTACGTTTCGAACGTATGTTCTTTGTTCTATCGCAAGGTAGGCGATTAGGTAAGCCAGAGTGCTCTCGGCACCTTGATTTCTGTTAATGCCATCACGACCCAGTCCGTCGCAGCAACCTCCGGTTTCTGCATCATATAAACTTAAATGTAGGTCATTTTCTCCGTGGAACCACATGAAAGCCGTGCGGGCCAACCGGAAATAATGCTGATCGCTGCAGTCTCGATAAGCCTCTATATAAAGCAATACAGACGCCATGGCATCAACGGGTTGTTGATCAAAAGTAGCGATTTCCTGATTGTGTTTAAACCAACCATTGTTCCCTACCGGGCGTAAATATCCCTTTTGCATTGTATGCTTTTCAAGAAAGGCCAAACTCTCATAACCAACTTTCCGGCAAGAATCATCTTTGAGCGTCCGGGCGGCACGGATCATCGCTAAGGGCAGAAACGCGTTGTCATACGCCAACAACGACTCGTACCAATGCCAATTTGCCTGACGGTTCAATTGGTATTCATCATAAAGTTTATGCATCAACTGGTGCAGCAGGCTGGTTATCCGGTCATCCGTCGAGTGGTATTTCAGATAGTATGTTATCCCCAGTATGGTTGTTGCAATACTCCTGATCGAACGGAGTTGTCCGAATTGTGGAACGGATTTAAAGAATATTTGGCGTGCCGCCTCCAAGTAAGCATTTTCTGGCGCATGCGCGATAGTATATCCAAGGGCCCATATGGCTCGGCCAAATGCATCTTCCGAACCCACATCGTCCAGGAACCGTCGGTCAAATGCCATGAAATTCCGAAATGTTCCGTCAGGATTTTGGGCATAGTTGATGTAGGCCAGATAACGGGAGATAAGTCGAAGTGCTATTTTGTCTTTGCTTTTTTGGTACACCATTGTCGCCATCAATAATGCACGTGCGTTGTCATCCAAGCAGTAACCTTCATGGTAATTCGGGATACTGTAGATGGCATGCTGGACGATTCCAGTATCATCCGTAAGCCGCAAGATGTGATCAAGATGGAATTGCGGCAATATCCCGCTATAACTTACCGTATTCATAATAAAATCCTTTTGTGGTGGATTGCAGGAGTTTCTTGTCATGGCGCTATTCAATGTAGATTTGCATCCCTTTTTGGCTTTCCAGTCAGGGGATCCAAAACCCTGCTTTCCTTTCTGCGGAACCATTTATAAACTTCAAACCACAATACGGAGACCACGGCTAGGGCCAGGCAAATTCCCAATTCGGAAACCCGCAGGGATGTCACGTCAAAAAATCGGGACAGCGGCTTTACGTATAGAATGGCAAAGAGCATGACCAATACCAGCACCGTGATGCCGGTGAGCAAGAAATTCCTGCTCTTGAAGCGCTCAAAAATGCTGTAGTAGAAGGATCGGTTGGCAAAGCTCAACAGGATATTCGCGAAAATCAGCGTGGTAAATACCATCGCTCTCGTTTTTTCTTCGCTTCCGCCAGCTTGGACAGTCAGCTGATAGGCAAACAGCACACCGGCGGTAATGACCAACCCCTGGACGATGCTGATCATCAGTTCACGCCCGTTTAAAAACGTGTCGGTCATGATCCTGGGCGGTCGCTGCATGGCGTCCCGTTCCATGGGCTCATTTTCATAGACGATGGAACAGGTAGGTCCCATCACCAGCTCCAGGAAGATGACATGGACGGGTGTGAAGATCTGCGGGAATACCCACCCCAGAAATAGCGGCAACGAGACGGTCAGGATGATGGGGATGTGGATGGAAATGATGTATTGGACGGCTTTCTTGATGTTGGCATAAATCCGCCTTCCGGCGGCAATGCCCGTGATCAGCTTTTCCAGATCGTCGTTGGTGATCACCAGGGCAGCAGCCGATTTGGCGATTTCCGTCCCTTTATTGCCCATGGCCACCCCGATGTGGGCCGCTTTCAGGGCGGGACCATCGTTTACGCCATCGCCCAGCATCGCCACCACTTCGCCACGTTTTTTCAGTGCGTTCACCACCGCCAGCTTGGCTTCGGGAAACATGCGCGTAAACAGTGTGGTGCGTGCCGAGAGCTGCATCAGTTCTTCTTCCGAATGGTTGATGATCTCGGCGCCATTGACAGGCGGGGCTTCGCTAACGATGCCTGCTTGGGCGGCGATGGCGTTCGTGGTATCGGCGTTGTCACCCGTGATGACTTTGACAGCAATCCCGGCGTCGTAAATCCGTTGAAAAACGTCTTTGATGCCTTTCTTGGGCGGGTCGTAGAAGACGGTCAGCCCCAGGAATTCAAAGACGAAATCCTGCTGTTTTTTGGGGAAGTCATCCCCCTCGAATTGGGATTTGGCCACACCGAGTATGCGGTATCCCTGCTGGGCGAATGTTTTGATCCGGTCCCGTACCCGTTCTTTTTCATCAGCTGAAAGCCGGGACACGCTGAGGATGGCTTCGGGCGCACCCTTGGCGGCAATGATCCGGTTTTTGCGGACATCTTCGAAGAGGTGCGTCATCATCGGGGGTTTCCCTTCGAGCGGATACTCATGGAACATGCGGTAGTCGCCCCGCAGGTCGCTCGGCTGCGTTTGCTCATAGACGTTGTGGAGCGTTTTCTCCATGGGGTCAAAAGGGGCAGGCTCGCTGCTCCACATGGCATAGCTGATGAGGGTCGACAGCTGTGGGTCGTTGAAGGATGGGGGGTCGTATGTCTTGTCGGCCCGGAAATCATAGAGGTTAATCAATTGCATCGAGTTTTCCGTAATTGTACCGGTTTTGTCGGTGCAGATCACCGTGGTGCTGCCCAATGTTTCGACAATGCTGCTTCGCTTGATGATGATGCCCTGCTGCATCAGTTTCCAGGCACCCAAGGCCATGAAGGTGGTGAATGCGACCGGGATTTCTTCGGGCAGCACCGACATGGCCAGCGTCAGCCCGTTGAGCAGACTCGCAATCAAGTCGCCGGTCTGGTAATACCTAAAAAGACAAACCATCAGGAAAATGACGATACCGATGATGGCCATCGTTTTTACGAACCGGGTGATCTGACGCTGTAGGGGAGAGGCTTCCGCTTTGATGGTCAGCAGCGATTCGCCGATTTTACCGATGCGGGTTTCCGTCCCGATTTCCGTTACCTCGAAAACAGCTAGCCCGGAAACAGTGAGGGTGCCGCTGTATACCCGGTTGTCGTCCGATCGGCTATCCTTGAATACGGAGAAGCTTTCGCCGGTAAGCGAAGCTTCGTTGACAGAAAAATCGTTGCTGTGTACAATGCGCCCATCGGCATTGATGATTTTTCCTTCTTCGGTGATGCAGAGATCGCCCACGGCAATCTCGTGGGTGGGGATTTCCACAACGATTGAATTCCGGATCACCCGGCTCAGGGGCTCATTGAGCTTTTCCAGTGCTACCAATGCTTTTTTGCTGCGGTTATCCTGATAGAAAGAAATGGCAGAGACCGCAACAATCGCGGCAAACATAAACGCCGCTTCGCCGTAATCGCCCACAATCACATAGATGAGTGAGATGACGACAAGCAGGATCAGCATCGGTTCTTTGAGGATATCGATGAGCAGCGATAGCCAGGAGCTTTTCCGGACGGTAGCCAATTGGTTATAGCCGTATTGGTTCCTGGAAGCGGCTACTTCGCTGTCGGTAAGGCCTTTTAGATGGCCGGGGATTTGATAAGGCATACTGCTGAACGTGATGACACGTTAAAGTTACGGATTATTCCCTCGGGTTAGGTATGGTTTTTCACGGTGTGTCGGAACCGGACACTCGTGTGTATCGAAACCGAACACTTGGGTTGGCAACATAGGGGATAAACCTAGGCTTTTGGCATCTCGACGGATTGGCATCGGCTTTGGGGCTGTAATGGTATGATCAAAGATTACCTGAAAGTGGCTTACCGGAGCTTGCTGAAAAACAAGCTGGCTACGTTGATTAACGTGTTCGGACTGGGACTGAGTATGTCCGTGGGATTGATGATCCTGATCCGGACCATGGACGCGTTTGACATCGACCGGTTCCACCCTGCTCCGGAAATGACCTACCGCATTAACTCGGCTTACCACAGCCGGCAGGGTGATAATTGGAAAATGGCCAGTTCACCGCTGCCGTTGGCAGGTAAGCTTGGCGAACAAGCTGATCTGGTAGACGCGGCGGTGGGCATCTATCCCTCGTTGAGTGGCAAAGCGACCAGCGATGGGAAAGAGCTGCATATCAACGGGGCATTTACCGATAGTTCCTTTTTTTCGATTTTTGGATTCAGGTTACTTTCGGGCGATCCGGCGACGGCATTGCGGGAGCCTAACACCATCTTGATCTCCAAAAATACAGCAGAGCGCTTCTTCGGCACACCGGACGCCCTCGGCAAGGTGATTGCGTTTGAGCATGGCGGAGAGTTTGTGGTATCCGGCGTGTTGGAGACACCGCCGGGAAAAGCGCACTTCAGCTACGATGCGTATGCTTCATACAGCTCGATACCGGCGATGGAACGGCAAGGCATATTGCCCGAAAAATCCGGCGACTGGTTTGCGTTCAATACGGCATATACCTATGTGTTGCTGAGGAATAAATCGGATGCAACCTTGCTGGATAAACGGCTGCAAGCCGTAGCCGATGAGCTCAACCAACTGAATAAAAATGGCGTTACGTCGTTTGTGCGCCAACGGTTAGACCGTATCAGTCCGGGGCGGGAAAGCCTGGGCAATGAAAATGCGATGGGTACTTCGTGGACGAAGATCTATACCGAAGCGGGTATTGCCCTGTTGATCCTGTTTGCGGCGTGCTTCAACTATACCAACCTGACCGTTGCGCGGGCGCTGAGCCGGGCGAAAGAGGTAGGGGTGCGCAAGATAAACGGTGCCAAGCGGGCGCATATCTTTGCGCAGTACATCGTGGAGTCCGTAATGCTTAGTTTTCTGGCGCTGGGCTTTGCCTGGATAGTGCTATCATTCATCATCCGCTATGCACCGTTCAACGATGACTATGAATTCATTCCCTCTTCTTTTTACTACAACATCCGCTTCGTTACCTGGTCTGCCGTATATGCCCTGTTCGCGGGATTGGTAGCCGGATCTGCTCCTGCGTGGATGCTCTCTGCCTTCAAGCCCCTTGCGGTGCTCAAGAACCTGTCGACGGCGAGGATATTGGGGCGGGCGGGCATCCGTAAGGCCCTTATCGTCTTCCAGTACAGCCTTTCACTGGTTTTGATTATTTTCCTGTTTGCCTTTTTTAAGCAATTCTCCTTCATGTCGGCGGCAGATCCGGGATTCAAGCGGGAGCATGTGCTGGTGGTGCCGTTGGGCGAACTGGATGCCGATATTACCGCGCAACGGCTCCGTGGAATCAGCGGCGTGAAAGCAGTGGGAGCATCGTCTGCCAATTTCACCAAGCATTTCAGCGGGATGGCGATGCCGGTATGGAAAACGGTCAAAGACGATGCGATAAACCTGAGCTATTACGATGCGGATGCGTCGTTCCTATCCTTGATGGACTTCGAGCTGGAGGCGGGCCGGGGCTTCCCAGAAGAAGGCGGAAACAAGGAACGTTACCTGCTGCTGAATGGCAAAGCGGCACAGGCATTCGGTTTTGCCAACCCGGAAGACGCCGTGGGGGAGGAGCTGTGGGTGAATGACTCCACGCAGCTGCAGGTAGCGGGTGTGTTGAAAGATTTCAATTACAAAGGAAGCGGGCAGCAAATCGAGCCCTTGGCGTTCCGGTCGAGAAATGATGCCTATACGAACCTGTATGTGGAAACCGCGGGAGGCGATACCATTGGAGTGCAACAGCGAGTGGAAGCTGCATTGACCGATCTGCACGGTGGGCATCCGGCGACGGTTTCCTGGCTTTCCGACGTGCTCGATCAGCGTAACTCACAGTCGGCGACCCTGTCGCTGCTGGGATTCATCGGTTTCATTGCACTGGTTGTGGCTACCCTCGGGTTGCTGGGGCAGGTGACCTATGCCGTGGAGGTGAAGCGCAAGGAAATTGCCATCCGCAAGGTAATCGGGGCGGATAGCTTCCGGCTGGTCAGCTCGTTGTCGAGCGGATTTATCAAGGTGCTGTTCGTTGCCGGGCTCATCGCCATGCCGATCGGCTGGCTGTTGGCGACACTGTTTCTGCAAAATTTTCCCATCAAGGCAAACTTCACCTTGTTAAATCTGTTGATGTGCTTGCTGTTTTTGCTGGCTGCCGGTTTGTTTACGATCGTGTCCCAAACGTACCGGGCAGCGATTGCCAAGCCCGTGGAAAATCTGCGGTTGGAGTGAAGGCTTACTTAGTCTCCGCCGATCATCCGCGAGGTGATCCCTTTTTGGGGGGTGGATTCTGTCATCCAAATCCCGATAAAGTGTAATATGGCAAATATAGGGAACCAGTAAATCGCCCACTTATGTACGGCTTCCATGGGTGCCTTCAGGCTGCTGTCTCCCCATTTCAGGTAGCTGCCAGTAATGGCGGTAATGACGACTAAAAGGTAAAACAGTACGTAAACGAGCCCTTGTATCCGTTCTTTCAGCGCCTGTTGGCGTTGGAATGGGTTGGGAAACCGGATGCCTGCCACGGCCATGTAGATCAGCCGGGCGGCAATTACCGCGAACAGGATGTAGGCTGCCAACTCGTGCCACTGCCACATGGGCGAAAGTATGCTTTTGATGATACCCTGCGTTTGTGCCTGGCTAATTGCACCCGATGCGTGCCGTTCGATGGCGTTGAGGATTGCCTGTTTCCCCATCCAGTTCATCCGTAAAAAGCCCGTGATGAATAATACGGACATTAATGCTGCGGTACACCAATGCAGTCCTCGGTGCATGGAGGTGAATTGTTTTGCTGTGTTCGTTTTCATGATTAAAATGTTTTAGTGATATTCAATCCCAATCGACCCGGCTGATAAACCGGAGCTATGGTTAAAAAATGACGATTGTTTTTTGGATTGAACCATTTTGAGGTAACGGGATATAGCCAATAGGCAATCTCGGAGGATAAAATACCAATACCCGCGCCTGCCACGACGTCACCAACCCAATGCTTATCGTTGAATATCCGGTAGATGCCGGTCATCGCTGCGATGGGGTATCCGGATATGCTCAGCCAGAAATGGCTGTCTCGGTATTCCCTGAACATAAAATGGGCTGCGGAAAAGGCGGTGGCAGTATGGCCGGATGGGAAGGAAAGGTTGTTGGAACCGTCCGGCCGCTGCTCGCCAACCCAACTTTTGGTAGGCACGACAATAACTCCTAATATCAGTTGGGAGGTAATATAGATTACTGTCCGATCTTTGAGGTTGTGCTTGCCTTTTACCCCAAAAAGGTTGAGACCATAAACCGCTGCGGCAGGCGCGTATTGGGTATAGTTGTCTATGACAGCTCCCGCTACGATGTGCTCCCTGGTTTCATGACGGGTAGATGCATTCAACCCTTTTAAACCCGGCGACAGTAAACTTAATGCCCCATAAGAGATGAATGTAGCGGGGATAACAACCCCCATTACAGAAAACCTATTCGTATTGCCTATACGGATGGTTGTCAGCGAGTCCGGATCCCTGGCCTCCTGTGCTTTTAGTTCGGTTGTATAACCCACGATAAAAAGCAATAGTACGATCGCTCTCATTGCTACTCCTCCGCTTTATTTTTCAATGCCATCAGCAGCGTATAGGCCCCGGATTGAACAATCTTTGCTCCCTCCAGCGCTTGTGCATCGGCAATTTCCGTCCAACCATTGCCGGTAGCGCCGGTCTGCACGACGGTCATTTCGAACCTGTTTCCCTCCCTTATCGTAAACACGTATTCCCTGCCTTCAAAACTGACGATGCTTTCTTCGGGCAGGGCAGGTGTTTGCGCGTCGGGAATTTCCAGTTCGGCGTTCATATACAATCCCGGAATCAGCTGCGGATCCGGGTTGTCAAAATGGGCGTGGATTTCAACCGCCCGTTCTTCGGAAATGGCTTTCCCGGTCAGGATTACCTTGCCGCGGTATTTCTTTTCGGGGCTGCTGTTGGTATATGCGATAAGCGGCTGCCCGATTTTCACGTTCTCCCAGTCCTTCTCAAAAACCTTCAGGTTCAGGTGCAGGTCGCGGGGATTGACCAGCTCGAACAATACATCGGAAGGAGAGACATATTTGCCGACATTCACGAATACCTGTGTAACATAACCGTCAAACGGAGCAAAAATGCCGATCGTCCGTTTGATGTTTCCGGCCGATACCTTGTCCGGCCGGATGTTGATTAACCTCAATTTCTCTTG
The DNA here is from genome assembly GCF_016533505.1 of Parapedobacter sp. ISTM3. Lineage (NCBI taxonomy): Bacteria > Pseudomonadati > Bacteroidota > Sphingobacteriia > Sphingobacteriales > Sphingobacteriaceae > Parapedobacter > Parapedobacter sp. ISTM3. The sequence goes on along the minus strand of NZ_JAENGN010000004.1, from coordinate 261,409 downwards.
CAATGCCTGTTTTGAGATGAGCAGCGTTTCGTAATCGGCTTTTGCCTGCTGATACACTTTGTCGCTGCTGGCCTTGCTTCGGTTCAGTTCGCTTTGACGGTCGTATTCAGCCTTCCTGTTTTCCAGCTGGGCCGTGGCCGTCAGGTAGTCCTGCTGCAACTGGATGTACTGGTTGTCTTCCATCTCGGCCAATAGTTCGCCTTTTCGGAAATGCATGCCCGGTAAGAGCTTGGTAGAGGTTACGTAACCCCCCAAGGCACTGCTTACCGATATCAGGTTTTGCGGTGGTACATCCACTTTCCCATTCAGTTTGAGGGTGTGGGTGATGGTTTTTTCTTGTAAGATAGTCGTGGATATCGAAATGGATTTCAGCTGTTCGTCGGTCAGCTCCAATACATTTTCAGTTTCGGTGGTGGCCGATTCCGCGGCTTTTTTTTTCTGATTACTGCAGCCGGATAGTATGAGCAAACCAGCTAGAAAAATAATCGTTTTCATTGTAATTAAATTAGTTTGAAGTAAGGTACTGCAGGGTAATGATGCTTTGGTTGAGCAGCATAACCGCTAGGTAATAATCGTTTTGGATTTGTGTCGCCTGATTGTTTAGCATCACCCAATCCAAATAGTCGATTTCACCATTATCAAATTGTTCCTTTGCCGCGTCGGCAACCTGTCGGGCCCGGGGCAGCTGCTTGGTCCGGTAGTCGTCTACAATCTGTCGTTGCGTCCGATAGCTGCTTAAAACCGTTTCGTATTCTGTTTGCCATTGGGCTTTTTGGTTGACCAACTCATTCTCGGCGAAGGCCACCCGCTGGGCTTCGGCCTTAATTTGTGCTTTCCGGCCGCTGGCGAAGATCGGGATGCCGATGCCAATTTCCACGGAGTTGAAACGATTGTTATTCAGGTCACGGAAGCTTTGGTTGGAATACCCCGCAGACAAGTTGGGTAACAACTTCGATTTCTCCAGTTCCAATAGGGCATTGGCTCTCTCGACCTCGCGAGCCGATAACAAGACCTTGGGATGTGCTTCTGCATCCATATCGGCGAGCGGTGGGTTGACGTCTATCAATAAATCTTCCGAAACGGGTTCATACCGTATGGCAGTATTTAGCAACAGCTGCAGTTGGATTTTTGCCAAATCGATTTCATTTCCAAGTGATTTCAATTCGATGGCGATGTTCTCGCGTTGTATTTCTGCAGCTGCTTTTTCCAGCACGTTAGATGCCCCCTTTTCAAACCGTAGCGTGGCTTTTTCCAGGAAATCGGCGTATAGGCTGTCCGTTCGGTTCAAGATTTTCTCTTGCTCGCGCCATACCAGAATGTGATAAAACAACTGGGTAACGGACCTTCGCATTTCCGCGCGATTCAGATGTACTGTCAGGACGGCAGCATGCCATTCTTGTTCCAGTAGTTTTTTCTGTCGGCTATAGACCGTAGGAAAGGCGAATGACTGGGAAATTCCGAATTTATTGTCTATCTGGAGGCTGTTGATCTGCCCTAATTCGGCGGTAAGCGCCGCTTGTGGCAGGTTGAAGGACGTTGCCTTCCTTTTTGCATAATATTCGGCAAGCAACTCGCTGCTTTTTACCGAAAGGTTGTTTTTCGCCGCCGTGTCGATGGCCTGGCCCAGGGTGATGGTTTGAGCAAACACCGGAAGCTGGATCAGCACCAACACCGTACCCATCGCACTTTTTTTGCCAAAGGCCCATTTCGGAAGTTTGATTTTTTCAAACCAGATAAACAGGGTGGGCAGCACAAAAAGCGTCAGGAACGTAGCGATGAGCAACCCGCCGATTACCACTGTTGCAAGGGGCCGTTGCACCTCAGCTCCGGCACCCCGGCTAACAGCCATCGGCAGAAAGCCAAGCGAAGCCACAAAAGCGGTCATCAATACCGGCCGCAACCGCGTTTTGGTCCCGTTGAGGGCAATGGCATACAGGTCTTTTTCTCCGGCTTTTTTCAGGCGGTTGAATTCCGCAACGAGTACAATGCCGTTGAGTACGGCTACGCCGAATAACGCAATAAACCCCACTCCGGCGCTGATGCTGAACGGCATCCCGCGTAAAGCCAGCAGGAAAATGCCCCCGATGGCAGAAAGCGGAATGGCTGTGTAGATCAATAAGCTTTCTTTGATGGAGTGAAAAGCAAAAAACAGCAGGACAAATATCAGCACAAGCGATACGGGTACGGCAACCATCAGGCGGTTCTTGGCTTGGTTGAGGTTTTCAAACGCACCGCCGTAGGTGATGTAATAGCCCGGAGATAGTTTTACGTGCAGGTCGGCTTTCTTCTGTAGTTCGTTTACGATGCTTTGCACATCACGTCCCCTGACGTTAAAGCCTACCACGATCCGTCGCTTGGCATCTTCACGCTGTATCTGGGCCGGACCATTCTGGATGCTAACATCAGCCACTTGGTACAGCGGAATCTGACTGCCCCTCGGTGTCGGAATTAGCAGGTTACGGATGTCTTCCAGGTTCTCCCGTTGCTTCTCGTCGAGCCGAAGGACCAGATCGAACCGTTTTTCGCCCTCGTAAACCTTACCCGCGCTTTGTCCGGCAAAAGCGGTGTTAACCACCCGGTTGACAGCTACGATATTTAGCCCGAATTGGGCAATATTCGCCCGGTTATATTTTACAATGACTTGTGGAAGCCCCGTAATCGGTTCTACGTATAAATCCTGCGCACCATCCACCGTTTTGATGATTTCACCGAAACGATTGGCGTATTCCGCCAGGCTATCGAGGTCTTCCCCGAAGATTTTGCAGACCACGTCCTGCCGGGCGCCGGTCATCAGCTCATTGAAACGCATCTGCACCGGAAACTGAAACCCGGTACTGATGCCGGATACCGCTTCCAGCGATTTGCTCATCTTCTCGGCCAATTCGGGAAAAGTTTCGGCGGAGGTCCATTCTTTTTTGTCTTTTAGGATCACCATCATATCGCTGGCCTCCATCGGCATCGGGTCGGTAGGCACCTCGCCACTGCCGATTTTGGTCACCACTTTCTCCACTTCGGGATACTCGGTTTTCAGGATATGGGCAGCCTTCTGCGTATAGTCGATGGTGGTTTGTAGGTTGCTGCCCGTCAATACGCGTGTATCGACGGCAAAGTCACCTTCCTCCAGTGCAGGAATAAATTCGCCACCCAATCGCGACAGTATCAAAACGGCAAGGACAAAAAGCGATACCACCAGGAGCATAACGGTTTTGGGGAAATGCAATACCTTTTGCAGGGCTTTGTGATGGAGGTTTTCCAAACGCTGCATGAGCCGGTCTGAAAAGCCCGGTTTATGCGTTAATTTTTTGCTCAGTGCCAATGAACTCATCATCGGGATGTAAGTCAGCGAAAAAATGAAGGCACCGATCAGCGCAAAACTGACCGTTTGGGCCATCGGTTTGAACATCTTTCCCTCAATGCCTTCCAACGTAAAAATCGGCACATATACAATCAGGATGATAATCTGCCCGAATACTGCACTGTTGACCATCCGTGTTGCGGACTTGCCGACCTCCCGATTCATCTCCTGTTGTGAAATTGATAAGCGCGCTCCATACCCATTGCCCTGATGCAGCTGATGCAACACGGCTTCCACGATGATGACGGCACCATCCACAATGAGCCCGAAATCCAGTGCGCCCAGGCTCATCAGGTTTCCGCTTACGCCAAACAAGTTCATCAGGATGATGGCAAAAAGCATGGAAAGCGGAATGACAGACGCGACCAGTAGTCCGGCCCTGAGGTTGCCGAGGAACAATACCAGTACAAACACCACAATCAGTGCACCTTCGGCAAGGTTGGTTTCGATGGTGCGGATGGCATTGTTGACCATTTTGGTGCGGTCAAGGAACGGTTCGATGGTGACCCCTTCCGGAAGTGTTTGCTGGATGACCTCGATCCGTTCCTTCACGTTTTTAATGACCTCGTTGCTGTTTGCACCCTTGAGCATCATCACAACGGCTCCGGCTACTTCGCCGCGATCGTTGTAGGTCATGGCACCGTAGCGGGTAGCATACCCTGTTTCCACGGTAGCTACGTGCTTCAATAGCACGGGAGTGCCATCGGCAGTAGTGGCAACGGCGATGTTGGCAATATCGTCTTCGTTGCCGATCAGCCCCTCGCTTCGGATGTATAGGACGGTTGGCCCTTTTTCGATATAAGCGCCGCCCGTATTCTGGTTGTTATTCTCCAGGGCGGTAAACAAGTCGTTGATCGTCAGGTTAAAGGACTGGAGCTTGTTGATATTGATGGCGATCTCATACTGCTTCAGCTTCCCGCCAAAACTGCTCACCTCGGCGACGCCCTGTACACCCAGCAGCTGCCTGCGGACAATCCAATCCTGGATGGTGCGCAGCTCGGTTACGTCGTAACGGTCTTCGTATCCTGCTTCCGGGCGTACCACATACTGGTAAATTTCGCCCAGACCGGTGGAAATCGGCCCCAGCTCAGGCGTCCCGATGTCGTCGGGTATTTCATCCCGGACCGTTTGCAGGCGCTCCGTTACTTGCTGCCTTGCCCAGTACACATCGGTGTTGTCGTCAAAAACAATGGTAACCAGCGACAGTCCAAAACGGGAGAAACTGCGTATTTCGGTAATCCCGTTGATGTTGCTGTTGGCCTGCTCAATGGGAAATGTGACCAGGCGCTCGATGTCGGTGGCTCCGAGCGACGGGGCCACGGTAATCACCTGCACCTGGTTGTTGGTGATGTCGGGCTGGGCATCGATCGGCAACCGCGTGGCCTCGTATAGGCCAAAGCCGATCAACGCAATGGTAAACAGCCCGATGATGAGTTTATTCCGGATGGAAAACTCAATGATGCTGTGTAACATGATTTTTTTCTCTGTTAATCAAATTAGGAAATGACGGTTGACAGGCGCCACGGATCGGGTTGCCTGTGCCGTTCTACGATAAAATCAATTTCAGGAAATGAGGATTAACAGGCCTGTGGCGGCTGCCAGACGGCGGATAGAAAGCTATCGTTGATGAACCGGTCGTTCCGGATCGGCGTTTTGCGGCTATCGTTTGTCCGGCCCCTAACATCGCTTTCCAGCGTAACCGGTTGCGGTGATATGCAAACTACCTGGAGTACATTGGAGTGCATCATGAACGGAAGTTTTTGGTCGTGTTCATAGTCCTCATCGTATGGATGGTTCTCCAAGTGGTTGCCTTTGTAATGAAATATCAGAAAGTCTACCACAGACATTGACGGAGTTTTTTCTTTGTGCTCGAAATAATGAGCGACCAATGCCGGCAATTTCAACAACTGGTAAAGCTCCGTTGTCGAAAAAAGGTAAGTGGTTACTATCAGTGCCGTGAGCAATTTCATCTATACAAATTTAGTTAATCTTTAGGCAATCGTACCTGGTAATTTTATGCCTGAGCGTAATTTATATTTTATCAAAATAAAATTCTATCGATGTGCTAAGCGTTCGTTTTCGATTTTGATGACCTTTGGAAACAGGATGTTGTTTTCAAGGTGGATATGTTGGAACAGATCATTTTCAAACGCTTTGATCTTTTCATACAGGTATGTGTAGGAATTGCAAGCATTGGCGGGCAGCTGATAATCAGCGGTCAATTTACGGAAGTTGCGCAATTCGTTTCCGGCATCCTGATGTTCCCGTTCCAAGTCTTGTACCGCTTCGTGGATTTGCTGAGGCAAATCGTTGGCTCCGTGTTCCAATTTTTTGACCAAGGGAAAAAGTATTTGCTCTTCGTTTTGAAGATGACTATAAAGATCGGCCATGAATGCGTGCATGCCTTCGGCCAATTCCATCAGTTCGTGATGTTCGAAGCCGTGGCGTAGCGCTACTTTATCTGCCAATTGTTCAATGATAGGCCCATGTTCCCGTATATATCGGTGATGTACGTTATAGATATAATCTGCTAAAAATCCAAGATCCCACCGGTCGAAATCATATGCCACTTGCGTGCCCCTGACTTCCCCGGCAGCACCCAATTCACTGCGTAAATGCTGCTCTTCCACACCGGCCACTTCCGCTGCTTCCCGAAGTGTCCTTTTGCCACCGCAGCAGAAATCGATGCCCAATTTCATGAATACTTCTGCCTTGCGGATATCTTTGGCAACGATTCTACCTATCGTATCCGCTTCCTCCCTTCCTGCAAGCGACTTCGTAATCCGGACACGCCAGCGTCCCGGATCTGCTTCGAGATATTCCCAGTTGTACCGATTAGACTGCTCGCCGAACGTGGAATAATACAGCGGCTTAGGATCCTGGTCATTTAACATGATGAAATCTTCACCTTGGTCCAACGCTTCGAAATGCGCTAAAATCGTGGAATGTCTCACTTGTGGTTCAATTTTCGTGATATCCAATATTGCTGTTTTTTTCATGGCTTTATTTGTTTAATTCGTATTGCGCAGTATGTATTGTCTTTTATCACAAATCCTTCCGCCTGAAAAACCGCAACGAGAACCATAGCGGCATAACCGTCCACAGTACCAGTACTGCTGCTGTCGTTGCCATACCTCCTGCGGTCCCAAAGAAGTTCCGGAATATCGCCCCGGTATACCCCATCATGGCCGAAACATCTATCTGCAACAGGATCAGGACCCGGCTGATGTCGATGGGGTTCAGCATGGACAGCGCTACCATTGCATTTTCGATGGGGTAGTCCGAAAACTGGAACAGAAAGAACAGTACCAATGCATCAAATAGCAGTGCAAAATAGAGCCAGAGCAGGATGGACAATCCGATGCCTTTGGCTTTGTCGCGTATACGCACGGCAGCCCAAAGGGCAATAGACACGAAGACCAATGACAATGCGCAGCCGCAGAGTACCAACATGATGCCCGACGCTGTAAATGCATAAAAAGCCACAGGAATGCCCACGCCAACAATGAAAGCCAACGATACGGCCCCAGCCAATCCGGTGAAAATGCTCATCCAGATTACCCCCCGGCGAAGCGGCTGACTGACCAGCAATTCGATGAACTCCGAACTGTTGTATAGGTAGACCGTGGAAAAGAGGATACTTACCAGGGGCACCACAAATAGCACAATACTCAATAAACTGGCCACCCCCTTTTCCGCGTTGTCTTCCATGCTGAACACACTGAATGAAAGTATTAATAACACGGCTGTATACACGATGATGGTACGGCTCCTGAGGAGGTCGGCAATGACATATTTGATAATCTTTTTCATGTTGTTTAATCGATGAGTTCATGGATGGCTATTACCTGTGCAACTGCCTTTGACAACTTATCCGTCCCGGTTGCCGTCTTAAGTGATTGCAACGACTTGTGGAACAGTGGCTTACCTTCCTGCATGTAAATGACCTCCGATACCAGATCGTCCAGGTCGCTCAATACATGCGAAGTAATGATAACCAGTTTGTTCCGTTGTGTTTCGGTGATAATCTTGTCTTTCAGTAATTCGGTCGAAAGTGGGTCCAGCCCGGCCGTTGGCTCGTCAAGAATAAGCACTTCCGGATTGAACAGGAAGGCGAGACAGGCACTCACCTTCTGACGGGTCCCGCCGGATAATGTACGCATCCGCTTATCGAGCATACCGTTCAGGCCGAAGGCAACGAAAAGTTCCTTGTCCAATGCAGATTCCGGTATTTTCCGGATGTCTTTCATCATGTCCAGCACCTGTCCGATAGACATGTTTTCGGGATAACGCCCGATTTGAGGCATGTAGCCGATCCGGTTCCGGTATTGCCATTCATTGGCGATGTCCTTGCCTTTGACGGTGATTTTGCCCGATTGTGGTACCACCATTCCCAATATGGACTTGATCAACGTGGTCTTTCCACTGCCATTGGGGCCGATGAGGGCAACGCAATGCCCGCCTTGGAGCGTAAGGCAAACATCGTTAAGTACCGTCAGTTTGCCGAATCGTTTCGATAGGTGTTGGATGGCAATCATAAGTCTAAGGGATTCATTCGTCAACAATAGCAGTTCCCAGCCGCCTTATGAAACCTGCATTCATATCATCGGTTTCATGCAAGGTAAATACAGGCTTCATTAACGGACGGTCGTCTTTTAAGCCTTCGGGTGTAAGGCTGGGCAGCATCCGTTCGGTGCGGTCGAGTAACGTGGCCATAAAACTGCGGAAGAGCAGCATAGCCATTGGATACTTTTCCACCACCATCGAATACAGGCTGATAGGGCGGTATGGTACATCCCCTTCCTGATCTTTGTCGAGGTCATACCCCTCATATTTATCCCAATAGTTTTGCACGAACGTATTGAGCACCAGCGAACCGTTCGTGGCAATATCAAACGTGTTCTGAATGAAATTATTCTGTGTAAGCATATTATCCATGCAGCTGGCCTGGATTTTCAATGCCCAGCCGTTTCCCTCAAACCGGTTGCGCTGTATCTGGACGCGGTTACTTCCTTCCATCAATATCCCGGTCGTATTCCGGAAAAATACATTGTCCTCAATATGGCTGTCCATGATGTCTTTAAGCAATAACCCATATGCCGCATCGCCCCAGTTTTCGCTGAACACATTATGCTCCATACGCACATGCTTGGTATACATCACCGCTACGCCAGCCCCGTTGCCGGTAAAGGTATTGTGGTAGTATCCGTTGTTGTGGGAAAACATGAAATGCAATCCATACCGCCGGTTATTCAGGGAACGGTTATCCCGCGCTTCCGTATGCGTCACAAATTCAAGATAGATTCCGTCCCGGTGACCGGCGATGGTGTTGCCCGAGATGTGAAGGCTATCGCTTTTCCAGGCGTGTATACCGTTCCCAGTAAGCTGTTCCGTCTTGCCATAGGCAGTCAGTCGGTTGTTACGGATGGTGCATTGCCTTGATCCCTGCACATAGATCCCAAAAAAGTTATCGTCCAATACATTGTCGGCGACGGTGACGTGGTGGGCGTCATAAATCTTCACAGCGGCGATGTCTTTTACGGATGAATGGCCCGATGCTTTGATGGTAAATCCCTTTATAGTGACGTATGGAACGAATATGGAAAACGGCTCATACCGTTTTTGCCCATCAATGATGGGATTATCCACCCCGATGATCGTAATGCGTTTGCGGATAGCCAGGTTTCCTTCGCGGTATGTACCCCCAACCACCCGGATGGTATCGCCATCGGAAACCAGTTCCAGGGCGCTTTGTATCGAAGTAATCCGGTGTCGGGGGCCTACCTCGATGGTAGCGGCACGCACCATGCCGGCTACCATCAGGCAAATGCAAAGGTTAACGAGATAGGTCATTTCCACAGGTCCTTCCATGTGATGCGCAGACCGCCGTGGACCTCACGCACTTTTTCCAAATCTGTTTCGCTGGCAAATGCAGCAATGTCACCCCGCATGGGGCTTTTTAACGATTCGCTTTTCAGCAGAAACAGACCGTCGGCGGGCAGCAGCTTGTTTTCATTTGAATAATCAGGCAGGTAGTAGCGGGCCACCTCTTCACGGGCGACACCTCCTCCTTTGACAAAAGCAACCATGCACTGCACATCGTCAAAATTGTAAGCTCGTCCCTTGGTGGTGACCAACTGGCTGGCGAAACGGGCGTCACTGACCGTCATCCGGCAATGCGCACATTGATCGTTTCCGAAGTTAATGGGCTTCGGGCCGTCGCTTCCGCAGGCCTGCAGGCTGAATGCCAATGCCAATCCAAGAATGGGGATCCGTGCGATGCGCCATTCTGCATAAGCACAATAGGTCAACAACACCCCACAGGCAATAAATATCCACCCGCCGATGCCGGGAATGGAAAATGCACCGAAGTTGAGCAGTTGCTTGAATCCGATCAGCGGTGGCTGATACGCCATCCCGGGCACTTTGATCGGTGCAGCTGGATCGAGGTCGTGCCCGTACTCGTATAACCACCTCCAAAAGTCGACCATTGATACGATACCAAACAGCAGGAATGCGCTGAACAGAATATGCAGTAGTTTTCGTCGCCCCAACGCGCCCACCAGAACGAATGCCAGGGCATATATCCCGATCAGGTAAGGAAGCACCGTAAACTCAATAAAATCGTCTGCATGGAGCGTCCCCATACCGATGTAATGGTTAAGTCCGTTGATCACTTCCACCTGCCCATCCAATTTATAACTGTAAATCAGTAACTCGAGCCCTTCCGGGTATTGTGCTGCGTCCAGCTCGATACGCCAAATCGGCAATACGATGACCGTTGCCAGGGCCAAACCGCAGATGATCAGTATGGCTCTGTGTAGTCTGATGATGGAATCTTGGGTCTTCACGTCTTTTGATTTTATTCGCCTGCTGCTGCCTGACTTGTACCTGTGCTGAAGGTCAACGGGACATTACTTCCCTTTGCGGATACCCGGACATAGCCGGACATCTCCTGATGAAGGGCACTGCAGAAGTCTGTACAGTACATCGGGAATATCCCCGTGCGGTCCGGAATCCATTTAAGCGTCTGTGTCTCGCCCGGCATGACCAGCAACTCACTGTTGCCCGCGCCCTTGATGGCAAAGCCGTGTGGCATATCCCAATCCTGCTCGATATTGGTTACATGGAAAAGCACCTCGTCCCCCAATTGGATTCCTTCGATGTTGTCCGGCGTAAAGTGCGACCTGATGGTGGTCAGGTAAACATGCACGGTATTACCATTACGCTCTACGCGGGCTTCGGATTCTCCCTTGGCGATATAGGGGTGACTGTTGGCATTGATATCGTAGATTTTCAAACTATTGTCTTTAATGAGGTCAGCGGGGACTGCCTGTGCATAGTGCGGTTCTCCGATGGTCGGGAAGTCCAGCAGCAGTTCCATTTTTTCACCACTGATGTCAAATAGCTGCGCAGCGTGGCAAAGCTCGGGACCTGTTGGCAAAAAGCGGTCTTTCGTAATTTTGTTGTATGCCACAAGGTATTTGCCAAACGGCTTTTTTGTGTTGCCACCGGCCACCATTAAGTGGCCAACCGAATAATAGGTGGGTTGCCGATCGATCACTTCCAGTTTTTCAATGTTCCATTTTACAACCTCGGAGGAAACAAAGAATGAAGTGTAGGCATTGCCTTTGTCATCAAACTCGGTATGCAAAGGCCCCAACCCCGGCTTCTCTACCTCTCCGTATAACGCCGACTCATATTTGACAACGGGGATACCGCTATACAACTCGGCTTCAAAATCCTTATTGGCAATGGCGTTCTGTAATTTGTCGAAGCTGAAAACAGGAATCAAAGCGGCCAATTTGCCGCTTCCGATGATATACTCTCCGGTGGGATTGACGTCGGTACCATGCGGCGATTTTGGACACGGGATCAAATATGCCAGATCTTCAAAATCGGCTAAGTCAAGCACAGTCACATCGGTCTTGATTTCGGAAGTAGCCGAGTGGGTCTCCTCATTATATTTGTTGTGCGCATACCGCACTGCTTGCTTGGTACCCTTACCGGCCTTGAAATATTCTTCAGCCTTTTTCCAGTTGATTGCCAGGATGAAATCCTTGTCATTTTGGGATGCACTAACTTCCAGTAAGGTATGTGCTTGTTCGGAATTGTAGCAACTGAGGAAAAGCCAGCCGTTTGATTTGCCTTTTCCGGCACTGGATAAATCAAAATTCAATCCCGGGGTCTTCAACTGAAAAGCGATATCAAATTCCCCGGTTTCCTTGTCGACACTCACAAAGCTGATATGTCCCTTGAAGTTCTCCTTGTACGAGCTGATCGGGACATCTCCACCGGGTCCATCGGGCGGAACGCTGAAACGGGTTGCGGCGATCACATACTCCGAGTTCTCGGTTGTAAACGGCGAACAGTGGTTGCCTCCGGTATTGGGAATCTCAATAATTTCGGCGGTACGGTAAGTCGTCAGATCGATCCTGGCCAAACGCGGAGTGTTGTTGGAGTTGGCAAACATCCATTTGCCGTCTGCCATCCCGTCGGTGAACGATGCTTCGATGTGATGAAGGTCATCCCAAGGGATAAAGCCATGTGATGTCTCCAGCATGGGCTTGGTCTCTTCGCTGAAGCCCCAGCCTTTTTCCGGATCTACCGAAAACACAGGGATGACGCGGAACAGCCGGCCGCTGGGTAGTCCGTAAACACTCATCTGACCACTGAACCCGCCCGACACGAAATTATAGAACTCATCATACTGCCCCGGTGGGACGTATGTCCGCTGGGCGGCATTTCCGGCCATGGCACTGCCGGCTCCCTTAGGTTTGCAGGCGCTGAATGAGATGGATACCGCCGCGGCAGCAAGCATCCATAGGAGATATTGTTTTGGTTTCATGATGAAAAATTTGAAGTTAGAAAATCGCTACTTCACCCCGTCGTTCTGGCGCATGAACTCCAGGATCTTGCGGGCATCGTCATCCGAAAGGTTCTGATTCGGCATACGCACCAGGCAGATTTCCAATTGTGCCAGCAATTTGGGATCTTTATCAATCATCGGGTCCGGATTGGTAATAAAGTTCATGATCCATTCCGGACGGTGTCTTTCGGTTACGCCTGACCATCCCGGCCCCACCAGCCGCTGGTCCGTATACTTATGGCAGCTCGCGCACTTGACATCGGCGATGACTTTCCCATCATTGGCCATCTGTACATCGAGTTTATCTCCTAAATCTACATTTTCAAATTTTCCGAGACCGCGGTTAGGATCATAGTCCGATGGTTGCTGGGTTTCGTTGTTCGCGGAATCGCTTTCCGAATCCTGCTTGCTGCCGGAGGAACAGGCATAAACGAATATGCCCAGTGCCAAAATAATCACCAGTTGTTTCATTTTAGTTGCTATTAAGTTAGATAGTTCGTTATCACGTTTTTCATCTTCCGACACATGTAAGTATTCCTTGCTTAAACAAAAGTACAGCCGATCCCAAAAATCATTTTATGCGTAGAATCATAAAGCTGTTCCGGTTTAATCATTTTTAAGATAATTATGGTTTATCCAATTCATTTTCAGGTATTTATAAGTGTTGAGCGACAATCCTGATTTTCGTCATCTCCTTCAATGATATTTGTCAGCATCGGCCTGCGGAATTCGCCTTATTCTTGTAGGGGATATCTTTTTTGGACCTTTAATACGTTGTCAATGATTCCAGCAAGCCTACTTATCCAACAGGGAGCCACTTACCGGAAATTAGCCGCAGGCGAGGTTGTTTTTAACGAAGGGTCGCCAGCTGCCTACTATCATCAGTTGATAACCGGAAGGGTACGTTGGTGCAATATCACGGAAGACGGAAAGGAGATACTCCACCGGATCGTGGAAGCCGGAGAAAGTTTCGGGGAGTTTCCACTGTTCGACGGCGCTCCGTATGCAGCCAGTGCAATCGCTGATACCCCCTGCACGATATTAAAGTTATGTGTCCCGTCGTTTCATGAGCTGCTGCGGAGAAATCCGGACATTCACTTGGCGTTCACCAGTTCGCTGGTGCAACACCTGCGCTTTAAGTTCTTTTTGACAGATTTGCTCGCACAGAATAATCCGGAGACTGTAATCTCAAAACTGATAAGCTATTTCAATCAACAGGGCAAATTTATCTGTCAGGACTGCCACCGTCTGCTGTTAACACGCCAACAGCTGGCCAACATGACCGGGCTGCGTGTGGAAACCGTCATCCGCGTCATTAAACACATGGAAAAGCAAGCGCGAGTCAATATCCTGAAAGGTAAAGTATTTATTCCTGCCGAAGAAATAACGGCTGCGGTTAATCAAGTCGGATAGGGACAATCCAGCCGGCGGAAATAAGACGTTTTATTTTTAATTTTTTTTTCGGATTTTTGTTATGAACATTTTGAATGTAAGCGCATTATCTGTAAATCGTCCGAGTCCTATGACCCGCCTGCTATTTGCTGATATTGATATTCGGACCTCACTCTTCGCGTATGAAATTAAGGGTCGATTCGGATCTCCGCCTATTTTTGATAGGTGTACTGTTGATCACTGCCGTATCACTGGGGGTAGTAATTGCCCCAGGGAATAATGCGGCATGGTCGACAGCCTATATACTGTTTCATTTATATTTTCTTTGGTTAGGCGTGCGTGGCAAATACTACAGTGTATTGGCAATCATTGCGACGGTAAGCATTATACTGGCGTATTTCCTGTCCATTGAACGGGATGACTGGGGCCTGGCCACCTTTTCGGGAAGTCTTATTGCCATCTTTACGGTTTGGACGGTGGTTTATTTCATGTATCGTCAAAAAAGACACATCGCAAAAGAATTGAAAGACAAAGCCCGCCTTGATGCCATGTTTGAAAATGCGACGGAAGGAATGCTGATGGTAGACCATGCGGGAGAAATCATCCTATTCAATGCATATGCCGAACAACTGTTCGGTTACAATAGGAGTGAGGTAATCGGCAGCAGCATGGAAAAGTTGATTCCCTCACGCTTTGCCAAGCAACATGTTACCCATCGGAAGGGCTATCACGCTGCGCCACGCAACCGTCCGATGGGAGCCGGATTGGAATTGTACGCACTGCATAAAGACGGACATGAGTTTCCGGTCGAAATCAGCCTGGGTCATTTCAAGGCCGATAGTGAAGTGGTTGTAATCGCGTTTGTAAATGATATTTCCGAACGTAAAAAGGCAGCTGAACAGATCAGGAGGGAGCAGGAGCGAACCAAGCAACTGAACGAGGAACTGGAGCTCCGCGTTATCGAGCGCACCAGTGATCTGGCGGCCGCCCTCGATCGATTGAAAACAACCAATGAAAATTTGCAGTCAATGGAAGTCGAACTGCTGAAAACGCTCGAAAAGGAACGGGAACTGGGCGAACTGAAATCCAGATTTGTCACCATGGCGTCCCATGAATTCAGGACGCCGTTGAGTACCATCCTTTCTTCGCTGTTTCTCCTTGAAAACTATGGACGGGATGAATACGAGCAGGCGAAAGCGACCCATATGAGTCGGATAAAACGTGCTGTGAACAACATGACATCCATCCTTAATGATTTTCTCTCGCTTAGTAAAATGGAAGAAGGCAAGGTTGAAATAACCTATGCGGAGATGGATATCCGGCAGCGCATCGTTGAGATTGTGGATGAAATGAATACCGTTAAGAAACGCGACCAAACTATCCGATATGAGCATATGGGACCGACGGACGAAATTCTGATGGACGAGCAATTCCTTCGGAACATATTGATTAATCTGGTGTCCAATGCGATTAAATTTTCGGGAGATGACGGCACGATCAGCATTGGTTCCACGATTGCCGGGGGGAAATTGAGATTACAGGTTACCGATAATGGGGTGGGCATTCCAGAGGAAGAACAGAAGCACCTCTTTAATCGGTTTTTCCGGGCTAGGAACGTTCAGAACATCAATGGGACCGGACTGGGCCTGCACATCGTAAAACGTTACGTAGACATGATGAAAGGGACCATTTCATTGACAAGTGTACAGGGTGAAACCTCGTTTGCCATCGAAATACCGCTATTGCCTGAGCCGTCATTGGGCTAATGATAGGAATGTAAAAATTTAGAGTTATTATTTATAAAACGCTAAACTCATGAAAACAACTGTTCTGGTGATCGAAGACAACGAGGAAATCTGTGGAAATATCGCGGAAATACTGCAGATCAGTGGCTACAATGTCCTGACTGCCCCGGATGGCAAATCGGGCGTCGAGAAAGCCCTTAAACACAAACCGAACCTGGTAGTTTGTGATATCATGATGCCTGAATTGGACGGTTATGGGGTCCTCCATGTTTTGGCCAGGCATCCGGATACTGCCGATACACCGTTTATTTTTCTCACCGCCAAGGCGGAGAAATCGGATTTCAGAAAGGGGATGGGCATGGGGGCAGACGATTACCTGGTAAAGCCGTTTGATGGAATGGAACTGTTAGAAACGGTGGCGACCCGGCTTAGAAAGAGCGAGCATCTGAAAACATCCTTCGGCAGCCAGGTCGACGATATTGATGCTTTCTTGGATAAAGCTGGGGAATTGCCTGACTTACCGAATATTTCCGGGGAAAGACCGAGGAAATCATACAAGAAGCGCGACCACATCTTCATGGAAGGGCAGCGGCCAAGTGAACTTTACTTCGTTATCCGGGGCGAGGTGAAAACCAGCCGCATGAATTACGATGGCAAGGAATTGGTTACCGGCATGTTCCGGGAAGGAAATTTCATTGGATACCTCCCCCTGCTGAAAGATACTCCCTATACCGAAAGCGCGGTTGCATTGCAAGATACAGAGGTGCGGGTTATTCCCAAGCAGGATTTCCAGACTTTGGTCCATACCAATCGGGAAGTTGCCTCCAGATTTATCAAAATACTATCCAATAATTTGTTTGAAACCGAAAAAAGACTGTTGGAATTAGCGTATCAATCCGTCCGCCAACGCGTGGCGTCGACGTTGGTATATCTTTACCAGCAACAACGTGTAGCCGAAAGGCCAATACCGTTATTGACGGTGTCACGAAAAGACATGGCCGCTATAGTAGGAACCGCATTGGAATCACTCAACAGAACACTCGCCGATTTCCGGGATGAACACGCTATTAGCCTGACGGAAGGGGGTATCAAAATCCTGGAACTCGGGAAGTTGGAACGAATCAGCCACTAGACAGAACGAAGGACAATAAAGTCATTAATGAGCCTGGCTTTTATCGCAATTCAACTTGTGCAAAAGTTGCCCAACAGATTGGGAATATCATAGATTAATAAAGTGGTATGCAACCGGTCTGAAAGATGATGAAGATCATCATTTCACCGGAATCTTATTATTTATTGCCGGGGCAAGAAAAAGTACCTTTGGACATATGAAAGCAAATCAACGATATGTGCTGGCTGAGGAGGCAGTCAGGATCGTCAGATCAGGCGACCGGGTATTCATCCATGGAAGTGCCGCGACTCCGGCCCAACTGGTAAAGGCCATGCAGAACAGGTACCGCGAGCTCGGGAATGTGGAGCTGGTAAGCATTACCACCCTTGGCGATGTCGATTTTGACAGTCCCGAATATCGGAAAAGTTTCTTTTACAATTCGTTGTTCGTTTCCGCGGTTACCCGTAAAGTGGCCAACAGCGATTCCGGTGATTACATACCGATATTCCTGAGCGAAATTCCCCGCTTATTCAAGGAGAACCGGCTCCCACTGGATGTAGCCATGATCCAGGTGTCACCTCCGGATGTCCATGGTTACTGTTCGCTCGGTACCTCGGTGGATATTGCCGTGGCGGCAGTAAACGCTGCTAAGCACGTAATCGCAATGGTGAATCCCCAAATGCCCCGTACGCATGGCGACGGATTTATCCATAGTGACAAGATCGATACAATGGTTTGGGAAGACAGCCGGTTACCGGAAGTAGATTACTCCTCGAAAAACGGAGACGTTGTCCGGCAGATCGGCCTGCATATCGCTTCCCTGATCGAAGATGGGGCTACCCTCCAGTTAGGTATTGGTAGTATCCCTGACCAGGTACTGAAAAACCTGAACGGTCACCGGAATCTGGGGCTTCATACTGAGATGTTCTCCGATGGAATCATTCCCCTGATTGAAACTGGCATCATCAATAACAGTTGTAAAAAGCTTGATAGGGGGCGGTCAGTGACTTCCTTTATGGTCGGCACGCGGAAGCTGTACGATTTCGTGGATGACAACCCGCAGATCCGGGTAAAAGACATCGCTTATGTAAACGACACCGGAATAATCCGGCAAAACCCAAAGGTCATGGCCATTAACAGCGCTATCGAGATTGACCTTACAGGGCAGGTTTGTGCCGATTCGATCGGGACGTTCCAGTATTCCGGTATCGGTGGACAAATGGATTTTATAAGAGGCGCATCCCTTTCGGAAGGAGGGAAGGCCATCATCGCCTTACCTTCGGTTACCTCCAAAGGGATTTCGCGCATAGTACCTTACCTTAAAGACGGAGCCGGTGTGGTTACCACCCGCGGGCATGTCCATTGGGTAGTTACCGAATATGGGGTCGTCGACCTGTTCGGGAAAAACCTGAAGCAACGGGCAAAAGCCCTGATAGGCATAGCCCATCCCGATCACCGGGAAGGATTGGAAAAGGCCTTTCACGTAAGATTCGGCGGGGATTCAGTCGGTTTTGCTTCACCCGGGAAAATACAGTAGTGAATGAAAAGCACCCCGGTATGCTTACTTAAACAACTGGTAAAGGCGGAAGAGCATGGTCAACTCTGCTTTGTTTTTGTCGCGGAAAGCGATAGCGATGTTATTTGCCGTTTCCAAAACATGTGCTTTAATAGCCGGTGCAAAAAAACTGGGGTTTTCCTTGAAGAACATTTCAAACTTCTCAAATGCTTTTTCAGCGGAAGGGGCCTCCTCAAGCAACCAATCAAAAACCGACGATACCTGATAGGCGGCATCACCGCCGAACTCATCGGTACTGTCTTCAAGTTTTAACCAGATATCCTGAAGTACCGTTTTTAAACGGTCTGTTTCAGCTGCTGTAACTTGCCTATCAGCAGCAGCAATGGCGTAAAGCAAATAGCCGAGTTTTCTGTAGAACTCGAGCCAGGTACGATTTGAATACATGGTCATTGATTTTTTATGATGATAAATCATTTGTTTTGCAGGTAAAAGCTACTTGACCGGAACGGATCAGTCATAAAAAGCCGCCTCTAAGGCGGCATCCAAGCCGTATGGGTCTTCATAGATCTCCAACAGGCCATTTTTTATTTCGCATGTAAGGTATGTGACATAGACGGGCACCGGACTTTTTAATATAAAGGTACGGCGCTCGTACAGGGCAACCGAAGTCTGGAGTGAAGGGATTTCACTGCTTGCGCCATCGGCTTCCAGCAACAGCGCAGCAAGCTTTGTTGCCCACTCAACGCGGATATTGCCATCGGTGAGCGCTTTTTCGGTTTGTTGAAATGATTGTAGATCGGGTGTGTCGTATAGATAGAGCCCAGCGGGATTGCCGAAGCGGAACACAATACTTCCAAGGGAGTTGTCCATTCCGGTCGATTGCCTCGCATAGTATAAATCCGGATTTCGACTTATCCGTTTTAACAGGCGTCTATCGGGCTCCAGCCGGTTACCCTCGTGACCATAGATAACAAAACGATTGTCTTGCAGGAAAGCACTGTCTGCCAGCGCCGCAGGAAGAATCTGCTCAATGAACAAACCATCGGGCACTTTCCATTCAGGAGCTGTATAAAAATACCGGAGATTTCCCTTGATAACTGGGGTTGGGGTGGTTGGCTTCCCGACGACTATGCGGAATAAATAATCGCTTTGGAGTCGATGAAACGTCAAGGTATAGGAAGGGATATTGATTCGGATATAAAGATTATCGTCGCTGTTGATCCAGCGTAAACGTTCCATATTGATGGCCATTTTCCGCACATCGCCTTCCGGCACTTCATAGCAATCACCCACATATTGGCCTGCTACCAGTTTCAGGTTTTCCTGAAGTGCCACGTATTCGGCCGAAGTCGGTTGCACACCGGTAATTGCGGCCATAAAATCGTCCCGTCGTAAAGCGAGCGCCAACGCGCCTACGGCGTCGAATGCGCCCGCTTTTCCCTGGTCTATAGTTTTTTCAGGATAATGGGGATTAAGCCTGCCATAATGCAGATGATTCATGAAGGTCAGTAAGGCGTCGGTCAACACGATATCGAAACGGGCTTTTTCCTGGACGTTTGCTGGAGACGGCTGTTCCATGAATCGTTCCAATCGTTCATACACTAGCTGCTTGGGATGATAATCCGAATGCAATAGTCCATATTGGACCACACAGTCAAACAGAAGCATGGCGTCCCAGGTCTGCCCGACGACACCTGCAGAATTGACCCAACTGGTTTTAAAGCGATTTTTTTTGTAATACCGCTTTACCGAATTTGGGAAATGTAACTCCATGTCTTCAACGTTGGCGAGCTCCTGCTTAACGGCCGCTGCGAGGGCTTGATCCTGGAGCGGCAAATGACGGATTGTTCCGGCCGTTATTCCCCCGGGCCAGGCAACCTGCGCAACGCAGAAAAGGAGAATGATGTTTACGTGATGAATTTTCATGGTTCGTCTTTTTCGTAAAGGTGCCTAGTCGTTGCGATGGAGCGAATGACGAATATCAGTTTGCTTACTGATTTTGATTGGATGATCGTTATACACCCATATCTCCAGGGGGAATCGAGCTACAGATAATTGACATGCTTTCCAATGATTTTTATCATTTCAATACGTCATTACAGTTTATATTATTACGTTAAAATTTCGATGAAATAAATGGCAAAGAAGCTGTATGGAAACCTTTAAAAGTGATATTTCCGGGAAAGAATTTGCAGTTGCAGAGAAGATACCCGGTAGGAGCGTACCCGCAGAGCTGTTGAAATTGATCCAATCAAAAAACAGTGGATTTAGCATCGAGCATAATCTGTCAATGGGTGAACTGAATATGTTCCGATCACAATATATGGCGGATTTCCTTTTGAAAGAGGTCAAAGACCTGACCGTACTGGAACAGACTGTATTGAATTCCCTGACCGAACGGGCTGCCCTTTCCAGCACAATCATGGATGTAGAGGACCAGCAGCCCGGGACCGGCCAGCGCATAGCCGACCATGTGGCCACATTCGGTGGAAGCTGGACCTTTATTCTCTCGTTTATCGCTATTTTGCTCATCTGGATTTCTGTCAATGCGTGGTACCTGCATAATAGGGGATTTGATCCCTATCCCTTCATCCTGCTCAACCTGCTGTTATCATGTCTTGCTGCTCTGCAAGCACCGGTTATCATGATGAGCCAGAACAGGCAGGAGGAAAAAGACCGCCAACGGGCCAAGAAGGATTACATGATCAACCTGAAATCGGAACTTGAAATACGGATGCTCCACGAAAAGCTTGATCACCTGATCATCAGGCAACAGGAAGACATCATCGAGGTGCAGCGTCTTCAAGTGGAACAAATGGATAATATCGTAAAAAACATGAATGCGACACGATGAAAACGATGCTTATTGCCACTGATTTTTCGGCTGCCGCGAACAACGCTGCCCGCTATGCTGCTGCGTTGGCGGCCGGTTTAGGGTTGGAACGCATACTCCTGTATCATGCAACCGCCGGGCAGGCCAGTGACCACATTGCCGGGCTCATTGACACACTGAAGACAGACCTCCAGCAGATTTTGGGAGCGTCCGTAATGATAACAGCGGAGATTAACTCCATTTCATTATTGAAAGGCATTCGCCTGCTGGTGAAGACGCATCATGCGGACATGGTCGTTGTCGGACTGACGGGCGAAAATAAGTTGGGAAGGTTGCTGATGGGAAGCAATACGGCGCGCTTATTAGGCAGCTGTCCCGTACCCTTACTTGTAATCCCTGCCGATTGCGTATTCCAATCCGTGAAACGCATCGCTTTTGCCTGCGACTTTAGAAATATCACGCAGGACGGCCCCTACGTGTTTATCAAAGACTTCGCCGGCAGGCTTGGCGCAGAATTAATGATTGTCAACGTCGTAAGCGGCGGAGAGCCGGACGACGATTTTTGGAAGGCGGACGAGGTATTGCATACGCTTTTTGATCCGGCAGGTGCAACGTACCACTATACGGGGGACATGCGCGTGGAGCATGGAATACGTTCGTTTTCAGACTCGCACGAAGCGCAATTGGTCATTGTGATCGCCAAAGGCACACGTGGCTTTTTCAGTTGGCAGCGGCATCGAAGTGTTATTGGAAAATTAACATTCATGACTGATTTACCGACCGTGATCGTTCGGCTCAATTCCGGTTCAAAGATAGTCGCGGACAAAAATCGCCGTTGATACGGGTTGGGGGAACCCGGAATAGGTCATGACTGGATTTCTGCTGCATGCGACGCCGAACTCTGGCCTGACTGATCCGGGTTACCGGGTTCGGCGGCTACAAACAAGATTTCTTTTTTTTCAGGTTGCAAGATTTTTACCTCCGTGTTGTAGGTATCCCGTACCTTTATCCGGAGGGCCTCAAGTGCGCATGGCTCCCCGTGATTGAGGAATACGGCCTGTAATGCCGTTGTGTTTCCCTCCAGCCATTCCACCAGTTCATGCTGGTCGGCGTGAGCAGACAGATTCCTGTTTTCTTCCACCCGTGCCCGTACCGTGTAATACCGGCCGTGTATTTTGATTTCGGGAGCACCGTTTAACAACGCCCGCCCGCGGGTGCCTGCAGCCTGGAATCCGATGATGAGAATGGTGTTCCGCTTGTCTTCGATATAGTGTTTCAGGTATTCAAGCGCGCGTCCGCCGGTGAGCATGCCACTGCCCGCAAGGATAATCTTGCTTCCCCGCTGTTTGATGATTTTTGACGTGCCCGCGGCGTCCTTATTGATCACCATATTGCTCAACATACGCCGCCACTCGGCGGGTTCCAAGGTCGTCCACTCGGGATAGTGAAGCAGCGTATGGTTGGCTGCAGCGGCCATGGGACTGTCCAGAAAGACCGGTATAGATGGCGGTATCGATTTTTTTTCCTTCAAACGGTATATCAGCTGGATTAATTCCTGTGCCCTCCCCACGGCAAAGCACGGAATTAGCAGGTTGCCGTTCTCAAAAGCGGTTCGGTTGATAACCGATGCGAGTTCACTTTCAACGTCGCCCGTTTGGTGCAATCGATCGCCATACGTACTTTCCATGACGACAAAGTGGTTGTCCTTAGGGGGTGAGGGCGGTGACAGGTAAATGGAACGGCTTCTTCCGATATCACCAGAAAAGAGTATGTTTTTACCATAGCAATTTACCTGTACGGAACATGCACCCGGTATGTGCCCCGCTCCGTAAAATTGAAACGTTATATGTTTGTTAAGCTGATACGGCTTTCCCGCATCCACCTTCACAAACTGAAGGACAGCACGTTCGACATCCGCCTGACCATAAAGTGGTTTGGCGTGCTGATGCTTTGTGTAGCCGTACTTATTGGCTTTATATGCATCTTCCTCCTGCAACTTTGCACTATCGCGTAAAATCAGCTCACAGAGTTCGCTGGTTGCGCCACTCATATAGAATGGACCGCGGTAACCGTACTTCACGAGCAGCGGTATATAACCGGTATGATCCAAATGCGCATGCGTAATCATGACGTGGCTTATTAAAGACGGTTCAAAAGGAGGGTAATGCCAATTCTTTTCCCGTAGCGACTTCAGGCCTTGGAATAGGCCGCAATCTATTAGGATGTTCGCAGATGGCGTACCCAGTAGCAGTTTCGAGCCGGTAACCGTTTCGGCACCGCCGAAGGCCTGGAGGTAGATAGGAGTCTGCTCTGCTTTCATGTCATTGAACGTTATAGGTAACTTCCTTTACGTTGAACTCACCATACACAAAGGGACCATCGGGGTAATGCCAGGTTGCTTCGGCAAAAGTTGCCATCCTGTATCCATCGATTGACCGGTAATCACTCAAAGGCGTGGAAAACCGATGCTGTTGCCCATCGGCCACGTCATATCGGTCGTTGGAAAAAAACTTAACCAATTGGTCCTGCTCGTTGAATTGAAGGGTTGCGGATATCGAATTACCAGCGTATGTAAAGACAGCCTTCGTGTTGTGTTCATCGATTGGAATCCACTGTATACGCCGATCGATCAGTGTGGCCGGGGCCAGGCAGCACATGTCATTGAAAAAAGTGACCGTCTCTGCCTGATTCATCGTATTACCTCTTGAGGCAACCAATGGAAATAAGCCAAATAACTTGATATCCATCCGGGCAATCCCTCCCGCGTAGCGGTGATATCCCGGAACATCCATTCCATACATGTGCCCCTTCATAAAAAAAAGCCGTTCCGGCGAATCGAAGAAATTGTATTGAACCGACGTCAATGGAAACCACTTTTTTCCCTTTTCTCTCATCTTTCCTTCAAATGTGAGCCGCATACTTAACACACGAGGCTT
Source organism: Parapedobacter sp. ISTM3 (assembly GCF_016533505.1). NCBI lineage: Bacteria > Pseudomonadati > Bacteroidota > Sphingobacteriia > Sphingobacteriales > Sphingobacteriaceae > Parapedobacter > Parapedobacter sp. ISTM3. The sequence continues at coordinate 237,652 of NZ_JAENGN010000004.1, read as the reverse complement.
GTTTAACACGCCTACGTATCGGAGATACCGCTGTACCGGCGCGGGCAGATGCGCGAGATCGGCTTCGCTGATCACGTTGGGGGTATGGGCGTGGCGCCGTTGCATTGCGGTTTGGGTGTCTGCCAAGAAAGTTCGCTGAAACTGCCAGGATCCCCAACCGGCCACAATGGCAAGTAACAGGATGATATTGACGGCCGTTCCCCATTCTGCTTCCTGCCACATGTCAATTATTAATAACTGAGAGGCAACAATGGCGAGGCAAGCCGCTATCCACCATGTTTCCTTTTTAATGTACATAAGCAGGCCGCTGACAACAAGAAGCAACCCAACGGACAACCAAAGATGACCGAATGGTTTTGAGACCTCGTGCGTAAATCCGACGATGTGGATGAGCCCGTGTATTACCAATAACAAGGAAAAGCATAAGCGTAACATGGTCTGTGAGTATCGTGCTGCAAATCAAGGTACAGCAATCATTTTTTTATATGATCGATAGCGGGTTATCGGCTGACTTTTGTCATAGGTTTTTATTCAATATCCTTGTAAGAAAGCCAGATATTTTTTTTTGACCGCAGACGAAAAACCAATCACTACAGTGAATAAGCGGTCACGGAGAAAAATCACGGGTTGATATGATCGTTATCATCGGATGTCGAATCTGCAGGTTCCTACCTTAGCCTTATGTAATTTGTTAACTTTTAAATGTAAAACACAATGAAAACCAACGAACAATTGCAACGCGACGTTATGGATGAACTGAAATGGGATCCACTGATCGCGGCTTCGGAAATCGGTGTGTCCGCAAAAGATGGGGTAATCACGCTGAGCGGGTATGTGGACAGTTATTCCAAGAAATACGCCGCTGAAAAAGCAGCAAAACGGGTAGAAGGCGTGATAGCGGTCGCCGAGGACATCGAGGTGCGGTTCAGCAAAGCCGGTCGCCGTGACGACACCGCTATTGCCGAGACGATCCTAAACGCGTTCAAGTGGAGTACACTTGTGCCTGAATCGAAGTTGAAAGTCAAAGTAGACGAAGGCTGGGTAACGCTTGAAGGAACCGTCGATTGGCAGTTCCAGAAGGATGCCGCATACAAGGCAGTACGGGACATTGCAGGGGTAAAAAGCGTGGTAAATGCCATTACCCTGAAGCCCCGTTTGGAAAAGATCGACATTGAAAAAAGTATACGGCAGGCACTTCACCGCAGGGCTACCGTCAATGCCGACAGCATCAGGGTGCGCACTGAGGGAGGCAAGGTCATATTGAACGGGAGGGCCAGCACGTGGAATGAGCGACGGGAAGTCGAAAAGGCCGTATGGTCTTCTCCCGGTGTGTCTGAAGTGGAGGATAACATCGCCATCACTGCACTGTAAATCAAACCAGTTGTTTTAACAAGGAGCCGTGCCGAGCGTTTAAGGCACGGCTTCGAAACGTAAACAAAATATCATGAAACAATTGTTATGTCCCTTTGACTTCTCAGAAGCGGCCACAAACGCCGCGGAATATGCGGCACGCCTTGCGCAGGACCGCAATATGGATTTGGTACTGCTTTACATTGAACAGTTATCCGCATGGCATGGAACGGTATCCGAAGTGCCGGGTGGACTTCCGTTGGCCGATGATTGGGCGCAGGGGACGAAAGAACAACTGCGGTCCTATGCCGGCTTTATTGAAAATCAATTTAAGATCAGGTGTACGGCGGATTTCAGGGCATACATAGCTACTATCGCAACAGCTTTGACAGAGATGATCGCGCTTGGCGATTTCGAATTGGTTGTCATGGGTACCAATGGCGCAGACACTGAAATAGATTATTTCTTTGGGTCGACCACTTATCAGGTAATCGTGAAGACCCGTAAGCCGTTGCTGCTCGTGCCGGAAAATTGCCGGTTCGAAAAGCCTGATAAACTATTGTACGCCACGGATTATTGTCCGGATGATCGTGAGCATATAACCCGAGTTCTGACATTGTTTGCTCGGTACCGGCCGGAATTGACCGTTTTTCATGTCAGCAGAAACCGAACAGCAGTCAGTGACGAAGTTTTTCGGTGCTTCCGCGATATCCTTGATGACGAGGTTAACCAGAAACGGAATATTCGGTTCAAACGAGCGATCGGCGACGATGTGCCGGGTATTCTGACCGATGTAATGCGTGACCATGACCTGCTGGTGCTGCTTACGCGGAACCGTAGCCTCGTGTCGAGGATATTTCACCGCAGCGCACTCCGTAAACTCAGCCTTTCCCCAGATTTTCCAATTTTGGTGTTTCCATATCAAATGGACAAATAAACCATTTTCCCTCCACATCACTCCATAACCAATACCTTAGCGCCCTTTTTGTTTTTACGTTTCAGGTCAATCATGGCTTGATTTGCCAACTTAAAAGGATATTGGACGATTTCGGGTCTGATTGGAATGGCGGCAGCGAGTTTGAGAAAAGCACTGACATCGTCCCGGGTAAGGTTAGCAACACTCTTGACTTCCTTTTCCATCCATAAGTGATCTGTATAGCGCAACTCTAGCAGGACATGCCGGTCGGTCGGTTCCTTTCGGATAACATTGATGACCAATCTTCCGCCGGGTTTAAGATGAGGCAATGCGGCCAGCACCGGTGTCCATACGGGCGTTGTGTCGATAATCGCGTGGGCCGGAAACGGAGGCGTATCGGAGGTGTTCCCCGCCCAATAGGCACCCAATGACCGGGCAAAGGCCTGTTCCTCCGGACTGCGGGCAAAAACCACAATGCGGGATGAAGGGTAAAGATGTTTTGCCATCTGGAGCACCAGGTGACCGGATGCCCCGAATCCGGTAAGTCCCAACGTATCGCCATCCTGCAAGCCCGCCAGTTTTAGGGAGCGGTATCCAATGGCGCCTGCACATAGGAGGGGAGCGGCCTCTGCATCCGAAAATACGTCGGGAATAGCATAGGCAAAATTTTCATGTACCACCATGTATTCGGCGTAACCCCCGTTGGCATCCCTGCCAGTGGCCCGGAATTCTGGACACAAATTTTCCAGTCCCCGAAGGCAATATTCACAGGTGCCGCACGCCGAATATATCCAGGCGACACCTACCCGGTCGCCGATTGCGAAGCGGTTGGCTTCCTGGCCTAATTTATGGACGTAACCGATTACCTGATGCCCGGGAATTACCGGATAGTAAAGGGGAGTTGTGCGGCCTTCGATTTCATCCAATTCAGTATGACAGATGCCACAGCATACTATCCGAATGAGAATTTCCCCTGTGCCGGGATCGGGTATGGGCAATTCGGCCGCTTTCAACGGCTGGCTATCCTTGTTTAGGTCGGACACGCCATGAAGTCTCCATGCTTTCATCATTTACTTCTTATTTTATTTCGCATCAATGATATAATCAAAAATGATAGGAAAAGCCGCTTTGCTGAGAAACGGCTCTTTCCATATCCAGTGGTTATCCCCACAGTTCAAAGCTGATCTTGCAGGTAACGCGGTATTCGGTGATTTTCCCCTTCTCTACAGTGGCGCTCTGATCCACAATGTAAATGGAACGGACATTTTGAAGCGTTTTGCAGGCCTCGTCGATGGCCGCCTGAGCGGCATCTTCCCAACCCGTGGTTGAATTGGCCATTACTTCGATGACTTTTAAGATAGACATAATACATGTATTTTTTGTGAACGAATTAACGGCAAGTTATAGCCATTTACGGGTATCCTGGATGATTGCTGTCATAGCTTTTCAAGAATTTTGTCATACGGTTGGGTGTTCCCGTCGGACGCGATGAAAATCATCCACGGTGACGACGGCTGTCATTTGCCTCCGGGGGTGGTTGGCGTAGTTTCGTAAAAAAGAAATTATGGCAACGTTGATCGAAAAGCATACACACAGCCGCGCTATGGGATGGTGGGTATTGCAATTAATGACCGGTATTGTTTTTATCGTAACCGGCATTTGGATGGTCGCTTACCCGGCAGATTCATATCTGTCGCTCAGTGTTATATTCGCTTCAGCCCTGATCATAGCGGGGATTTTCGAGGCGGTGTTTCTATTAGGCCATCTCCGGGGATTGATCGCTTGGGGATGGCATTTTGCATTGACATTGATCGATATTGGTGTGGGCATCTATCTTTTGTTTGATTCTGCCACCCTGTCTGATCCCACTTTCGTTACGTACCTTTTGCCGTTCTTTGTCGGGTTTTGGATACTTGTGCGCGGCTTTTTGGCTGTCGGTATAGCGTTGGATTTCCGCTCCCAGCATATCCGGGGGTGGGTGTGGCCGTTATATCTGGGTATGCTAACGATTCTTCTGGCCTCTATTGTCCTGTCGTACCCATTTGTGACGGGTGTGAGTATCGCTGGCTATATGGTGATTGCCTTTATGGGTTTCGGTATCTTGCATAGTTATCTTTCTACGAAACTGTGGAGACGTAGTCGGGAAGGTGATTCACATTGAAACATCGGTCAGGTAATTAGGGTCAGTAAAGCAGTCACTGTGTTTGTGCTAACCAATGATATAGCTTTTCGGCATCTTCCTTGTTGAACAATGCGGTGCCCGGGTTCATTGTAGCCGCAGAGCCACAGGCCACGCCCATACGGGCGACCTGTGGCCAAGCACCGCCCCGGGCCAATTGGGCAACCATGCCAGCCACCATGCTGTCGCCAGCGCCGACAGTGCTGCGTTTCTTTACGGTTGGGGCATGAACGTAGAAGCTGTCTTCTGAGGTTACCAGGTATGCGCCCTGTGCACCCAGGGAAACCGCCACGGCTGCTGCCTTTCCTTCGGTAATCAATTGTTTGGCGGCCCGTTCGGCGGATGGGTTATCCAGTGCTTCTATGCCTACTAAACTGCTCAACTCACCAAGATTCGGCTTGATTAGGAAGACCCCTTCCGCTACTGCCGTTTTGAGTGCTTCACCGGAAGTGTCCAGAATTATGTGTGCCTGCCTTAATTTTATCATTTTTATCAGCTTCACCAAATACGTAAGTTCCATCTCCGGAGGGAGGCTACCGCTGATGATTACCCACTTGGGAAAGGGCTCAAGGGCAGCGATACGTTCGGCGATCGCTTCGGCCTCTACAGGTACCAACGGTTCTCCCGGCATCCCGAATCGGTATTGACGGTTGCTCGACTCGTCCAGCACACTAAAATTCTCCCGTGTTTCGCCCGTAACCGGAATGGGTATGATATCTACGTTTTCCTTGTGCAACAGCGATTCCAGCAGGGCGCCGGTACGTCCGCCCGAAGGGAAGAGTGCCCCCACAGGGAAGCCCAGACGGACCAGTCCGCGAGCCACGTTGATGCCACCCCCACCGGGTTCGTACGTCGGCTGTGAACATCTGAGTTTTTTATCGGGTTGTACTCGCGGCACGGTGCAGCTTTTGTCGACCGTTGGATTCAGCGTGATGGTGAGGACGTTGTCAGTCATAAGGGCAAATAATGGTGTCGACGGAAATCCTGTTGGGCCAAAATTACTTCCTGCGTTCGATGTGATCGCTGACTTCGGCTATGTCAGTCGATGATTTTCGTCATGGTCTCAACCGCAGGAGAAGGATCCGAAGCGCCGGTGATATCCCGAAAGCGGTGTACGAAAATATTCCGGTCATGATGGATGCCCGTACGGGCCATGACGTTTGTCATTTCAGCGAAATACTTGAGCCCGGACTTTTGTTTAAATGATACAATTTCATCAACTTTCAACAGCGGAGGTCCTGGGTAAACTGGAAACCGACACCCGTGGACTGGACGAAGACAAGGTATTGCGGCGACGCCGGCAGTACGGATGGAATGAACTGCCCAATCCGGATCGACGGCCATTATGGAAAGGCCTCGTCAAGCAATTCCGGAATTTGTTTGTAATCATTTTGTTGCTGGCAGCTGTGATTTCCTATGCCATGGATCATATTCTCGACGTATATGTGATCCTGGTCGTGGTGTTGGCCAACGCAACAATAGGTTTTATCCATGAGGTACGGGCAGACATGGCCATCAGGTCGCTCCAAGGCATGTTTGTACCGAGGGCTCGCGCCATACGTGGGGGAAAATTGATCCCGCTCGCTGCCCGCGATCTGGTTCCGGGCGATATCATCGTGCTAGAGGAAGGGGAAGGCGTGCCCGCCGACGCGCGGATTATTGAATCAAGCAACCTGCGCACGATTGAGGCTTCCCTTACGGGCGAGTCACTCCCCGTCAGTAAACAAGAAGCGCCGCTGCCCACGGAAACGCCATTGGCGGAGCGGAAAAACATGGTTTGGAAAGGCACGTTTGTAGCGGGCGGATATGCATTGGCCGTCGTCTGCGGCACCGGGCTGGATACCGCTATCGGTAACATCGCCGAATCGCTTTCGACCATCCGGCCAAAGAAGGCCAATTTCCAAAAGAAGACGGACCGCCTTGCGCGACAGATGGCCTTTTTAGCGATTTTCAGTACAATGATGCTGTTTCTAACTGCATATTTCCTTCGGTCATTTTCGTTGGAAGAACTGCTTTCGATTTCCATAGCAGCCATGGTTTCAGCGATTCCCGAGGGGCTGCCCGCGGTGCTGTCCATTGTTCTTGCCATCGGTTCAAAGCGGATGTCACGGAAGCAAGCCGTTATCCGTGACCTTAATTCAGTGGAAACACTGGGCTCTGTTTCCACGATCATTACCGACAAGACCGGTACCCTCACCCAGAACAAACTGACCGTAAAAAAGATCAGCGTGGCGGGGCTGGACGAATTTGAACTGTCAGGCGAGGGGTGGTTCCCTGCGGGCAATTTCCACCAGCAACAGGCCGTGGTAAATCCTGCTGATTACCCTACGTTGTGCAAGTTGCTGCAGATCGCCGCCTGCTCGAACAATGCCACTGTCAGGCACGACGCGCAACAGGATACATACGAGCTCTTGGGGGATCCCACGGAAGGTGCACTCTTGGTAATGGCAAGGAAAGCGGGAGTGGCCGCAAAGCAAGACAATGACTCGGTCAAGCTGGATGACCTGCCCTTTGACTCCAAGCGAAAACTGCGGGCCACCCTTACTAAGGATGGCACCGATACCGAACTGCTGGTTGTAGGAGCTCCGGAACAGCTCCTGGCACGCTCCCACCACCTGCTCACCCCGCAGGGGGTGATGCCTTTGGAGAAAACACATATATCGGCCATCCAGCAAAAAATCTCGGAGTGGTCCGGTGAAGCCCTGCGGGTTATCGGTATGGCTTACAGAGAAATGACTTCTGACATGGACGTGATTGATGAAAATAGAATCGATACGCTGGTATTTACAGGAGTTGTGGGGATGATTGATCCGGCGCGACCGGAAGCCAGGGGGGCCGTGGTCAGGTGCCGGCAGGCGGGTATACGGGTAATCATGGCTACCGGAGACCACATCAACACCGCTATTGCGATAGCCAAGCTAACGGGTATTATTAGTGGACAACAACACCACCCCGTGGCGCTCACGGAACAACAGCTGACCTTGCTTGATGGGCAGGAGTTTGACGATGCCATCCGTACGGTGGATGTCTTTGCGCGGCTGACTCCGGCCATGAAACTCCGCATTGCGGAGCGGATACAGGCCATGGGACAATTGGTGGCCATGACAGGCGACGGCGTGAATGACGCGCCTGCTTTAAAGCAGGCAGATGTAGGTATCGCGATGGGCGTTATGGGCACGGATGTGGCACGCGATGCCGCCAGGGTGGTATTGGCCGATGATAATTTTGCCACCATAGTAAACGCGGTGGAAGAAGGTCGCATTGTGTTCGCAAATGCACGGCATACCAGCTTTTTTCTGATAACGACCAATGTTGCGGAGATCGTTACACTGATCACTTTTATTGCGATGGGATATCCGATTCCGCTAACCGCGATCCAGATACTCTGGCTAAACCTGGTAACGGATGGGGTGGGCGATATCGCACTTGCCACGGAAAAAGGGCATGGTGATGAGCTAGAGGCAAAGCCCATTCCCAAAAAGGAACCGATAATGAATGGGGAGGTAATCCCTTTTTTGGTAATTATTAGCCCGTTAATGGCGATATTGTGTCTAGTAGTCTATTTTTCGTTTATTGGACATGGTCTGGCAAAAGCGCGTACGGCGGTGTTTGTGACTATGGCGCTCACCCAGCTTTTCAACCTTCTAAATATGCGGTCGCTAAAAAAGACCGTATTTGAAATCGGGTATTTCACCAATACCTATATCAACATTGCATTGGTAGCGTCGCTGATTATCCAGGTGACGATCATCGAGCTGCCGATCTTCCAGCGGATATTTGATTTCCGGTCCATCACCTTCGTTGAATTTATGCTGTTGGCGGCACTTTCATCGTTAGTACTATGGGCGGGGGAATTTTACAAATTTGTCCGGGGCCACTTGCCTAAATATTAAGTGGTTTAAACTGCTTGATCATTGCCGATAAAACGTGGTTACGGTCCGGACGGCCTGTGACACGAATCATTCGTTATCCCATCAAAAATCATTCAGGAAGGAGTTCTGCCAACATATCTTTGGATACAAACTTTAGCTGATTGTACAGCGGAGAAAACCGAATGATCATGAGCATTAATAATAGTTACATCGTCCCTTTTTCCGATCTCGATCGGACTGACATTTCGATTGCCGGTGGGAAGAATGCTTCCTTGGGGGAGTTGATTAACCGGATGAAACCCTTGGGCATCCGCATCCCCGATGGGTTTGCGATTGTCGCAGCGGCATACCGCCAATTCCTTGAAACTAACCATCTGGAGAAAAAACTATTGCAGGTATTGGATACGCTCGATAAGCAGTCCCTTGACAACCTGCCGAAAGTGGGTGAACAATGCCGGAAGCTGGTCAAGGACGCCACCATTCCCGAAGAATGCGAGCAAGCGATTAAGGAAGCCTACCGTGCGCTGGCGGCAGACGATGCAGACTTTGCGGTTGCCGTGCGGAGCAGTGCCACGGCCGAGGACCTGCCAGATGCAAGCTTTGCCGGTCAGCACGACTCCTTCCTGAATGTCAGGGGCGAAACGGCATTGCTCGATGCGTGCCACCGATGTTATGTTTCCCTGTATAATGACCGGGCTATCAAGTACCGGCAGGACCACGGATTTGACCATATGCAGGTTTTGCTGAGCATCGGCGTGCAACGAATGGTACGCAGCGATAAGGGCAGTGCGGGCGTGGCCTTCACCGTGGATCCCGAAACCGGACATGAAAACATTATCTACGTAACCGGCGCGTGGGGACTTGGCGAAAGCGTGGTGCAGGGAGCCGTCAATCCGGATGAGTTTTATTTTTTTAAGGAAGCGATCCCATTGAAAAAGCACAGCCTCATAAATTACCGCATGGGGAGCAAGGAAACGATGACGGTCTACCGCCAAACAGGCAGCATGGAAAACTCCGTCATTTCCGTCGAAACACCGGCAGCAATGCGGGACCGTCCGGTATTGAGCGACACGGAAGCGATGGAACTGGCCCGTTGGTGTTACCTGATTGAACAGCACTATGGTATGCCCATGGATATCGAATGGGCAAGGGACGGGGAAACAAACGAATTATTCATCGTACAGGCCCGTCCGGAAACCGTCCATCGGCAGCAGAAGCAACCGGTGCTGGATACGTTTCGGCTCCAGGAGAAGGGACTCCCGGTCTGCACCGGGAAAGCGGTCGGCAAGGCGATTGTCAGTGGCCGGGTATGCCTAGTACACACGCTTGCTGATGTGGAGAAGGTGCAGCAGGGCGACGTGATCGTGGCGGCGATAACCAACCCGGATTGGAACACGATGCTCAGGAAAGCAGTCTGCATCGTTACCGATAAAGGGGGGAGAACAAGCCATGCGTCGATTGTCGCCCGCGAGCTGGGCATCATCGCTGTGGTGGGTACACTTGATGCCACCAAGCAGCTGAAAGACGGACAGGTCGTAACGGTCGACTGCGCCGAAGGGGACAAAGGATACGTGTACGACGGTAAGCTGGAATGGGAGGTCACGGAAACAGCGTTGGACCATTTTCCCCAGACCCGCACAGCACCTATGTTCATACTCGCCGATCCCGACCGGGCACTGGATTTATCACGGTACCCTAATAAGGGAGTTGGTCTGCTGCGGATGGAATTTACGATCACCAACCAGATCCAGATCCATCCTATGGCGCTGGTCCGGTACGAACAGTTACCCGATTCCCCGGAAAGGGAGCGGATCGAATCTCTTACGAGACGCTATACGGACAAAAAACAGTATTTCATCCACAAATTGGCCGAAGCGATCGCGTTGGTAGCGGCAGCTTTCTATCCCAAGGACGTTATCGTGCGGATGAGCGATTTCAAGACCAATGAATATGCCCGCTTATTGGGTGGGGCGGTATTTGAACCCGACGAGGAAAACCCGATGCTGGGGTTCCGCGGTGCCTCCCGCTACTACCACCCTGGCTACCGGGAAGCGTTTGGGCTGGAGTGCGCGGCCATCAGACGCACACGGGAGGAAATGGGGCTCCATAACGTGAAAGTGATGGTTCCCTTTTGCCGGACCATTGAAGAAGGGGAAAAAGTGATTGCCACCATGAAGGATCACGGGCTGATACAGGGGAAGCAAGAGCTAGAGATTTACGTCATGGCAGAGGTGCCTTCCAATGCCATCCTGGCTGAAGAATTCGCTGCGCTTTTTGATGGCTTTTCCATCGGCTCAAATGATCTGACCCAACTGACACTCGGGGTCGACCGGGATTCGGCGGTGATCAGCGGCTTATTCGACGAAAACAATGCCGCCGTAAAAGCACTCCTGACACAGGTAATACGCGCTGCCCGTTCGGTCGGAAAAAAAGTAGGATTGTGCGGCCAAGCTCCCAGCGATGATCCCGGATTTTGCCGTTTTCTGGTGGAGGAACGGATCGATAGCATCTCCTTTACCCCCGATGCGCTGCTCAAGGGCGTGGAATATATCGTCAAAGCCGAGGCTGAAGGGCTAAAAGAATCGGTTTAAAAAAAATCGCCATGAAAACGCTTCTCGTACCCACGGATTTTTCAGACAATGCAACTGCTGCCTGCCGGTATGCCGCCATGCTGGCCTCACGCTACGAATGGAAACTACGACTTTTACATGCATATAACCCGTTTTACACCGTTTTCCAGCCATCCGGCCAGAATCAGGAGGAACGAGACCTGCTGGAAAAGCAAGTAAGTGAATCGATGTCGGCAGTGATTGCTGACCTTCGGACCCGGTATCCCACAGTAGCGATAGCCGGCGAGAAAAGACTGGGTAACGTTGCCGATGCGGTTGTCCATTCGGTTGCCGAAATCAATGGTGTCAAAATGGTCGTGATGGGCACGAAAGGTGCAACGGGCCTCAGGTATGCCCTGCTGGGAAGCAATACCTTCGATGTGATCAAAAAGTCGCCTGTTGCTGTGCTGGCGGTACCGGAAAAACTCAACTCCCGTCGATTGGATAAGGTCGGCTTTCCGATAAACTTCCATGCTATGGAAATCGCAGCACTTTTTGATTTTGTCGACCTGATGGACCACCCCATGGAAATCACCCTGTTTCATCTGTATGAACGGGGGAAAAAGGACGCCGAAGCACGTATGCAGGAATGGCGCCGTAAATTTGAACGGATGATAGCAGACTCCTGGTCTGTTGCACACTTCCAGGTTGCCCGGACGGCCAATATCCAGACTGGAATCAATCGCTTCGCCCTCCGGGAAAAACTCGACGCATTGGTCATGACGGCGATGGATAAACCCTTTTTGGAACGGGCCTTTTCCGGGGAAAAGCTGGTCAAAGCCGTAGCGCACCGGCTCGTGGTGCCAGTATTTTTCATGAAAGGTATTAGTTGACATAAAAAAATAGAAAATCCATGAATAAGAAGATTTATTTTCCCGTATTGGTTGCCACTGTGCTGGCCGTCGCTTCATGCGGAACGCGGAAGCGGCTGGACGAAGCAAACCAACGTTATCTCTCGCTGGAAGTCCAATACCGGGCTACACAGGACGCCCTTTCCATATGCAGGGATTCCACTCTGCGCAGCAGTGACCGGATTGCGAACCTGGGTCAGCAGGTGCATGACCTGCGGGGCCAGCTGCAGAGCGAACAGACGAACAAGGATCGCATGGTCGACCTACTGAAAGACCTGTCGGTTGTCAGCGGGGCGCAGGCGGAAAGTATCCATAAATCATTGGAAAACATTGCTTCCAAGGATGCGTACATCAAAAATCTGCAGTCGGCGATCGCCCGCAAGGATTCTCTGAATATGGTTTTGGTGATGAACCTGAAGGGGGCAATTGGCAATCTGGATGATCGGGATATCAATATCAAAATCGAAAAGGGTGTGGTTTACATCGATATTTCGGATAAAATGCTTTTCCGGACAGGTCGATATGAGGTGACGGAAAGGGCGAGGGAGGTACTGGGTAAAGTGGCGAAAGTACTGAACAACCAGCCGCATATCGAATTCATGGTAGAGGGACATACCGATACGGTACCCTATCGCAGCGGTGTGTTACTAGACAATTGGGACCTAAGCGTAAAACGCGCTACCTCGGTTATCCGTATCCTTCAATATGAATACGATGTTCCGCCATCCCGGATGACGGCAGCCGGCCGGGGCGAATACGTTCCCGTGGCCGCCAACGATACGGATGCTGGCAGGGCGCTGAACCGCCGAACGCGCATTGTGATCCTGCCGCAACTGGATCAGTTTTTTAAGTTGCTAGAAGCACCCGCCGACCGATAGGTCAGCGGGCGTGGTTCAATAACGGGCAATCAAAACGACGCGTTGGTAGGACGCCAGCCATCCGTTTTCCACTGGGACGACGTCCCCGCTTTTACTAAGCACGGTTTCCATGAGGCCATCTATGGCATCGGGAAGGATGATGTGAGCCTTGGTTGGGGGGGCCAAGTAAAGGTGACGATCGTCGCCGATGACCAAAAAGCCGGGGATCCGGTAATCTTTTTCCACCAGCAGCCGATAAGCCCTTCCTTCTTTGGCTGCTTTCCAGATTTCGTGCAGTCCGGTGATTATCAGGCTGGCACCAATTTTTTCATTCAATCGCCCGATCAGTTCCTTTACACGTTGGTCGGTGTGCAGCTTGGCGATGTCCCAGGCCAATGCGGAGAGCCGCTGGGGGTCGTCGGTGTAATTGCCGTTGATCCGTCCAACAATGGATACACCGTGACGGGTTTGTCTTTTGAATGCCGACAGGTTGAGTTCCACCCCCGCAATGATCAATCCGGACTGTGGTGTTATATAGGTATCGAGCAATGTATCGGTTTTCTTTAAAAAGCGCTCGTAACGGAGCTTTTTCACGTAGGATTGGTCATGCTCTGTTTTCCGGGCAGTTGCGTCACCTGCATAACCCGGTCCGGGAGAAGGGCGGCTGTATTCAAGGGTGTCTTTGTGTCTCGTGGGAAAATGACCATCTTGGACCTCCCGTAGGTTTCCCAACAGCCCTTCAAAAAGCGAGGTGCCCTTGTTGGCCAGGTGCAGTACCCAATAGGGGGAAGCGTACTGCATCTGAAACAGGAGATCCCTGATTTCGAAGGAATCGCTTACCACGATCTTTTCTTCCACGGGAAAGAAAAATGACGTATGTAGTTTGATGTGGGTAGACACAAACAGGCCAATGCCCAGCGCGTGATGGGGCATGATAGTATGGACGGCCATCTCATCGAGGGACGATTGCAAAGGTGCTACGGTATGCTGTCCAAAACGATCCGCTAAATATTGCAACGCTTTCCCGATAGCCGTTCGGAGTACGGTAGTATCTCCCGTACGATCAGTGGATGGTGGATGCAGAGGGATAATAATTGAAACACACACAGGATCGGTTGTATGAAGTAGGGATCGGATCTGCGTGTTTTGGTTTTCTGTAGCTATCATGATTTTTCTTTTTTTATTTTTCATGGAAATAACCGGCCTGCTTCAATAATGTGTTCACCGTCTCCGGATGACCAGCAAAGGGATATCCGATTTCAATGCGAGTTCTTTTACAATACTTTTGTGCAGTAGTTGCTTGATCGGAGCGTGATTTTTGGCAACGGCTACAATGAGTTGCGCTCCGATCCCGGCCGCGTGGTTCAGGATGCCTGTGCTGACATCCCGATCCTTCAAATACGTCGTGGAGGGGTCCAGGTCCTCAAACAGATCGTTAACGATTATCGATTCGCGGATTCTTTCTTGTTTTTGAAGTGGTCTATTGACATGTACAACCGATAATTTCGCTTCGAGCTCCTTAATCAGCAGTCTCAGCCGGGCAAAGGGCAGGGTATCGGTAACATCTTCGAAATCGCAGGCCAGCACTATTTTGCTGATCGGCCGGTAAAGCGCCGACTTGGGGACAATGAGAACCGGTAGTGAAGATGTTTTGATGAGTTTGCTTGTTTCGCTTTCCTTCCAGGCTACAGGCGGGTTTTTGATGCGAGCGCGGGACGATCCGATGACCAGCAAGCCGCTCCCGTCGCAGATCGAGGCGATGTCACTGACACCTTTACCGAGTTCCGAAGCTTCCGTACGCGTCAGTATCAGTGTTTCAGGTCGTACGAGGGCAGTCAGTTTCTCTCTTAATTGTCTGAGAAAATCTTCGTTGTATTCCCGGGCCCTGGCTTTCGGCATCGGTGCTTCCATCGGACTGTTGTCCAAACCGGGTAGTAATTGATAGGCATGGTACAGGATCAGGTGATCGGCTTTTATCTGTCTGCTGAATTGTGCCGCGTATTCAGCGGCATGCATGGCGGATTCGGAAAAATCGGCGGCGATTAATAAGGTTTTCATTTTGACTTACTTTTTGTCCGAAATGGGCAGATGGAATGAAATCAATGGTTGTCCATATGAGATGAAGCAAAGCGTATTCACTAGATAAACGGTCCATACGATCGCGATAAAGGCAAGTCGGGGAATATTTCGATTGACTGAATCAGGGTACAGGTGTACTTTCCTATCTTGGGAATCAGTTCTTGGTAAATGGATCACTTTTTTCATAATTATTAGCTACTTAAAATCCATTTCAAAGGTCTCCAAAACATAGGTCATGTTCGCTGACCGAAGTTGGCTTGAGAAATGATTTTTATCAGACCGTTTCCTGAGTCGCTTGATCTCCAGCTAGGCTGACCGTTTAACATACGACCATTTGGTGGATATTTCCGACAATATGATGTTGGAAGGTATGCCGGGCAATTGACAACAGGGGACGCCGGTTACCAATGATATCAATCATCGAAAAACCCGGCAATCATCACTTACGACTATACGCCCGATAGCTTACTTTGGAAGTGAATTAGTTTATCACATAAATCATTAAAAATGAAAACGCTTCTGATACCCACAGACTTTTCACAGCATGCCTACAGCGCGTGCCTTTACGCAGCAGGAATGGCAGCCGGACACGGCTGGAAAATACACTTGCTGCATGTATATCAATCGTATTATGCCGTATCGGCGTATCCCGGCGTAACCGGGGCGGCATGGGTCGAAATAAAAGATGCGACAGACAAGCAGATGGCGGAGCTTGTGGAAAAACTGAAAAAGCAGTTCCCTGCTATTTCCATATCCGGTGAAAACCGCGAGGGGTCTATGGCTGATACGGTTGCCGATTTTGCAAGTGAGAAAGACGTAAATCTGATTGCAATGGGTACACAGGGTGCCACGGGCCTGAAATATGCAGTGCTCGGTAGCAATACATTCGCCGTCATCCTTAAATCACCGGTTCCGGTGGTGGCGATACCGGCCAGAATCTCTGCATTCCGTATGGATCGGGTAGGATTTGCTGTGAATTATCATGCCGCCGAGATTGCAGCGCTGGAAGATTTTACGACGCTAGTGGATCGACCAACGGCAATCACTTTGTTTCATCTTTACGAAAAGGGAAAGCAGGAGGAAACAAAAAAAATGCAGAAATGGGCAAAACGTTTCGAAAAGATCTCAGCCGGTTCAGATTCGGAATTGCACTTCAAATTGGCAATCTCCCGCAACCTTCCCATAAGCATCAACCGCATGGTCGCCAGGGAACAACTGGATGTACTGGTGATGACACCTATTGACAAGCCGTTTTTCAAGCGGATGTTTTCAAAACAATTGATCAAAGCGATTGCCCATAAACCATCCGTGCCTGTATTTTTCATGAAAGCCGCCGGAGAGTAGATCCTTGCTGTCTGAGCGAAGGCAAATTGGCAATGCAGGTATGGCAATAAACAAACAGGGCCCATTTCAAATGGGCCCTGCGTTAATGTGTGTTCGTCTTAGGAAACCGGAATGGCGAGTGCCGGTTGTTCCGGGGTCTCCTCTACCTTCGGAATGGTGATCTTCAGGATTCCGTCGGCATAGGCTGCGTTTATATCGGCTTCTTTGACCGAATCAGGCAGCGTAAACGAACGGCTGAATGAATCGAATGAATATTCCATTCGGGAATAGCCGTTCTTTTTTTCCTGCTTCTCTTTCTTTTTCTCGGCACCGACCGTCAAGGTATGGTTTTCTACCTCTAATTTGAAATCGTCTCGCTTCAAACCTGGTGCGGCCAGTTCCAGGATGTAAGCCGCAGGTGTTTCGGAGACGTTTGCTGAAGGCATGCTTAATCCGAGACGCCTGTTAAACAAACCCAAATCTGAATCGAAGAAATCACGATCCCAGAAGGAAGTGATCGGACTCAACCAGTCTGACATCACCGATGGGAGACTGGTCTTTTTTCTGACTGTTAAACTCATAGCTTGTATTTTTTCTGCTAAGGTACCGTAGCCGACAACGCGTTCGAATGATAAAAATCACCGGTACTAAAGAGATTGGTCATGCCAAAAGCCGGAGTGTCAGGGCATATTTGAACATTGGAAACGTTAGCTTTTTCAGTCATGAAAACAGATACAACCATACGGAAAACCTTATTGGGTTTGATAAGGGCCGATGAAATCCTGAAGGCCAAGGACATTACAGTTGAAGTAAATGAGGGCGTGGTCACGTTGAAAGGATGCGTGCGGAATATGCTGGAGAAAAGAATGGCCGAACGGCTTGCGAAACGCATCCGGGAAGTAAAGGCTATAGCGATGGATCTAAGGGTAGACTGTAGCGAAGTAGACGACGATGCGCGCATCGCTGCCGAGATTGCGGAAGCATTCGTATGGGATCCCCGACTCTCCGGAGAGCGAATCAGTGTAGCGGTAGATAATGGCTGGGTGACACTGGATGGAGAGGTTGACGACTATTGCGGAAAGGTTGCCGCTTTCAATGCGGTCAATGACATCGAACAAGTCAAAGGAATAGCAAACCGGATTACGGTCCGGGTGAAAATACATCATTATAGCGAATAACATGACAAACGTACGGAACGGGATGCGGCTGCCGCCGAAAGAGCAATTGTTGCACGCCTGTATTGCGAAGCAGCGAACCCTTATTTCAGATTTCAATAGGGGAATTCAACAGTTTCATGATAACGGGGCCGCGGAATATGGCGAAGACCAACCGGGACTCGCCGAGGAAATGATGCTACGGCACAAACAGCTTGCCGACCAGCTAATGTTCGCCGGTGAAGAACTAAAGGTTCTGGTAGATATGCTCCCCCGGACGGAAGAACGATATGAAGAGGTGCGGCTGGGAAGCTTAGTGGCGACAGATAAGGGGCTGTTTTACATCTCGGTCAGTATCGAGCGGTTTGAGGTGGACGGCATGTCTTTCGTAGGAATTTCCCCGAAAAGTCCACTATATGGGGCAATGGCCGGAAAGAAGAAAGGGGAGTCGTTTACGCTTGGTACCGAGCAGTATCAAATCCTGGACACCTATTAGATGGAAACGGCAATGTATTTACGCGTCGTAATTTTTGGACTATTTAATTTCTTAATCGGACACATTGATGATCCGTTCAAAGACACCCCTTCCAGGTGGGATAAGGCCGTAATTCAAAAGGAGTTCGTGGTTGTTGGGAAGGACATCAAGGTAGCGGACTATTTCCGATATCTCGATAGCCTGATTGCAAATTATCAGCGCAATTTCAAGTATGAACTAACCGAACACTTGTTGGTAAACCATAATCCCTGGATCATTGATACCTTGGCCGGTTTTGACTACTACAAGCGATTGGAGCGGGACACCTTTATTTACGATCAGCGGGAAATGACGGTACTGCACCGTGGTGACACGTTGTGGATTCCGGATCGATCGTCTGTAAAATTATTACAAGAGCGATTTGAACATACGCTGCTCGATGTCAACATTCCCGAATTCAAGCTACGGATTATCGAATATGGCCGTGTCACGCATATATTCCCTGTGCGGGTTGGCCGGAATGCCAAGCGTTATCTGGCAACTGCAGGCAGGAACGTAAATCTCCGCACGCCGATCGGGGAAGGTGAAATTGTCCGGATCGAACGGAACCCGTGGTTCGTGGATCCGGTAAGCGGCCGGCGTTATACCACGACCCTTAGGGACGACGGCAGGCGAACTACCATGCCACAAATTCCGTGGATGGAGCCGATGATCAATGGCATGCGGCAGGGAGCACTTATCCATCCTACCTCAAATCCGGAGACATTAGGTAAGGCCTATTCCAATGGGTGTGTAGGAACGGCGGAGGGAGATGCCTGGTATATTTATTACCATGCACCCTTGGGAACAAAAGTGCGGTTCCGGTATGACCTAAAGGTAGTCGATACGGCGCAGGACACGCTGTTTCTTAAAGATGTCTATGGACTATCAGGAAAGTCATGATCAAGGTGGCAAAGGAAGGCGTGTTGCTCGAAAAGACCGCTTTGGGGTTTGAAAGCGCCGCAGTGTTCAACCCGGCGGTTTACCAGGAAGGGGACCAAGTGCATCTGTTTTACAGAGCAGTCCGAAAGGGGAATTTTTCAACCATCGGCTATTGCCGGTTGCAGGGAGCGCTCGATGTTGTGGAGCGTAGTAAAGTGCCGGTTATCATTCCACAGTATCCTTACGAAAGCCAGGGAATGGAGGATCCCCGTATCGTCAAAATAGACGGAACGTATCATCTTTCCTATACGGCTTATGATGGCATTACTGCGTTGGGGGCGCTGGCGGTTTCGTCGGACCTTCTGCACTTTGATAAAAAAGGGATAATTGTACCTAAAGTCGACTTCAAACGCTTTTCCGAATTGGTGCAAAGCGGACCGCGCGTGAACGAAAAGTATTTCAGGGAACACCGGGAATATGCGGCCCATGGTTTACCAACTTCGGGTCTGCATATATGGGATAAAAATGTTGTTTTTTTCCCCGCGCGGATTGATGGAAATCTCGCTTTTCTTCACCGGATCCGCCCCGGTATACAAATTGCCTTCGTGAAGGATATCCCCGAAGGGTTGACAGCTGATTTCTGGGAACGGTACCTGCTGCACTTTTCCGAGCACGTTGTGATGGAACCTAGATATGCTCATGAATCCAGCTACATTGGCGGTGGATGCCCGCCGTTGCTGACCGATGACGGTTGGTTGCTGATTTACCACGGCGTATACGATGGGCCCGAGGGGTATGTATACAACGCATGTGCTGCCCTGCTTGACCGGGAGCATCCGAATAGGGAAATTGCCCGCCT
The DNA here is from genome assembly GCF_016533505.1 of Parapedobacter sp. ISTM3. NCBI lineage: Bacteria > Pseudomonadati > Bacteroidota > Sphingobacteriia > Sphingobacteriales > Sphingobacteriaceae > Parapedobacter > Parapedobacter sp. ISTM3. The sequence goes on along the minus strand of NZ_JAENGN010000004.1, from coordinate 218,207 downwards.
TTCCAAGCCGCTTTTTCTTCCGGAGGAGGACTGGGAAAAACGGGGGTATGTAAATAATGTCGTATTTCCCACAGGTACAGCGATATTCGGGCAGCGACTGTACATTTATTACGGTGCCGCGGACAGCCGGATAGCGGTGGCGTCGGTAAACCTGAAAGACCTGTTGAATGCATTATTAGCATCCGGATAATTTTATTGAATCATTGATTTATTATGTCAACTATTATGTCCAGCAAAATCGTATTTATAACATCCTATCCTCCCCGTGAGTGCGGAATAGCTACTTATAGCAGGGATCTGATCGAAGCGTTGCGCACCTATATCCGGGTGCCATTCGACCCGCTTGTCTGTGCGTTGGAATCCGAAGGCAGGCAGTATTGCTATGACACGGAAGTCGGATATACACTTTGTGCCGCTTCATTTGAAGATTACCACCGCATGGCCGGGGAAATCAATGCCGACAGGGAAGTACGGGGCGTATTCATCCAGCACGAATTTGGCCTCTTTGGAGGAGAATACGGAGATCACCTGCTGTTATTGCTTTACCATCTCGATAAGCCCGCGATTGTCACCTTCCATACCGTGCTGCCGTCCCCCGATTACCAGCTTCTTAAAACCGTCCGTGCAATCAGTGAAGCCGTCGATAAAATCGTCGTCATGACCAACCATGCGGCCGACCTGCTGGTTACCCACTACCGTATCCGGCGGGAGAAGATTGCTGTTATCCCGCACGGTATCCATCAGGTTCCAAAGGAGACCAGCAAACAATTGCTGCGAAGGCGATACGGATTACCCGTAGACAGCCGGATATTGGCAACTTTCGGGCTACTGAGCCGGGGTAAGAGCATTGAAACCGCCTTGCAGGCGCTGCCATCGGTAATCGACCGTTTTCCCGATACGCTGTATCTGGTGATCGGAGAGACCCATCCCGAAATTGTGAAACGCGAGGGGGAGGCCTACCGGAATTTGCTGAACTATATGGTCGATGAGCTTGGTCTTGGTAGCCATGTTTGCTTTATAGACCGGTACATGCCAACCCGTGACTTACTAGAATACCTTGCCTTATCCGACATGTATCTGTTTACTTCCAAAGACCCCAACCAGGCGGTCAGTGGCACATTTGCTTATGCACTCAGTTGCGGATGTCCGGTGGTTTCCACGCCCATTCCGCATGCCAAGGAGGTGCTGACTGAGGATCTGGGCATCTTGGTGGGGTTTGAGCAGCCTGGGCAATTCGCGGCGGCAATCATGGAGTTGCTTGCGGCGCCCGAACGACTTCGATTAATGGGAAATAGGGCGTTACAGGTCATGGCGTCATCGACTTGGAGTGAGGTAGCAAAAGCGCACTACCAGCTGTTCTGTGAAATGAATATGTTTCCGTTTGATACTACAGCCTCGAGGCTTCCTTCGAAAACGGGAAAATTGGTGCGCCAAGTGGATGCCAAACAGTCCCGGATTCGGGCGGCAATCGGATAAAACCGATTATTTTCCAATGAAAACCATTTTAGTACTTACGGATTTCTCTCCCCGGGCAGAAGTGGCTGCAAACTATGCGTTCGGGCTGGCGATGCAGATCCATGCAAATGTCATGCTATACCATGCGTTCACGATGCTTGAGCCTCCCGGTATTTCGCAACGATCCTGGGCCACGGAAGATTATTTTTTACGGAAAGATAGCATTGCTACCACCTTGTCGAATTTGGCCAGCAAGCTGGTTAATTCCATCGATCCTTCCATCGGACAATTCGTCCCAAAAATTACGTGGGCGAGTGAGCTTGGTAAATTGACCGATGCTGTGAAAAATCAAATTTTTGCCGATCATAACATTGTACTGGCCGTAATGGGAAAGCATGGCAGTGATCCGGCAGCCCGCTTACTTTTGGAAAACAACGTTAATCGTATGCTTTCAACAGGTGCGTGCCCTGTATTGGTGGTCCCGGACGGTGCAGTGTACAGGGACCCCGCCCAGGTGTGTTTCGCTACGGACTTCAGTGGGTCACACATGCAGGTCCTTCATTCGTTAAGCAGCCTGTGTACCCATTTCGGATCAGAGATTTCATTGGTTTGTGTATCGCGCGGAGATGAACCAGGCAGGAATATTCCCGTCAGGGTTCAGAATTTCCTTGTTGAAGCGTCAACAACGGTCGGGTATCCGAAACTCTATTACCGGCCCGTCCGGAATCGGTCTGTGGTGGGTGGACTGTACCGATCAAGCCAACGCGGCCCCTGTGATCTATTTGTCATTGTTCACAAGGTGCAGAGCCGGTGGCATCGGATAGCAAGGGGAAGCATCACCCGGAAAGTGATCGACCGGGTGGGAGTGCCCTTAATGGTCTTTCCGGAAATGATGGCTTCCTTCCCTATATTTTAACTTTGTTTACATGCCGTAACAACTGAGTGTTGATACGTCGCGTTATTGCCTTTCTTTTGGGAATCGGTATTTTTGCGTTTGACAGCAGGAGAGGCGATCCATTTCATCGGTGATTTTTTCGATGTTGTCTTTCAGGCCATCCTTTATGTCTTCAAGCTTTTCCTTCGCTTCAGCAAAGGTATCACTTGCCGAGTGCAGGAACCATCGGCCTTTGCGGAGAATCCGTTTCCTTATTCTTTCTCCTTTGTCCGGTGCATACAGTGTTCCGGCGAGGACGCCTGCGGCAAAAACTCCGAAGATGCCCAGCAAAATCTGTTCTGTTTTTTTCATGACTTGTTGAATTAATTCGTAATCGATGCTAAGGTATTTTGGGACAGGGTTATTCGGACTGACATCGATCATCTGAACGATTGATTTTACTCATCGGCTTTACATCTTTCCTTTCATCATCCGGTGCCAGTAGAGATAGGGGAGGCCGTATTTCTTCAGTAGCCACATGGTCCATTGCTCCTTGGTCGTATCCACGAATTTACTGATCAGGGGGTCGCTGTCGCGTACGTTTCCGTACTTGAATTCTGCAAGCAGCATCTTGCCGTAGCCGGTCACGAGCGGGCAGGACGAATATCCGTTATACTTGCTGTCGGTTTTTCGGCCGTTGATAGCAGCAAGGAGGTGGTCCACCACTACGGGAGCCTGTTTCCGGATGGCGGCACCGGTCTTTGCTGTGGGGAGCGCAGCAATGTCACCGAGTGCGTAGACATTCGGAAAAGCCGGGTGTTGAAGGGTATACGGATCCGCCGGTATCCATCCTTTGTTAGGGCCCTCGGTTTCGGCCAGCGGCGAATCGCGGACAAACGCCGGAGCGGTCTGCGGTGGGGCCAGGTGCAGCAGATCATAGGGGAGCTTCACAAGTCCGTCGCTTTGCATGGTTTCGTGGATGGCGTCGGCAGCCTGCCAGTTAGCGGCTTCACCCGTATACCGGAAGAAAATTTCCCGATTGTCGCCGTCAATCTTTGCAGGTGCATACAAGAATTTGGTAATGATGGATTTTCGGGCGATTATGTTGTTGAGCGTTTCGGCAAATTCCTTGGTGCCAAAGATAACGGATCCCGGTGTAGCGAAGATGATATTCGTACGTGCGCGCACCCCGCTTTTGCGGAAGTGATCATCTGCCAGGTACATAATTTTCTGCGGTGCTCCGCCACATTTGATGGGCGTTGTGGGCTGTGTAAACACCGCATTGCCGCCTTTGAACCGCTGCAGGAGCCGCCAGGTTTTATTGGGGTCTATATAGTTGCTGCACACAGCCTCGGTTTGGATAGCCTCCCGCAATCCCGGCAGGGCATCAATATCCATCACCAAACCCGGGCATACCACGAGGTAATCGTAACCTAACCAATCGCCCGAAGCAGTTTCGACGGTGTTTTCTGAGGGTTCGAACGTCTCTGCGGCGTCCCTTATCCAGATGACGCCGGGAGGGATGAGCGACGCTTCGTCACGCCGCGTTTTGGCATAGTTGTATGTGCCGGCTCCCACAAGTGTCCAAGCGGGCTGGTACCAATGGTCATTGGAGGGTTCGATGATTGCAATGGTGAGGTTGCGCTGCCTACGCTTGAGCTGGGCGGCCACCATGATGCCCGCTGTGCCCCCTCCGATAATCAATACTTGATAATGCGATTCCATGTTCGATGCGGTTAAATTAACGTCATGAACAAATATACCCTTGGGTAGTGGTCGCGAAGGTGACCTGGGTCACACAGGGCAACGACCTATGTCATGATGCGGTGCGATTCCCGGTTTATGATGGGACAAGGTTTGTTCCGTCGCATCGGCGGTCTGCACTTGGCTTCCAGCGGTCGGAATAGGAGCGATATAAAAGTTATCGGAAATATCGTTCATGGCCTGATCATATATTTTCCTTCAATAGCCTTTCCAGCTCATTGGCGGGAAATACGCCGGATTGCCGCCATTTGACGGCACCATTTTTAAATATCATCAGGGTAGGTACACCCCGGATTTGGTATTGCCCTGCTAGCTGCGGATTTTTATCCACGTCGATTTTAATAATCGTCGCGGCATCACCGATGCGTTGTTTCACCTGTTCCAGAATAGGCGACTGCATGTGGCAGGGGCCACACCACGTGGCAAAAAAGTCGACCAAGACCGGCTTGTCGCCATTTATCAGTTCGTTGAATGTATCCATTTTTAATTTAGTTAACTTCTTCGTATTCAACGTTGGTTTTGCCGGACGGTTTAGATCGTGGTGGGTGAACCGCACAGCCGCCTGCGCCACACCCTACATTGAATAGGGCCAATGCAGCGAATGCGGCTCCCATTAACGTGAGTGGAATGATGTCACTGCGTAATCCTTCCACGAAAATCAAAATACCCAATGCCAGCCGTATTCCGCGCATCAGGTTCCAGTTTGTTAGTAATGTCTTCATCATTTCTTCTATTGTATTCATACAAAGATGGCTATTTCAAGTTGGGCTACAGGTGACTTTAGTCACAATGGGTTGTTCTTTGGGGTGAGTACGATTGTGACAACAATCACTGAAAGAAAGCAAACAAAAGGTCATTTTTGTATTTTGCTTTAACATTCGATATGGAATCAGCAAATTTCGTTCAGCTCGGACTTCGGGAAAATTGGAAGCAATTTGCACTGTTGGTTATTGTCAATGCATTCGTGGGCGGGATGGTCGGCATGGAGCGGACGATTTTCCCCCAGTTTGCTATGGAGGAATTTGGCATCGCGTCCAATACGGCGATCCTTTCTTTTATCACAGCCTTCGGGCTGGCCAAGGCCGTAGCCAATTATTTCACGGGGCGGTTGGCCAACCGGGTCGGGCGGCGGAAGCTGTTACTGATTGGCTGGCTGCTCGCCATGCCCGTTCCTTTCTTGCTGATATACGCGCCGGGTTGGAACTGGGTGATCATTGCCAATGTCTTGCTGGGGCTGAGCCAGGGTTTGACATGGAGCAGTACGGTGATGATGAAAATTGACCTGGTGGGCGAGAAAGACCGTGGCTTGGCTATGGGATTAAATGAGTTTGCCGGCTACGCTGCTGTGGGGCTTGTCGCCTTCCTGACCGGTTACGTTGCTGCCCGGTTCGGCGTAACGCCGTATCCCTTTTTCATTGGCGTCTTCCTGTCTTTCGCCGGCCTGTTGCTGACCATTTTTTGGGTGAAAGACACCGCTGCTTTTGTGCAACGGGAAAGTACGTTGAACACCACCGAAAAATTACGCCATGTGTTTTGGGAAACCACGTTCGGCAACCGGACGCTGAGTTCTGTGACGCAGGCGGGATTGGTAAATAACCTCAATGACGGGATGATTTGGGGGTTGCTGCCGATTGTCCTGCTGTCGCTTCACTATAGCAGCGAACAGGCAGGTACCGTCACAGCGATTTATCCGGCCGTATGGGGTGTTGGGCAGCTCTTTACAGGGAAAATGGCCGACAGGTACGCGAAAAAGAAGCTCTTGTTCTGGGGAATGCTGCTGCAGGGGTTGGCTATTATCTTCATTTCTTTCAGTACTGATTTTTATATGTTGGCCGTCATTTCAGTGGTGCTGGGCCTGGGGACGGCCCTGGTTTACCCCACCTTCCTATCTGCTATCGCGGAGGTGACCAGCCCCGTGCAGCGTGCCGAAAGCATCGGGACATTCCGACTGTGGCGGGATCTTGGATATGCGTTCGGCGCGGTGATTTCGGGAACAGTGGCCGACTGGCTCGGCATCGGATACGCGATATTGCTTGTTGGCCTACTGACGGTCGGTTCTGCGCTCATCATCCGATTCCGCATGCCGGGGCGTTGACCTTAAATGCCCTACAAACCGGACTACCGAAGCCTTGCCCACGTGGTACAATCCTTCGTTGAGGTCGATCACCGTTTCATGGAGCGTGGTAAAGGCGAGCCTCCGGAAGATACCCTTTACTTCATCGATCGAATACAGCATGCGCTCATCCGTAGGACCGCCTGAACGCTCGGTCTCCTGGAACCGGAGCTGTCGTTTCGAAAATGCTTCAAAGATGACGGTGCCTCCGGGCTTCAGGCTTTGCAGTAACCGTTGGACAATGCTATCCCGGTGTTCGTGACCGAAATGGGCATAGATGAACGCGATGGCGTCGAATTTGTGCAGCGGATAAGCTGCCGATTGGGCATCAGCCACCTGGTAATCAATCCGGACTTGCCTTTGGGCCGCCAGCTGCTCCGCTTTTGCTTTGGCGACGGCACTTTGGTCGAACGCACTGACGCGCCATCCCTGTGTGGCTGCATATACGGCATTGCGCCCCTCGCCCTCAGCGGGGAAGAGGATGAATCCGGGTGTTAAGTCCCTGAGTTGCTCTTCCAGCCATACATTGGGTGCCGTGCCATACACATAAGCGCTATCGCGATAACGCTCATCCCAGAGGTTCTTCATGCTGTTTGTGTTTATTGCCCGTAAATGTGTTAAAGACGAACGCACCCAACAAGGCACCATAGAGCGTGCTGCTGAGTGGTTTTGAAGTGATGGGACAGGTGCCGGTGTTGCAGCCGATGTAGTGGTAATACAAATAGCCACCCACGGCACCCAATACGATACCCGCAAGGGTAAGAAGTATGTTGGTACGTTTCATATACGTTTGTCTGTTGACGTGAAATCGATGGTAAGTTGTAAAAAAACAGTGTGCTCCTTTTGCAGCCCGGTCTGTAGTAGAGGAAGCCGGTTTGCATGCATATAGCCCATCTCCGCATAAAATCTGCCGCCGATCGGTACCTGCACGGATAGGCTGAGCCGATCGTGGTCAAACAAGTGGCTTGTGGGGACACCGTGGAGGTTGAACAGGAGTTCTTCCTGCGCGATGACCTTCGTTTTGGTGCTCAGGTTGTATTGCAACCCAAGCCGGGCACGTCCGCGCAGGATGTCCTTCCCTCGGGAGAAATTGCGGTATTCCCAGAGCGTGCGGTCGGTAATCCACAGTCGGGGCAATAGACGATGCCGGAGCGATATCCCAGCCGTGTTGCGGTATTCAGTTGTTGGCGTTGCCGATTTACCTCCCCGGTGCGTTACGGCCGGATACAGGATATAGTACGCAAGGGGGGCGGCGTCAATGCGCACCCCCTCGTTGATGCGGTAATATACCCAGGGTCGAATGGAATAGAGTGCCGCATGGCGAAGGGGATACCCGCTCGTTCCGTCTTGCTGCCTGCGGTGCTGAACCTCCAGGTCGGTCGTCAGCTTTTCGCTGAATCGGTACCGGCCTGTAAAACGGAACCACCCATTCGTACGAGTCTGTCCTGACAGCGTGGTAGGGCAAACCAACATGCAGACTACGGGTAAGAGGAATCCCCAACGATAGTTCACGCTGTTCATTCTTTTTACGCGATGACGGGCTGGTTTTTATTCCGCCACTCCGCCATACCGCCCGAGAAATTCTGTACATCCTTGAAACCGTGGGCGGCCAATACAGATTGGGCAATGGCTGCCCGTGCGCCGCTTTGGCAGTGGATAACCAGCTGTTTGCTCCGATCCAGTTCGTCCAGGTGGTCGGCCAGCGTACCGACAAACAGGTTAACGGCACCCGGTATGTGTCCGGCCGCATACTCGGATGCACCGCGTACGTCCACGACCTGTACGTCGTCCCGGCTAAGCAACGACCTGAAGGTATCCATGTCGATGATGCTGCGCGTTTCCAATGCAAGCCCGAGGTCATCCACGCCGGATATATATCCGAGGATGTTGTCCAGGCCGATGCGCATGAGTTTACGAGTCAGGTCTTCAACCTGTGCATCGTCGGCCACGAGTACGATCGGTTCGTCGTACCCCACCAGCCAGCCCACCCATGTGGAGAACGATCTGTTGTTTTCGATGCCGAGGCTTCCGGGGATGGCTCCGGTGGCATGCTTGATTTTAGGACGGGTATCAATGATCTTGGCACCGCCCTCGTATGCCGAAAGGAATTGGTCTTTCGTGAGCTTTGGATGCTGCGGTACTTCGGTCAACAGCGGGCGATCCACCTTGTTGAGCTTTTTCATCGTAGCAAAATACGTCGGCGGCTCGGGTTGTCCGGTGAGCAGGTAGTCGGTAAACTCCTTTTCGTCGTTTTCGAAACGGAACGCCCAGTTCCGTATCAATTCATATCCCACGGTGGTACTGGGTACCGCACCAAGCGCTTTGCCACAGGCAGATCCGGCACCATGCCCCGGCCATACCTGTACGTAAGGGGGGAGGCTGCTGAATTTCGTCAGCGACTGGAACAGTTGATGTGCACCGATCTCCTGTGTGCCCACCAGTCCTGCTGCTTTTTCCAGCAGATCGGGGCGGCCGATGTCGCCCACGAAGACGAAGTCGCCGGTAAAGAGCATGATCGGCTCGTCCGTGGCCGGATGGTCGCGCAGCAGGAAGCTGATGCTTTCCGGCGTGTGTCCCGGCGTGTGGATGACCTCCAAAGTGAGGTTGCCCACCTTAATAATGCTGCCATCGCGCAGCGTTTCATGGGCAAATTGGTATTGCCAATCGGGCCCACCCTCGTCGGAAAGGTACATCGTTGCCCCGGTCAATGCGGCGAGTTCGCGTGTGCCGGATAAGAAATCCGCATGGATATGCGTTTCCGTGACATGCGTAATACGGAGGCCATTCTGCTTTGCAATGTCAAGGTACGTGTCTACATCGCGCTTGGCATCGATCACGATGGATTCGCCGGTCGCCTGACATCCGATCAGGTAACTACCCTGAGCGAGTGATTGATCATAAATGTGTTGAAAAAACATAGCTTTTTATTTTATTGCATTAATGCGGCAGATTATCCCGCAGTTTACCATACATCCAGGTGCCTGCGATTGCACTGAGCAGCACGACGGCTACCACGGTGGCACCCGTGCCGATCTGGACAAACAAAGGCCCCGGGCAAGCGCCGGTGAGGCCCCAGCCTAGGCCGAAGATCAGCCCCCCGTAAATCTGCCCTTTGTTGAATTTTTTCGGCGTGAACGTGATGGGCTCGCCGTAGATGGTCTTGATGTTAAATTTCCTGATCAACCAAACGGACAGGACACCCACGGCGATCGCCGACCCGATGATGCCGTACATGTGGAACGATTGCAGGCGGAACATTTCCTGGATACGGAACCAACTGATGACCTCGGCTTTGACGAAGACAATCCCGAATAAGATACCCACGATGAGGTACTTGATGTTGTGATACCATTTGTGTTGCAGCTGTGATTCATTGATGCATATCGTATCCTGGGCACGGATCTCAAAATCTGTTTGCTTTATTGCTGAATTATTCATCGTTTATCCTAAAATAAATGGTAAAAATAGGTTGGCCATTAAAAAACCGCCGATCATAAAGCAGATCGTTGCGACGAGCGAGGGCCATTGCAGGGTACTCAGCCCCATGATGGAATGCCCGCTGGTGCAGCCTCCGGCATAGCGGGAGCCGAAACCGACGAGGAATCCGCCACCTACCATCATCATGAGACCCTTTGCTGACAATAGATAATCCCAGTTGTAGAGCTGTTGCGGGACCATGCTGGAATAGTCGTTGATGCCATATCCGGCAAGTTCGTTAACCAGTGCAGGATTGACGACGATGGGGTTGGGATCTGCCAGTAGCCACATGGCGATGATTCCGCCGCCGAAGGCACCGACGACAAAAAAGAGATTCCAGAATTCCTTTCGGTAATCGTACTTGAAGAATTTGATGTCCGAAGGAAAGCAGGTGGCACAGGCATGGCGCAGGTTGGCCGAAATGCCGAAGTGCTTGTTGCCCAGAGTCAGCAGTACGGGGACGGTGAGTCCCACCAATGGGCCGGCGATATACCACGGCCACGGTTGTTTCAACCATTCAATCATAAGCGTCAATTGATTTTTTCGTTCAGTACATTCCACGCCCCGCCGTTGTACACTTCGCATCCGGCTTCAGCCAGTATGGTTTTGGCCATACCGCTCCGGTTTCCGCTTCTGCAGCAGGTGACGATGGGTTTATTTTTCTTTTTCAGTTCCGCCGCTCGGGCAGGAATTTTATCCAATGGGATGTTGATGCTCCCGGTGATGTGCCCACCCGCAAATTCGCCGGGTGTCCGCACATCGATGATCAGGGCACCGTCGTGTTTGAGCTGCTTAAAATCAGCTTTTTCGGAGGTGCCGAAAAGGGCAGTTAGAAAATTCATTGTTATTGTGTTTAATCGATGACTTGTTAAAGTGACTTCTTCGCCAGGTACCAGTCTACCATTTCCAGATCGCTGGCCTTGCGCGCGGCGAGCGCTTCCAACGTTTTTGGGGCGCCGATTATAACCTTTTCGCCGGGCTGCCAGTTAAGCGGCATGGCCACTTGGTGTTCGTCGGAAGTCTGTAGCGCGAGCAGCGCACGCTTGATTTCCTCCATATTCCGGCCGACGTTGAGCGGGTAGTACATGATGAGGCGGATTTTGCCGACAGGATCGATGAAAAAGACCGCCCGTACGGCCGCCGTTTCGCTTTCTCCGGGCTATAGCATGCCATATAATTTGCTGACCTTCATATCCAGGTCGGCCACGATGGGGAATCCGAAAAGCACCCCTGTTTTTTCATGGACGGCATTGACCCAGGCGATGTGCGAATGGATGCTGTCGATGCTCAGTCCGAGCAGTTTGGTGTTGTGTTGCCCGAAAAAATCACTATCCTGCGCAAAACCACTCATTTCGGTCGTGCAGACGGGTGTGAAATCGGCAGGATGGGAGAAGAAGATCACCCAGCTACCCTTGTTATATTCCGAGAACGTCATCGGTCCCGTAGTGGTAACGGCCGAAAAATCCGGCGCCTGATCGCCGATCCTCGGCATGGTTGTCATTGTTGTGGTTTCCATTTTCTTGATTTTTTGATCCTGCCGCCAATACGGTGGCAGGATCGGTGATTATTAAACGTTACTAAACTGTCATAGCATCGTGCTCGGGCATGCATAGTCGCTGATGGCGAATTTGTCCGACGTTTTGATGGCTTTGAATCCGCCCTGTATGTCAATTAGATTGTCATACCCCCTTGCCCGGAGAATGGAGATTAGAATCATCGAACGGTACCCCCCGGCGCAATGGACATGGTACTTCTTGGTTTTATCGATTTCGCTGAGGCGTTCGTTGAAATAATCCAATGGCAGGTTCTGTGCACCGATCACATGTTCGGCGTCATATTCGCTTTGTTTCCGGACATCGAGGATGGCTTGGTCAGCGTTTGCTTCTCTTAGCAAGGCCAGTTCATCTGCCGTGATGGAAGTAATGGCGTCGACCTCACGACCATCTGCCTGCCAAGCCTTAAAACCGCCCTTAAGGTAGCCGATAGCATGATCATAACCCACGCGGGCGAGGCGCGTAATCACTTCTTCCTCGCGATCTTCTTCGGCAATAATGAGGATAGGCTGCCGGATATCGGGAATGAGGGCGCCTACCCATGGGGCAAAACTGCCGTCGATCCCGATATTGATGGAATTGGGAATGAACCCCTTTGCAAATACCTGCGCATCCCGCGTATCCAGCAATATGGCATCGGTTTCATTGGCAGCCGCTTCAAAGGCTGCCGGATTCAGGGATTGCATGCCCCGATCCAGCACTTCATCGATGCTGTCGTATCCCTGGATATTCATCAATACATTTTTCGGGAAATAAGCCGGGGGTGGCATAAGTCCTGTCAGCACCTGCTTGATGAACGCTTCTTTAGACATGTCCTGCAGTGCGTAGTTTGTTTTCTTCTGGTTGCCCAGCGTATCGGTGGTTTCCATGCTCATGTTCTTGCCACAGGCCGATCCGGCTCCATGGGCAGGATAGACGATGATATCGTCGGCCAGGGGTATGATTTTAGTATGCAATGAATCATAAAGATGGCTGGCAAGTATCTCTTCGGTAAGCTCTGCCTTTACTTTTAGGGCAAGGTCGGGGCGGCCCACATCGCCAATGAAGAGCGTATCGCCGGTGAAGAGGCCTACTTCTTTTCCCATCTCGTCGGTAATCAAGAAGCTAGTGCTTTCCAGGGTGTGACCAGGTGTATGGATCACGGTGATGGTCACGTCGCCCAATTTCAGTTTTTCGCCATCCTCGGCTACATGCGCGGCAAATCCCGGCTGGGCCGTAGGTCCATACACGATCGTTGCTCCGGTTTTTTCGGCCAGATCAATATGGCCGGATACAAAGTCTGCATGAAAATGGGTCTCCAGTACATATTTGATGGTCGCACCGTCTTTTTCCGCCCGCTTGATATAGGGGTCGACTTCCCGCAACGGGTCAATGATAGCGACCTCGCCGTTGCTTTCGATGTAGTAAGCGCCTTGCGCCAGACATCCGGTGTAAATCTGTTCGATTTGCATGGTTATTTTTATTTGATTGATTTCCGATTTGTGTTATATGTTTAATGATACAAAGGTAAAGGCGTGGGATACCTCGATTCGGTGACTTCCGTCACCTTCGGATATGATCGTTAAAGAAAAAGTTCGTTAATCAGGATATAAATACTCATGATGAGCACAAACCAGCCGAAACCCTTTTGTAGCTTGTGGCCGGATACCTTGCCCGAAATCCCGTTCCCCACGTAGAATCCGAGTATGGCCAGCCCAGTAACCAGCAGCAGGAATCCCCATTCGATGGGCATATTGGACACATCACCCGTGAACCCAAGGAGGGATTTGGCCGCGATGATCAGCAGCGAGGTGCCTACGGCCTTTTTCATGGACAACTTGCTCAGCAATACCAGTGCGGGGATGATGAGGAACCCACCACCGGCGCCGACCAGTCCGGTGAGCGTGCCGACCAGCAGTCCTTCCAGCAGGATCAGGGGGTAGTTGTACCGGATATCGGCATCATCCGGACAGTCCTTACAGGGCTTTTTCCGGATCATGGAGATGGAAGCGGCAAACATCATCACGGCAAACAACAGCATGATAGCCATGGATTTTCCGACGGTAAAATCGCCGATGGTGAAAATCGTATCCGGGATGGCCGGAACTAAAAACTTGCGTGTGGCATATACCGCGGCTATGGAAGGAATACCGAAGATAACGGCAGTTTTCACATCCACCAGCCCCTTGCGGTATTTGGGCCATGCACCTACGAGACTCGTAGCGCCTACGATGAACAGCGAGTAGGCCGTTGCCATAATAGGGGAGAGGCCAAAAAGATAGACCAATACAGGTACGGTGAGTATGGAGCCACCACCACCGATAAGGCCTAACGCGATGCCGATAAATAATGAAGCGAGATAACCGACGATTTCCATATTTTACGATAGTTGAAAGTAACCATCGCAAAGGTCGACACGGTACGGTGTATTGTTGGTGACCAAGGTCACACGGCTTCTATAAATTTGTCACAATCAATCAAGTAGTTGAATGGAGTTGCGCTGGAGAATCACTTTTCCGTGCTGTTCCATCTTTTTCAGTAACCGCGAAATCACTTCCCGAGAGGAGCCCAGGTCGTTGGCAATCTGTTGGTGGGTGGTGTACAGTTCCCTGGAACCGTGCTGTTTGCTAAGTTTTTTGAGGTGATAGGCCAGCCGTTCGTCCATGCTTTTGAAGGCAATATGATCGATGACTTCCAGCAACTCCTCGAAACGCGAGCGGTAGGTCTCTAGCACGAAATAATACCACGTCTTGTAATCCCGCATCAGGTCATCCATCATCGCAATCGGAACCAGCAATGCCGTGGTATCTTCGACGGCAGTGGCCAATACTTCGCTTTTTTCCTGTTTGGTAGCGCATATCATCGACAGTGCACATGCACTGCCCGGTTCCAGGTGGTAAACGAAAAACTCACCGCCGTCGTCTCCCTGCCGGTATACTTTGACGAGCCCTCCGACAATCAGCATGGTGGACTTGAAATACTGGCCGGTCTGCATCAACTGTTCACCAGCAACGAAGCTCTTGAGACTGCATCTTTCGGCCAAAGCATTTCTAAGGTTCGGTTCGAAATGGCTGAAATACGTATTCAGGTAATCTTGTATTGTCATTTGCATGATGGCTGTTTTGTTGCTCAATTTCCGAAATTTATAAAGTTATGTGTTTTGAGGTGCCAAACAAAAAAATTGAAATTAGATAGTTGACAAAAATCACTTCTCGACGTGATTAAGGTTACGACCAATTGCGAAATAGCTCCCTACTTTTAAAACCATAAAGAAATAGGTTATTTACTTAAAAGTTAAAAAATGGCAAGGTTAACAAACAAGGTAGCTATTATAACCGGAGGTTCCGGCGCGATTGGCTCTACTACAGCAAAATTGTTTTTGGAGGAAGGTGCAAAGGTCGTTCTAGTTGATATTAACGAGGAAACACTAAAGAAAGTGGTTTCGGAACTGAATAGTCCGGACGTCACCTATGTGTTGGCGGATGTTTCCAAGTCGTCTGATGTCCAGCAGTACGTCCGGTACGCGGTGAGTCAGTTCGGAAAGATTGACGTATTCTTCAATAATGCCGGAATTGAGGGCATTGTTAAACCGATAACCGAATATCCGGAAGAAGCATTCGACAAATTGCTCAGCATCAATGTTAAAGGCGTTTGGTTAGGTATCAAATATGTTTTGCCTGAAATGAACAACGGAGGCAGTATTATCAATACTTCTTCGGTAGCTGGTTTGATGGGATTCGGGTCGATGAGTGCGTATGTAACCAGTAAACACGCAGTGATCGGGATTACACGGACCATCGCACTAGAGGCAGCCCCGCGTGGTATCCGTGTTAATTCGATCCACCCAGCACCGGTAGATAATCGCATGATGCGCTCCCTGGAAGAAGGCTTTGCCCCGGGTGAAGCGGAGTCTGCAAAAAAAGGCTTTGAGGCCACTATTCCATTGGGAAGATACGCAACCAACGACGACATCGCAAAAGGAGTACTATTTTTGGCTTCCGAAGACAGCAAATTCATCACCGGTATGAAATTGGTTGTCGACGGAGGGATGACGATGGAATAAAGGCTTACTACTTAATACTCGTAGCGGTACATATCCCACTTATTCCGTGACTTTCCCGGAATAAGTGGGGGTAAAAAAGTGAACGCCTATTGGTGGGAGTTCAGTCGAACCGCCAAAATTATCTTACAGGCTAAAGGTTACCCACTTATGCCGCGCTACCGGTACAGGGCGATTAAAATGCGGGCGAAAGATTCATCCGCTTAGGATCAGAAAAATAATACCGGTTTCCAATTATATTTTTATTTGTCACGGTAAAGATTTGGGTATAGCTTTGTCTGCTAATGAAAAGCTTAAGGTTATATTACAGGTAATATACATACATGAAGATGAAGGATTTTAAAAATAAAGAAAAATGAAAAAGCAAATCGTAATCCTAGCATTCGTTATTTTTGGCCTCTCGTGGTATGTGCCGTCCTATGGACAGGCGCAGTCGTTATCCGGTCCCGACATCGAAAGCCTGGTGAGAAAGGACGGAAGTTATGCCATGCTTGTACAGGGTACGCGGCACTTCATGGGAGCCATGCTGGTGGGAGAGAATATCAAGGAAGAACACCCGTCAGCGCAGTTCGAGATCGTGATGGCCGGTGAGATCGTCAAGGAACTGGCCAGCAACAAGGACCTGAAAAAGCAGGTTGAAACGGCAAAAAAATACGGCATAAAGCTGGTCGTCTGTGAATTTGCGATGCAAAGGCTCGGTGTCACCAAAGCGCAGTACAACCCCTATGTCCAGACAACGCCGAATGCGTACCGGTATCTTTTCGGTCTTCAGGAACTCGGTTTCAAAACCATTACATTGTGAAGCATGACCTGTGACGGAATCCTGTTCAATAATGTTTTCGAAACCCCGTCAATTTTGATGACAGGCGACGAACATCGCTCGGTAAGCACGCTTACGGAGCAATAAAGCGGGAACTGGAAAAGGATGACTGCTGGACTGAGGCGAGGCAAGGACCAAACTCAAGGAACTCATCATCGTTGCAAGCAGGATGTGGCTTGAAAGGAATCCAGGCAAGCAGGGGCTTGGAACAACCGGAGAGGAACTGAGCATTCAAAGACCATAACGATATCGAGTTTCTCATGGTTGATGTTGATAATAAAATAGAACAATCCACGGACTTTATGAAGG
This sequence comes from Parapedobacter sp. ISTM3, assembly GCF_016533505.1. Classification (NCBI taxonomy): domain Bacteria; kingdom Pseudomonadati; phylum Bacteroidota; class Sphingobacteriia; order Sphingobacteriales; family Sphingobacteriaceae; genus Parapedobacter; species Parapedobacter sp. ISTM3. The sequence continues at coordinate 201,803 of NZ_JAENGN010000004.1, read as the reverse complement.
AAGACAGGTATAACCGCCGGTCTTTAAGCCAGCAACTGGTATTCCATCCGACTACCTTGGGCGCTATTCCGACGACGGTTATTCTCAACAAACGAGGGGAGATGGTTGTCCTATGGAAGGGACGGGATTATTCTGCCCTGGAAATGATCCAGGGCATCAAAGAAGTTGCCGGAGGCGATTAAAGGGAGATTTCCTTTTTCAGATTCCTCTCATGTCATAAGGATTATCGATATTTGTGGAAAGCCGCCAATTCCGCGGGTCAATTGGGTGAGGCGTGCGGGTATCGATGATTGCCGTTATGAAACGGTAGCCATTGGATCATTAAAATAGATGCAATATGAGATATATCGCTGTGTTATTCTTCTCGATAGTGGTGAACGGTTTTGCCAGCGGGCAGGTGCTGACCGACACAATCAGTCTATCCGCTGAAGGCTTTGCGGATAAAATAGCGTCAACCGAGCATGGGATCATCGTTGATGTACGGACACCGGGGGAATTCAAAAAAGGCCACCTTCAAAACGCTCTGAACCTGGACTGGACCGGATCTGAATTCCGGGAGCAGTTGGCTACGCTGGACAAATCGCAGCCGGTTTTCGTATACTGCCTGAGCGGAGGCCGGAGTACTGCTGCTGCGGAAGTGATGCGTGAGACAGGATTCAGGCACGTTTACGAAATGCAGGGGGGCATGATGAAATGGCGGGCGGCCGGCCTACGCGAGGTTTCCCTTGCAAACCAAGGGGCCGGAATGACCCTTACGGAGTATGAAGCGCTGCTGAATTCAAATAAACCCGTACTCGTTGATTTTTATGCAGATTGGTGTGCGCCCTGCAAAAAGATGGAACCATACATGGACCGTATCATCGCGGATATGGACGGAAAAGTCAGGGTCCTCCGAATCAACGCCGATGAAAATGCGGCGTTGTGTAAAGAACTGGGTATCTCCGGACTCCCGGTACTGAAACTGTACAAAGACGGCGAAATCGTATGGGACCATTCTGGGTTTGCGGAAGAGGATGCCATCAGGGAGAAGCTGAAGTAGCATGAAAGCGCAGCGCATACTATACCCCAACCAAAGGGGAGCATATTGCTTTCCAGGTAGACGGTGTATCCGAATATCTGGCATTAGCGTTGAAAAAGCGGAGCAACCGACATCGGACAGCTGAGCGAACACTAGGTTGGACGCGTAGTGTTGCTTAGGAGAGCGACATTGGACATCCGCATATTAATTAACATTAATCTTCTGTATCCTTATATCCCTGTATGGTAAAAGCCCATGGGCGTTTATTTGACCAAACTATCTAACTAAAAAAATGTTTACTATAAATCGGGTAACAATTTGTAGTCTAATTTCAATTATGGGACAATGAAAACGGTAAGTAGGTTAATAATGGCGGTATTTGCCATGTTGGCCGCCAATACGGTTATCGCTCAGGAACAAAAGGAGCACAATGACGAAAAGCATGGGGCAAGTGCCAATGAACATATGCACCAGTCTTCGGTCGAAGATCTGATAAATCATTTTGAGTCCCCAGAACGCGATGCTTATCAGCAACCCGAAAAGGTATTACAGTATTTAGGGGATGTGAAGGGAAAAACGATTATGGACATCGGTGCAGGAAGTGGTTACTTTTCAGTGAAATTAGCCAATGCAGGTGCGAGGGTGATCGCTGGCGACGTTGATGATGAGTTCCAGAAACACCTGAGAAACCGCATAGAAAGAGAACATCTGGAAAACGTTGAATTGCGCCGTCTCCCTTATGACAGTCCGGCATTGGAAAACGATGAGGTTGACATGGTCTTCATGGTGAACACTTACCACCACATCGATAACCGACCGGACTATTTTGCGAAGGTGAAACAGGGACTGAAAAAAGGAGGTAAGCTGGTTATCATCGACTTCTTTAAGGCCGATCTTCCGGTAGGGCCGCCGATCGACCATAAGGTTACGATGGATGAGGTGATCGTGGAGCTGAAAGAGGCTGGATACACCGTCTTTGACGTAGAGGTAAACCTGCTACCGTACCAGTTTATTGTGAAAGCGGGATGATCATCTGCGACAGTTGATTAAACAGCGGCTTATAATATAGGTTTATAAGCGACTGCCTATTTTTTTAATAACAGTGTCTGCCGTAATTTCAGATATGAATTGCCATTTTTTCTATATCAAGACAGGCTTCACGAAAGTTTTCATAATACGTGGGGTGTCCATGAGAGATAAGCGCCACGTCTTCTGCCGCGGCACGGAAGCCCATAGCGAGGGTTGCCTCCCCGATTAGATCGGAGGCCCTTTCTCCAATGATGTGGACACCCAGGATTTCATCTGTTACCTCATCGGCCAAAACTTTAACCACCCCCTCGGTTTTACCGCTGGTAATTGCCCTGCCAGAGGCGGAAAAAGGAAATTGGCCGATTTTGTATCGCCTACCTGATTCTTTAAGCTCTTCTTCGGTTTTGCCGACGCCGGCCACTTCGGGATCTGTATACACGATATTTGGAATTAGGTTATAGTCAATATGCGGCTTCTTCCCCGCAATAATTTCTGCCACATAGATACCCTCTTCCGATGCTTTGTGTGCAAGCATCGGACCCTTGACAACATCGCCGATGGCATAAATTCCCTTGATGTTTGTTTCCAGATTCCCATCCGTTACAACCTGACCCTTAGAAGAAAGCTCAATGCCAACGTTTTCCAAGACCAATCCTTCCGTATAAGGTTTCCTTCCTATTGCCATAAGACAATAATCACCTTCCATGGAATTGATTTTGCCATCCTTGTCTTCCGCTGTAACTGTAACGGTATCCCCATTATTGGTCGCTCCAGTGACTTTGTGGTTTAGCAAGAAGTCAAAACCCAACTTCTTCTTTAATGATTTTTGAAGTTCCGATCCCATTTTCCTGTCCATTGTTGCAATAATACTGTCGGTGTACTCCAGTATTGTGACTTTGCTTCCCAGCCTTCCATAGACAGATCCAAGTTCCACACCAATTACTCCTCCGCCAACGATGATCAGGCGGCGGGGGATTTCTTTTAAAATAAGCGCTTCGGTTGAACTGATGATGCGCTTTTTATCGATGGATATATTGGGAAGCGAAGCGGGCTTTGAACCCGTCGCTATAATGACATGCTTTCCGCCAATGGCTTTTTCCCCGATATCGGATTTAACAAGAATAGTATTCTTGTCAACAAACGAACCTATTCCCTGAAAAACCTCCACTTTATTCTTCCTCATTAGAAAACTGACCCCACTGTTAATTTTGGAAACAACACCTTCCTTACGTTCTATCATCGCAGCCAGATCGACTTTTGGGTTATCGACTGATATACCGTGGTTCTGAACATTGGCCTTTATCTGGTGATAGTACTCAGAGCTATCCAGCATTGCCTTTGAGGGAATGCAACCAACATTGAGGCAGGTTCCGCCAAGCACAGGATATTTCTCGATGATGGCTGTCTTCAATCCTAATTGTCCACAGCGTATGGCTGCCACATATCCGCCGGGACCTGAACCTATGATAATTACGTCAAATTGATCTTTCATTTTTTATACTTTGTTTTAGAATGTGAATCGGTATGAATGGCTAAAGTTCACTGTTTTCTCTATTTTAGCGTTCAAGAAGCTTCTTTGATTTAAATTTTTGCATTTACGGGAATTGGAAATTTCCAGTATGAGATGATCCCAATCAAGCCACCGGAGTGGTTAGTTAATAAGATAAGTAGAAATAAAGAGTGAATATCCTTTACTCGGAACCATCGTCCGCAGCATTTTCAGTTTATAAGTAAAACTATTGCCACAGTCGCGAAAAAAGCCGGCTTTGACGTAGTGCAGTGGTGCTCACCGTAATTTTCTTTCGGATTCCTGATGCCTTGTGACCAGGATCTGGTTGTGGTTAATGCTTGTGAAGAGCTAAAAGATGTCTTGGATAGCAGGAGATGCTGTCAAATATTGACCGAGTCGGTATATAATACAATACAGACCCGGTCAATACGTATCGACTGTCACAATTATCCTCTCTTCACTACATTAGCTTTTGTTGTCAGAAGACGACGGTTTTTTATCGGACTGCTTCTTATGATGCTCGTCATGCTTGTGATGTTCCGGTTCCTCATGATGTTCCGGCTCGTTGCTCCGAGCGACACCTTCATGGTGCTCAGCATGGGGATGATGTTCCTTTTCATCATGGCTTTCTTCATCCTTGCCACCGCTTTTGTGGTGCTCGTCATGCTTGTGATGTTCCGGTTCCTCATGATGTTCCGGCTCGTTGCTCCGAGCGGCACCTTCATGGTGCTCGGCATGGGGATGGTGTTCCTTTTCATCATGACTTTCCTCATCCTTGCCACCGCTTTTGCGGTGCTCGTCATGCTTGTGATGTTCCGGTTCCTCATGATGTTCCGGCTCGTTGCTCCGAGCGGCACCTTCATGGTGCTCGGCATGGGAATGGTGTTCTCGTTCGTCTTGTCTATTAAGACCTTCAATATTTTCTGTTTTTTTATTTCCTACGTTCATGATCCTTGACTTTAAATTGTTTAAAACGATTGGTTTAAAACGATTGATTCCTTCAGGTGTGTAAATAGGTTTTTCTAAATTAATAGGGACCGTACTCTAATATAGATAGGTATAGTGCTGCAGACAGACGGCGCAGTTTTAAAATATTCGGCATTGCTATCAGTGAAATATTGAGACAGCGATACAACTATACTTTGTGGACTAATAGGATTTAATACTTTATCTAAGAATGGGTATACGAGTAGTTCGGCGCTATAACAATGGCATTTGCTATTAGCTAGGTGTAAGCAATTTTCAGTAAAAGAGAATTCTGACTTCCGGGATTCGCTTTGAGTAGAATATTGAGAATGGCACCGGGGTAAAAAATCACTACCGGAATAAGAAGTAAAACTCCCACTATTTATCAGTAGGAATGGAATGACAAAAAGAATCACCGTAAGTCTGTACATCATAAATATGAAACCGAAGAAGGCTTGATTTGTTTAGAAAATAATTTTATATGGTTATGGGAATACTTTTCAGGCTTTCGATTGATGCATCCAGCAAATTAAATAATTGCTGACAATGGTTAACGACAATTCAACGGGTCACGGGAGCGCATTAAGCAACTCGTTTTTTTGATCAAACTTATTGGCAAGTAGTTCCCAATGAGATTCTACTAATGTCACTTATGTATCGGCTTAAACTGAAAAGCGAAGGATTTGCCCCGAAACTAAAAAATCGCTATTTTTGCGGCAGATGAGTAAACCGTTTGCATTGATTCTGGCCCTTGCCATGCTTTTGCAGAGCCTTTCGGCTCTCTGGGTTGCGGTGGGTTTCTATGCGAACCGGGACTTCATCGCCAAAAACCAGTGCGAAAACCGGTTTGTCCTGAACAGTTCCTGTAAAGGCCAGTGTGTGCTGATGAAAAAATTGAAGGAGCAACACGAGAAGGAACAGCAGCAGCCCGACTTCAAGCTCAAGGAAGTGGTGCTATTTTCGCAGGTGACAGAAAATATCGATACCGGCACACTTCCGGGTTTTACGCATATCGTCAGTTACCTGCCACAACCCGAACCACGCTATGTGTTCCAGCTGGAGCACGCTATTTTCCACCCTCCGATTTCCTGACGTGCAACTTTAGTGCGTTACGTGCCTGCCGGTTGTGGCAGGGATGTGTCATTTATGTCGGACTCATCGGGCAACAGCGGTTACCCATTGACAAAATCGGAGATGAAAACATTTTATTTATTGGCATGCGCGGCGATCGCGACCACGCATGCGGCCTGTTCTGGTGTCGGACAGGAAAGGCTGCCCATCCTGGGGGAGAAGGAATACGTCAGGACAACCGAAGACGGGATGGAACGCATCGATACGGTGTTCCATACTATCCCACCGTTCCGCCTCCTCGACCAGAATGGTAACTGGTTGGATAACAAAACTTTCGATGGAAAGATATACGTTGCCGATTTCTTTTTTACAAGGTGCCCCACCATCTGCCCCATCATGTCCAGGAATCTACTGACCATCGCTAGGCATTTCGAGGGCAACGACCGGTTTGCCATCCTCTCACATACCATCGATCCGGGCCACGATACCGCTTCGGTATTGAAAGCATATGCTGATAAGCTGGGTGCGCCCCCGTTATGGCGTTTCGTGAACGGCCCGAAAGCCGAAGTTTACCGGCTGGCCGGACAGGAGGGCTATTTTTCTTTTGCGCAGGAGGATGCAACGGCCCCGGGCGGCTTCAACCACAGCGGGGCGTTCACGCTGGTGGACGAAAAACGGCGTGTCCGCGGACTCTATGACGGTACGCTCACGGATTCCATCCCAAAAATAATCGCAGACATCGAAAAACTTCTCAATAAGGGTTAGCGGTTTGAAAAAGACGGTCTCCATACTGCTCCTGTTTTCGCTGGTGTGCCAATGCCTCGGCTGCCTCGGCGTGTTCGCCTGGTATGGAGCCAATAGGCAGTACATCGCGCAAGCGTTATGCGAGAACCGCGACCGTCCCGAACGGCATTGCCTCGGACAGTGCGTACTGATGAAGAAGCTGAAGAAGCTGGAAGATAAGGAAAAGAAAGGCCCCGGCGACCGTCACGCGAACCCCAAGGTTGAATCGGTGGTTTTCCTGCTGCCGGAATCAACCGCTTTACATGCGCCGACCGCGCCCCGGGCAATTCCAGCTGTTTCGGCGGAAGGAGCTTACCTTTACCTGTATTCAAAAGACGATTTCCACCCTCCGCGTTTCCCATCCTTGTTCGCATAGCGGAGTTACCCTGTACCGGAATGCGGAGGCAACCGGCTTGCCTTCGTGGTTGAACCGCGACCACGGACCGATCCGTTTCCGGCAGCAGGGGGTACAACAACTGATTTTATCATGACAAGACGGAATATGAAGGGCACCGCCGGATGGTGTGCCCTGCTGGCTGCGGTGCTTACTATCCTATCGTGCGGCAACCCGCAGCACAGCACCGACGATAACAACGGAACGGACGCCGTTCCGGAAAACCGGGAGACGGCCGTCCCGGAGCAATTGGCGCCCATCGGCGACACCACACTGGCCGGAACGGGGCTGAAGGTGGCTGTGTTTTCCGAGACCGCACTGAAAAACCGGCACGAAAACCTGTACCTGAAACTGACACACGCGGACAGCAGCCCCGTCACCGGGGCCGATGTTTCTTTCTCGCCATTCATGGACATGGGGATGATGTCCCACGCGGCTCCATATGTGCAGCCGAAGGAACTGGCAGCGGGCTGGTACCGCGGCAGTGTGGTATTCATCATGGCAGACGCGGCGGATATGGGTAGCGGATGGCTGCTGGACGTGATGGTACCCGGAGAAGGCGCTACCGACTCACTGCGGTTCAAGCTGCCGGTGGAAGAGGCCGCGGTAACCCGGACAATGGCAATCGATGCAACAGAAGGGCGGTTTTTTCTGTCGCTGCTAATGCCCGACAGTGTCCCCGCGGGTGCGCATAAGGCGGCATTCATGCTGCATGGCATCGACCACGATGCGTTTCCCGCTACAGACGGCTATACCATCCGGCTGGAAACTTATATGCCCGATATGGGCCACGGGTCGTCGGATAATCAGGACGCTCGGGGGAAAGGGGACGGATACTACGAAGGCAGAATCGACCTTTCCATGGCCGGACTGTGGGAAATCCGCGCAACCTTGCACAAGGACGGCAGGAAGGTATCCGCCGACCCGATCGTGTTTAAGATCCATTCAAAATGAAAACAAATACCTGTAAATAATGAGCATACATAGGTTATATCTGATCGCTTTGTGTATCGGGGTGGCTTCCTGCACCAAGGATAAAACGGATTATGAAGCGGAAATAAGCACGGAAGTCCCGGAACATTACGCGTTTGAAGAAGCGGTGTCTTTTGGTAGCGAAGGCTACGGCATCAGCATCGAAGCGTTGAATGGAACGTTCTACAAGGGGTATAATGAAATCCGCTTAACCGTTACCGATGCCCAAACCGGTGAGCCCGCCGACGTTTCGACGGTAACGTTTCTGCCGGTAATGAGCCGGACGGACGGAAGCAGCAGCTCCGGTCCGCATCGGTACGAATTGGTTTACGAACCGGACGACAACCGCTTTTCGGGGTACGCTGTATTTACGGACGAAAGTCGTCCGGACGGAACCTGGGAATTTTATATCGATTTCACCGTCGGCGACCAGACACATGCCGTAAAGCAATCCATCACCGTGGAGCAACAGGCGAACAAAAACCTGAACATGACAGCGTTTACGGGAGACGACGGTGAGCAGTACGTCATCGCGCTGGTAGCCCCGCAGCGGCCGAAGGTAGCTGAAAACGAACTGGTTGCCGGAATCTACAGGTACAACGACCCCGCCGGTCCGGCCGGAACATTCCCGGACCCTGCGCAGTTTTCCTATACGGAGGCAAACGACTATACCCTGCTGCTGGATCCGCGGATGCCGGAACCCTCCATGGGGAACCACTCCTCGCCCAACAACAAGAACCTGACGCAGCAAAGCGACGGCCTGTATTACGGCGTGGTGAACTACACAATGACGGGAAACTGGACGCTGAATTTCATCCTGGTGAACCCGCAGGGAAAAATCCTGAAGGGAACCGAGGTGCCGACGGATTTCACACCGGGGGTGGAGGGCGTAAAAAGCGAATTATACATTGATATTTTATTCTAAATGATAAAAAAGCTAATTATTCCGGTGGTACTGTTTTCAGGAATGACCGCGGGCGCCCAGCAACCCCGGGGAGAACGTGACACCACCAAGCTCCTGGAGGAAGTGACGGTCGTTGCCGTTGCCAAACGGAAAATCGAGACCGAATTGAAAATGGCGGTTTCGGTGGATGAATTCCTGGCATCTTCCGACAACATCAGTTTCATCAAGCGGGGTGCCTACGCCTGGGAGCCTTTACTCAATAACATGAGTACGGAGCGTACCGTCATCACGATTGATGGCATGCATGTCTTCGGTGCATGTACCGATAAAATGGACCCGATCACGTCGTATGTGGAAAGCAACAACCTGTCCACCATCGACATCAAATCCGGCCAGGAGGGCAGCCTGCACGGGGCGACGGTAGCCGGAAGCATCGACCTGAAAAGGAAGCGCACGCCGTTCGGCCTCGAAAAGGAGCTCAGCGGTGCTTACCAAACCGGGTTTGAGTTCAACAACAGGCAGTTTTTCAACCTGGCGAACCTGTCCTATTCAAGTGACAAATGGGTGGCGGATGGAAGCGTTTCGTTGCGGAAAGCGGGCAATTATTACGATGGCAACAGCAGTGAGGTGAACCATTCGCAATACAACAAATTCAACACCTCCCTCGGTGCGGCCTATAAAACCAGTCCGTTTTCTTCCCTGCGGGTGGATGCGATCTTTGACATGGCAAAGGATGTGGGCTACCCCGCACTTCCGATGGACCTGTGGCTCTCCCGTGCGCTTATTACCTCGGCCGCGTATAAGCAGCTGTTTGAAGACGGCCTGATCCGGGTATGGGATACCAAGCTGTATTTCAATGCGGTGGAACACTACATGGATGACACCACGCGTCCCGAGAATTTGGTTCACATGGACATGCCGGGCTGGAGCACCACGTATGGGTTAACATCCAATATGAACCTGAAAAGCGGCGATTACGCCGCTGAAATACAGCTCAATGCGTACAACAATCTATCCATCGCAGAAATGCGGATGTATCCGCAGGATCGGAGCAACCGGACGATGTTTGCGTACAGCTGGCCGTGGGTTACCACGCGGTATGCCGGTCTGTCCCTGAACAATACCTGGGATATCTCGGCAATGAGCACGGTGAATTTCGGCGGATCCCTGGGCTGGAACCACAATTATTCCAAATATGCGGAGTTCAACTGGATTTTCCACCCCGGAACGCCACAGCAAAAGGACCGGATCCTGCCGGCCCTGCACGCAAGTTACCTGTTGGACCTCAGTCCGTTTGATTTTTCCGTCGGTGGCGGATACGGCCACCGCGCACCTTCGGTTTCGGAGGGGTACGGCTACTACATCTACAACAGTTTTGACCGTTACGACTACATCGGAAACCCCGACCTGAAAAATGAAATCTCCTACGAAGTCAATGCGAGCGCAGGGTTCAAAAACGAAAAGATGGGCATCCGGGCCAAGGCCAATTACTTCTATATCCAGCACTACATCATCGGAAGGATCCTGAGTCTGGGCAGCCCGATGAACTATCAGTCGGTCGGTGTGAAGGGCTACACGTCATTGGACCACGCCCGGCTATTCAATATGAGCCTGAATGCCGACTACCACATCCGGCATGACCTGCACTGGGAGGGAACGCTCACCTATGCGCGGGGAGTGGACGAAAAAGGCGGGAACCTGCCATTCATCCGTCCGTTGAGCTATCAGAGTTCGCTTCATTTCATGCGGGGGAACGTTGGTTTACAGACATCGGTGAATGGAGACCTCACGCAGGAAAATTACAGTCCGGAATACGGCGAGGATCAAACCCCGGCTTATGTGATATGGAACGCTTCGGCGGATTATACGTTCACAGTCAAAAACATGAAAGCCACGCTGCAGGTCGGCGCAGAGAACCTGTTGAACGCGTACTACAGCACGTATGCCGACTGGGGCAATATCCCGCGGATGGGACGCAATGTATTCACCTCGTTAAAATTTAATTTTTAGTGTTTACCATATACTTCATAAATCAATTCACAAAACAACAACAAAACAGAAAACAATGAAAAATCTAACGAAAACGCTTTTACTGCCAGCTGCTTTACTGGCATTGGCATCCTGCCAACGTGATGACCTTCCGGTGGCAAATAGCATTACGCTGCATTTCAACAACACGTTCAAAAATACCGCCATCGTTCTTGGCGATGCCGCCTCCTCCACCGCTACAGAGAACACTTCCGCGGAAGGGCAGGTCCACCACTTCTCCGAGCTGAAATATGTGATCAGCAACATCCGCCTGATTAAGGCAGACGGCAGCGAAGTCCCTTACCACGTGAGCGATTTGGATAAGGGCGCAGCAGTTATAGACCATTCAAAACCGCAGACGTTGGATTACGTGCTGAGGGATATCCCCGTTGGCGAATACAGCCAGCTGAAATTCGGTTTGGGAGTAAAGCAGGAATTGAATACGCTGGATGAAGCAAGATTCCCGGAATTTTATGTTGCAGCAGGAGCCAACGATACCGAAATGATGTGGGAGTGGGGAACCGGATACCGCTTTACCAAAATCGAAGGATTCTACGATGCCGACCATAAGGAACTGTCCATCCATACGGGAAGTACCATAGCCGGGGAGGAAGGAGCCTATACGCAGGGCGTGGATGCTTACCGGGATATTTCGCTGGACCTTCCTGCCAACGCCGTGGTGGGCCAGAACGCCCCCCGGATTACTGTCAATGCGGATTTTGATAAATTGTTGAGCGGAAAGATCAATACGATTACGCTGTCATCGGGAACGGGGATGGATGACAACGCCACGCCCAGTATCCACACCGCTGACCAAATGGTGAAATTCGTTGACAACCTGGGAGGAAACGGATCAAGCGACGTTACCGGAATGTTTTCCGTCGACAAGGTTGAAAATTAAAGCGATTTTAAGGGCCGCCTATACATTTAAATGCATAGGTGGCTCTTTAGGATACAGTTTCAAGATTGATTCAATTTAAAATGAACAACGTATTCGGTATTTCATTAATCCTACTGCTACTGCTGTCGTGTAACCGGGATGACGCCATTGAGCCCATTCCATACGACAACCCGGAGCTGGCACTGGATATCCCTGCCGGATTCCCGCCGGTAAACCCTTCGGTAGACGGGAACAGACCCACCCGTTACGGCGTGGAATTGGGCGAAAAGCTGTTCCACGAAAAAAAGTTCAGCGGGAACAATACGATTTCCTGTGCCAGCTGCCACAAACCCGCGAACGCTTTCGCCGACAACAATGCCCGGGCGATCGGGATTGACAGCAGGGTCGGACTCCGGAATGTCCCGCCCATACAGAATTTGGCGTTCATGGAGTTTTATAACTGGGATGGCAATATCCTCCAGCTGGAAAAGCAACCGCTGGTTCCGATTATCACGCATGAAGAAATGGATTCGTCGATTCTGGAAGCTATCGGCAAACTAGGTGACGAGCCCGAATACAAGCTTATGTTCACCAAGGCGTTTGGCGACGAAAACATGACGCCCGAGCGGATTTACCGGAGCATTGCACAGTATGAATACACCCTGATTTCTGCCAATAGTAAATACGATAAGATAATGCGGAACGAAGGAGAGACCTTTACGGAAGGCGAAGCACGGGGTTACCGGACGTTCAAAAAGAAATGTGTGAGTTGCCACAGCACGGAACTGTTTACCGACCAGAGTTTCCGGAATATAGGTTTTCCCTTGAGTGAAAGTTCCGAAGAGGCCGGACGGGCCCGGGTAACGGGAGTCCCCTCTGATTTTATGAGCTTCCGGGTTCCCTCGCTGAGGAATTCCGAATACACCGCCCCTTACGGAAGCTTCGGCCAGTTTCCTACGCTTAGAGCCGTTCTGGATTATTTTGACCGGGGCGTATTGAACGCCGACAACCTTGACCCGATCCTGAAAGCGAACGGCAACCGGATTCCGCTTACAGAGCAGGAGAAAGATGACCTTATTTCTTTTATCAAAACGTTGAGTGATCTTGTATTTATAGACAGATAATCGTGAATAGGGTTCAATGTTATTTTCCTGAGAATGGTCAGAAAAGATTCATTTATTTATGTTCCGTAATCAAATCAATTGATCACCAAAACCATTTATATGCGACCTTTTGATAAAAGTGGGATTACCTTAATATAAATCAGTTCAAATAAGACTTCAACAATAGTCTGAATGATAATCACCGCAGCTATCAATTGATTGTCGGGAGCAGGGAACGAAAACGCTAGCGGCAAAACTACCAATGAATTTCTTGTGCTTGTTGAGAATGCAACAGCTCTTGCGCCAAAAAAGTCTACGTTAAACATTTTAGCTGAAAGCATACCGATAGCAGGAGCGCACAGGGCGAAGGTGACATAGATCGGTAGAACCATAAAGATAGGCTCGGGATTGTTGCGAAGTGCGGAAATCTGCGAAACAATAACTACAAAAAACGTCAGTGCCATAAATGGAACGGGAAGCCAGCCTGAAAAGCCCATGATTGCGCTTCCTATTCTGTTGTTGTACTTTGATGCCATCTGTGTGACAATTGAAAGCGTGAAGGGAATTACTATCAAATAGACAAATGCATTTATGAAGGGGGCAATCTCAATTATGCTGACGGCGTCTTTGCCAAGGAAAATCCAAAGAAACGCAGGAAGCAACAGCATCTGAAAAATGAATAGCAAGGGGGTTGATACCAAAACAGAGCGGGAGTCACCCTTTCCAAGATGCGTGAAAACAATTACATAGTCGATACAGGGCGTGAGAAGCACCAAAAGGACACCAATGCTTACCACCGGGCTTAATGGGGCTATGCTTACCAAGAGCCAGACAAGCAATGGTATCAAAATGAAGTTTCCCACTAGGAGCGCTTTAAAAAGAGATCGGTTCTTGAACGCGCTTCTGAGTTCAAGAAATGGAATTTGGCAGAACATACTGTAAAGCAGCACGCCGATGACCGGTTCAATCGCGAATCCAACTATTTTGCTGCCATTCCAGCCCAGGCCGATAGATGCACCCACAAAGATCGTGATGATGTATATGCTTATTTGCTTTTCTTCAAGCGTTTCCCTTTTGATCATTAACTTCTGCAAGTCCAGAAAATCATACAACAATGACGGGGTTCTTTCGAACCATGCCTTACTTTGTCACCGTAATTAGATTTGGCAAAACAATGAAAAAGCAATTCGAAACAAACAAGGATTCGTTTCGAACTGCTTTGGTTTGGAGCGCATCTCTTATCCGTTATACCTGGCAGCGTGTACCCGACTTCTCTTATGCATCGTAAAAGATAAGAGAAGGAATGCCAGCGTTTCATAAAAAGCTAACTGAGCCTGACTGACCAAGGGTGGGTCGCCGTGTTGTACAGTGGCGACCCATGTAAGTGCGTCATGTCGAAGGTCCGCTGGTGTCTCGGTAGGCTAATAATCTAAGCGCGTTCAAAACAACAATAAGTGTGGAGCCTTCGTGCGCCATGACAGCTGGACCGATGGAAGTAATGCCCAGAATGGTCAGGGGTATCAGGGCAGCCACTACACCCAAACTTATCCAGAGATTCTGTTTGATGATAGCCTTGGCTTTTCTGCTCAGGCCGATGGCCAGTGGGAGGGCCTCCAGTTTATCTCCCATCAGTGCGATATCCGCGGTTTCCAGGGCTACGTCGCTGCCGGCCGCTCCCATAGCGATGCCCACTGTGCTTTTGGCCATGGCAGGGGCATCGTTCACACCATCGCCAACCATTGCCACCTTGGATTCCTGTTCCCGCAGTTTATCGATGGCAGCCACCTTCTCCTCAGGGAGCAGGCTCCCCCATGCATCGGTCAGCCCGATTTCCTCGGCAACGGCATCGGCCACCTGTTGATTGTCTCCCGTCAGCATAATCATTCGTCTGATCCCGATTTCCTTGAGCCTTACCAGGGTGGGTTTCGCTTCTTCCCTCGGCGTATCCATCAGGGCGATCATGCCGATGTACCGGTCGTTCTGCCGGATCAGCATGGTAGTATTGCCCCCCGCCTCCAGCTCGCCGACCTGGCGGACTACCTCGTCGGTGGGCTTGTGCGCGTCAAGATCGTCATACAGGTCTAGGTTGCCGATGTATATCCGTTTGCCTTCAAAGGTGGCCTGCACGCCTTTGCCATGCACGGCTTCCAGCCCGCTGGCTTCGGGTATTTCCATCTCTTTCAACCGTTCTCTGCCGTCGCGTACCACCGCCTTGGCCAGCGGGTGGTCGCTCAGCGCTTCCACAGCCACAGCGGTTTTAAGCACTTCGTTCTCATCCATTCCTTCCAACGCCACGACTTCGGTCAGCCGCGGTTGCCCTTTTGTCAATGTACCGGTCTTATCGAAGGCAACCGCTGTCAGCGAACCCAGGTCTTCCAAGGGTCTGCCCCCTTTGATCAGCACACCGCTACGTGCTGCACGTGCCACGCCGCTAAGGACAGCACTCGGCGTTGAGATGGCCAACGCGCATGGGCTGGCCGCTACCAGCACAGCCATTGCACGGTAGAAACTTGCGCTGAAAGGTTCATCGATTACCACAAAGGCAAAACAGAGCAAAACAACCAGCACCAGCACCGTTGGCACGAAGATTTTTTCGAACCGGTCCGTGAATTGCTGGGTAGGCGATTTCTGTGTCTGTGCCTCGTTGACCAGGGTAACGAGACGTGACAGGGTTGAGTCTTTGGCTACCTTGATTACCTGTATTTCCAGTGTATTGTTTCCGTTTATCGTCCCGGAGAATACCCGGTTTTCATCGCTGATATCAGTTGCAGTGGACCAGTCCCGTCCCGGATCATCCACCGGGCTTTTGTCGACCGGTACGCTTTCGCCGGTTATCGGTGCCTGGTTGACGGAGCTTTCGCCGGATACCACCACTCCATCTGCTGAAATCTTGCTGTTCGGCCTGACCACGATGACGTCTCCAACCGACAGCTGATCGATACTGATTTCCTCGGTCCTTCCATCCTTTTTTAGCAATGCCGTTTTTGGAGCCAGTTCCGTAAGTGCTGCTATGGACTTGCGTGCCTTGCCCATAGCATAGTGTTCCAGCGCATGGCCAAGGCTGAACAGGAACAGCAAGAGTGCCCCTTCGGCCCATTCGCCCAATATGGCGGCACCGATTGCTGCAACCAGCATGAGGAAGTCGATTTCAAACCCGCCCTTGGCGACGGTCTCCACCGCCTCCTTGGCCGTAAAAAAGCCGCCGAAAAAGTAAGCCCCGATATACAGTGCAAAGCTTATCCAATCGGAAACCCCAAGATAGGAAAGCCCGTAACCGGCGCCGAGCAATGCTCCTGACAGGGCCGCGAATACCAGTTCGGTGTTACTCCCGAAGATTCCGCCGTGCTCGTGTTCGTGGCCGTCGTCCGTCTGGGCGGTGCGCTCGGTATTGGCACTGACACCCGAACCGTGTGTCCGGAGCCCTGATTTCTCGAGGATGTCCCGGATAGCCTTTTCGTCGGTGGTTCCTGATTCAAATTCAATCTGGATCACGCCTGATGGGGCAACCGAAGTCTGGACGATGCCCGCTGTGTCCGACAGTTTCTTTTCAAGCAGTCGGGCGTGCCGTGCATGCCGTATGCCATCCACTTCCACCAACAGGTGGCCGTATTTGCCGGTGATTTCCGCGCCGGCCTGTTTTGCCAACCGTTCCACCTTCGCTGTGGATAGTATCCCCGGATCGTAATGGAAGCACAGCAACGGTTGATCGCCGTTTCCGTCCACGACATGGATATCTTCCAGTCCCTTTGTACCTTTTAACCGGTCGATTAGGCGTTGGACGCAGCGGTCCCGCTCATCGGGTACGCCGGGGAGGATAAGTGACAATTCCTTTTTCAGTTTTTTCATATGCCTTTATTTATCTGGTTCTCTTTATTACAAACATACTTACGATATTTTTGATTTACCATCACTTTCTCCGGGATGAAGTACCGGCCGGAAGCTATGGCGGCCGGTCTGTTCCCGCTATTTTATGTTACCCACCAAGTGATCATAATAATGCTTGAGCCGGATACAGAGACCCAGTAAAGCAATGATTCCGATAAAAATCATGAAGAAGAACAGAAAAGGCTCTTTCCGTCTGAGTCGTTTCGCGCTCCAAGTCAGTTTTCCATTTGTATACTGTGTACTTTTCCCCCCCATTCGTTTTTTCTTCCGTTTTATGCGCGCGGTTGAATTCCTTGGCTTTGTGGAATGGTATCGTTGCCAATGTCTCCGTTTCAGCGCGTGGCTTTTTTTCTTCATGTTGACGTATCGTTATCTGGGCGGGTACCCAATGTTGAGTAACTGTCCGATGTTCCTTTACACGGGAACGCTACGTGCTAGTCCCGTGGATATGTTTTATCGTTGCTTTCCTTTCCACCCGAACCGCCCCGGTCCATTTTCCTCTTTATGATCCGTTGGTACCAGTGCAGATTGTTCAGGGACAGCAGCAGGTATATCGCCGCAGTGGCTACAACTGCCAGGATAAACATGTTTAATGCTACGGCCACACCGATCGCCGCGGTTGCCCAGAGCGCAGAGGCCGTCGTGAGTCCTACGGTATTGCGATCACGGTTGTTAAAAATCAGACCCGCCCCGATGAAACCCAAACCGGTAGCTATGGCAGCCAGCATCCTTGCGATCGCCGTTTTATCATCGGTAAGGTGGGAGGCAATGGCCACAAAAAGACAGGCCGCAAGGCTTATCGCGCCGAATGTCCGTAGTCCGGCACTTTTGTGGGTTACTTCCCGTTGGAATCCAACAATACCTCCCAAGAGCATGGCGAGCAATAGCTTTGCGGCAATGATCAGTTCGAATTCAATATCCATATCTTTGATATTTATAGGGGGACGTCAAAATCCATCCGCTGTATCCGCGCCACATTCAGGATCGCAACCAGGGATACCCCCACGTCGGCAAAAACGGCTTCCCACATTGTGGCCAGGCCAGCGGCACCGAGCACCAATACCACAGCCTTGACCGCAAAGGCAAGGATGATATTCTGCCAGACCACCCGTCTGGTCCGCCTGCCGATCAGTATTGCCGTTGGAATCCCGGAAGGCCGGTCGTTCTGGATCACCACATCTGCTGTCTCGATGCTGCCTTCGTTGCCGAGGCCTCCCATGGCGATACCGACATCACATAGCGTCGCCGCCGGCGTGTCGTTCGCACCGCCGGCCATGAAAGCCAAGTTTTCCCCCTGCTCCTTTATTTCCTTCACCAGGTTTACTTTGTCTCCGGAAAGCAGGTCTCCAAAGGCATCGTCTATCCCGAGCTCGTTGGCGACGGATTCCACTACCGTACTTTTGTCACCGCTCAGCATCGTTACCCTGACATCCATCCCGCGCAACCGATCGATGGCCTCCCTCGCGTCTTCCTTAATGCTGTCGGTAACCGTAATGTAACCGACGAACCTGTTGTCATACGCCACGGCGATGGCAGTATGGGCGATGGTCGATGGATCGATACCGTAAGGGATATCGAGCCTGTCCATCATCCTGAAATTGCCCACCAGTAGTTTCTTGCCATCCACAGTGGCTTTCAACCCATGTCCGGCAATTTCCCCGACGTTTTCAAGATTGACGGCGGGATTCGCCTGTCCTACATATTGGCGGATTGCCAGGGCTACCGGATGCGCACTATGGCTCCCCAGTGCATTCACCAGGCCCATGATCTTGCCTTCGTCGAACTCGGCGCTGAAATTGACTTCCTGCACCCGGAAAACACCTTTTGTTATGACTCCGGTCTTATCCATCACAAGATGCTGGATTGCGGCCAGTCTATCCAGGAAATCATAGCCCTTGAACAGAATTCCGTTCCGGCTGGCTGTACCGATACCTTCGAAATAGCCCAAAGGGATGGAGATCACCAGTGCACAGGGGCAGGAGATGACCAGGAATACCAGTGCCCGGTAAGACCAGTCTTCAAGCTTGTAATCATCCACAAAAAAATAGGGTAACAGGCAGATGGCAATGGCCAAAGCCACAACAATCGGTGTAAAGATCCTGGTAAATCCGCGGATGAACAGTTCGGTTGGGGCCTTCTGCGCCGTTGCGTTCTGTATCAGTTCCAGGATGCGGCTAAGCTTACTGGAACTGTAGGGCGCGGTTACCCTGATCCGTACCATATTATTCAGGTTGATCATGCCAGCCAGTACAGCATCGCCCCGTATTTTGGTGTGGGGTTTGCTTTCGCCGGTAAGTACGGCGGTGTTGAAACATCCGGTTGTGGACAGCAGCTCACCATCCAGACCGAGTTTCTCCCCGGGATGGAGCATGATCACCTCACCGATTCCGACCTGTTCCGTCTTTATGACTACCGGCCGGTAATCACGCACCGCGGTCACCTCATCTGGGCGTTGGTCGAGCATCGCCCAGATGTTACCCTTTGCCCGGCTTATGGCCAAGGTTTGGAACACTTCGCCCAGGCTGTAGAACAGCAAAACAACCACACCCTCCGGATACCTTCCAATGGTAAACGCACCGAGAGCGGCAATAGAAATCAGGAAGAATTCGGAAAATACCTTTCCGTTGCCCATGGCGGCAATGGCATCCCTGATTACAGGAAGGCCCACCGGTGCATACGCCAGTGCATACCATATGACCCGGACCCAATCCTGGAACCAGGATTGCGAAATCCAGCTGTCAAAGGCGATTGCGGCCATCAGCAGGACGAAGGAACACGCAGCCGGAAAGAACATCGCTAATCCGCTGTTTCCCGTATGTTTGTGACCGTGTCCATCGCCGTAGGATTCCTTTCCCCGATGGGCCTTTTCCGCGTGGCGATCCATCAATTCGCTGGCCCTGGTGTATACTTTTCCGGTCTGCGTGCTGCAGCTCTGCCTGCCCCGGGTATCGTATTGATGTTGGTGTCCCATTGCATTCTTGTTTACAGGAGGTATTGCATTTGTTTCACCGGAGATGGCCGGATATTAACCGACCTTAGCCTTCCATTTACCCGACTTCTTCATGTATCTGACGACCAGGTAATACACGGAAAACACGGTCAACGCTACTGCGCCTGACGTGAACCGGATCCGATCATCAAATCCTGTGATCGCGGGATACTTGATCAGGATGACCGCCGCCATGCCGCAGAGCCAGATAAACTGGGTGTTGTACTCCTTAACCAGCCACCGCCTCCAGTTGAACGGCATGGAAGCGAATGTTCTGCTGAAACCGCCTAACTTCGGAAACCACCGGCTCACGGTTGACGTGTAAGCCTCGAAACCGCTGCCAAACTTCTTCCGCAGGAAGTCCTCTTCGGCCAGCACGATGCATTGGTATATGAAAAGGAAAAGTGGCACGACGAAAGCCATGAAAACCATGGAATTTGCCAATATGCCCACGCCTGCAAGCATCAGGATATTGCCGAGATACAGCGGGTTTCTGACATGACTGAAAACGCCGTCGGTAACCAGTCCCTCGGCATACACTGTCCTATCCTTTCCACCCCGGATGATATAGACAAGGCCGATGGTCAGACCCCGGATTAGTTGCCCAAAGAGAGTTACCGAAAGCCCAAGAACTAGTGAGATCAATTCATGCCACCGGCCAAAGAACTCCTCGCGGAATAGTTCCGGCGAGGGTAGAAACAGCATGAGATACAGGAAAATAAACACAAAATTCCTATACCTGAAGAATACGTTTCCGAGCCGTTTCATAATTTTCTGGCGATCAGCCCCGTGAAATTGTACCATCGGAAAAACACCTCGACCTCACCGAAACCGGCATTCCTCAGCATCGCGGCGTTCTCGCTCGTCCTGTAGGGGATTAGCACGTTTTCAAGGGCTTCCCTCTTCTGGGATATCTCCAGTTCGCTGTACTTATTCTTGCGTTTGAAGCCATAGTAGAAATCGATGAATTCGCGGTTGAACGACCTCTCCTCGGTAAGCACTTTCTCCACCAATAGGAAAACACCGCCCTTTACCATGCCTTCTTGGATACGGCTCACTATCTCAAGGCGGTTCATCGGACGGATAAACTGCAGGACGAGAACCATGGTGACCACGGAAGCGCGGTCTACCGGGACGTTACACGTCAGGTCCGCAACGGAGAGTTCAACTGGCCTGCGTAGATTGAAACCATCCAGCTTTTCGCGGCATCGGTTGATCATCTCAGCTGATTCATCCACCCCGAAAAAACGGGCTGTATCAGGAACGGTCTTATCCATCATGAGCAGTGTGGTGCCCGTGGAACAGCCCAGGTCATAGACGTGGGTATCCGGCTGCGCATATCTTCCGGCCAGCTCTGCGACCATCCGCTGCATCTCGCCATAAAACGGTACGGAACGGCTGACCATGTCATCAAATACCCCGGCTACCCGGTCATTGAAGGTGAAATCGGGGACGGCCTCCTGATGGTCTTTGAACACGTCATCGCGGCCAATATTACGTTCGGTCATCTATTCAGTTTTTTTAAAAGAAAAAGCTATCATTCAGGGACCGGACAACCCCGGTCCCCTCACGGTTCGTCATCAGTGGCTATGGCCACCGGTGTTACTCATTTTGGCGTTGATGAAAAACGCGCCCTTGGTCACTATTTGTGTCCCGGCCGCCAATTCCGTAACCGGTGTTACGGCCGTATAACCCAGGCTGGATTCCCCTTTGGCCACCTCTATTTTTTCGAAATTCATGCTGCCTTCCTCCTCGGCTCCGTGCTCATGGCCATCTCCTTCACTGTGGCCTCCGCCATCGTCCCCTTCACTGCCATGTTCGTGTCCTTCCTCGGGCTCCTTGTCCGTAACCACGAAGATGTAATACTTGCCGTCTGCCTCCACGATAGCTTCATTCGGCACGGCTGGGGCCTCCGCGTCTTCATGGCTGATCTGGCCATTGATGCCCATCCCATCGATCAGACCGGTCTTGTCGCCTTTGATCGTGCAGTGGACTGGTACGGATTTACCGTCGCCTTCGAATGAGGCTCCGATGCTGAACACCTCCGCATCGTAAGTCCGCCCGGGGTTGTTGGTCAACGAAAAACTTACAACCTGCCCGACCCTGATGGACGGCAGGTCCTTTTCGAATACATTCAGATCCACATGGATATCGGCATTGTTAACGATCTCGGCCACGGGCGAGGAGACATCCACATAGCTGCCTACCTTGGCGAACACATTGCTCACCGTGCCGCCCACCGGGCTTTTTACAGGCAGGGAGGATTGAAGATTACCCTTGTTCAGGGTGGCGGGATCGAGTCCCATCAGGCCGAGTTGCTGCTTCAGCGAGGCCTGCCGGGTCTGCAAGGCATTGAGTTCTGCCTCGGCATTCTGCAGGTTCCGTAGTGCACCTGCATTTCCCGCGTTCAGTTCCTGCTGCCGTTTCTGCTCCTGCGAGGCAAAGGTGATCCGGCTTTCAAGGGTGAGGTATTCCTCCTGTAACTGCACAAATTTCGGGTCAGCGATCCTGGCGATCACCTGCCCTTTTTTGACCGTACTGCCCACCTGTACCAACAGGCGCTGGATGACTCCCCCATAAAGTGAGGTGGCATTGGCCTTGCTGAAATTGGGTACTTCGAGCCTGCCAACCACGGTGATGGAGGCATTGATTTTCCTGCGCTCGATCTCCCCGATCTGTATGCCGACTGCCTTGAGCTGCTCCGCATTGAGCACCGCGATCGTCGCCGCGCCTTCCTCGTGGCCCTCTTCTTCCTGTTCCCCCGATGCGCCATGGCCGTGCCCGTCATCCGCCGAGTGGCCACCGCCGCAGGCAAGAAAAAACAGCGCACCTGCCAATGTTACTCCTGCTAAAATAATCCGTTTCATTATCTTCTTATCTTTATGTTAATTGTTATTCAAATAGTTGTACTCGATGACCGACTGGTTGTACTGGTTCAGTGCATCCAGGTAGCTGTTGCGCGTGGACACGGCCTGGCTGATGAATTGACTGAGTTCGGCAAAGCTGATTTCACCGGCATTGTAGCTCTGGGTTGCCGCGTCGATGATCTCGTCGGCCTGCCTAAGCCCGGCTGTTTCATAAAACTGCAGCAGGGCTTGGTTGCGCCCGATTTCGGACAGTGCATTGCTTCGCAAGGTCTCCAGCTGCTGGGCCTGGTAAGAAAGCTGTGCCTCCGCGGCTTTCATCCCCGCATCGGCTGCGCGTATCCTGTTCCGGTAGGCCCCCGCGCCGAAAATGGGGAAGGCAGCCGTCACCGAAAAGCCCGTGAAGGGATCCTTGGCGCCCCACAGCCGCTGGGAGAAAAACCGGCCCGAAAAGTCGGGCATCATGCCCTGCTTCTGAACCCTGACGTTTGCCGAGGCAATGTTTACATTCTGTTGCTGGAGCGCGATCAGCGGGTGGGCGATTTCGGTGGCATTTGCTGATACCGGTAGTTTTTCCAGCGGTTCGGCCACGGGAAGCAACCACCTGTTGACGTCCAGGAGCATCATGAGCTGCTGCTGCTGTACCTGCATGTCTTTCCTGTTCTGCTCCTTTGTCGCACGGAGCTCCTTCATCCGGGCTTCCGCGGAAATCCGGTCGAGACCGGCTGCATCGCCCGTTTCCACCCGCAGGCGCGTTGCGTCGTACAGCGCAGTATAGATACTGTCGAGACGCCCGTACAGCGCCAGCTTATCCTGCAGGTACCAGAGTTCATAGTAAGCCGCCCGTACATCCCTGGTGATCGCCGCGTTGAGCGCAGCCGTGTTCAGCTCTTGGTATCTGAGCTGCTCGCGGAAATACGCCCGTCGGGCTGCATACAGCCCCGGCCAGGCCAGATCCTGGGATACGCCCACCTTTGGCACACCGACCTGATCGGACGGACGGAAGTCCTCGTTTTCGGCAAAAATGCCCGTCTTGGGAATGTCCGCCGCAGTCCTGACGGTATATCCCGCCTGATCGATCTCCGAGCGGTTCACTGCCAGCCCGCGGTTGTTTTTCAGCGCGGTATCCACTGCTGCCGTGATGCCGATACGTTCCTGGGCGTGCGCCACGCTTCCCAGTCCGAATAGCATAAAGACAGCTATTATCGCTGCGGATGGTTTCAGGCGCATACGTATTTTACTGTTGAATAACATGTAAAGCAAAGGCAATACGAAAAGCGTCAGGAAGGTGGCCGTCACCAGGCCGCCGATGACAACCGTTGCCAGAGGCTTCTGCACCTCGGCTCCCGCACCGGTACTGATCGCCATGGGCAGGAAGCCCAGGCTGGCCACCGTGGCGGTCATCAGCACTGGCCGCAGACGTGTTTTGGTCCCTTCCATCACACGCTGTACGACATCCGTAACCCCTTCCTTGGCCAATTGGTTGAACGTGCCGATTAGGACGATGCCGTTGAGCACCGCAACACCGAATAATGCGATGAAACCTATTCCTGCACTGATGCTGAAAGGCATGTCCCGCAGCACCAGGGCAAATACTCCACCAATCGCGCTCATCGGGATGGCGGTAAAGATCAGTATTGCCTGCTTGAAGGACCCAAACGTGAAGTAGAGCAGCATGAAAATCAGCAGGAGGGATACCGGGACGGCCACCATCAGCCGCCCGCTGGCCTCGCGCAGGTTTTCGAACTGGCCGCCGTAGGTGAAATAGTATCCGGAGGGCAGCCTGATCTGCTGGTCCAGTTTGGCCTGTATCTCTTCCACCACGCTCTCCACGTCCCTGCCCGATACATTGAAGCCGACCACGATGCGTCGCTGGCTCTGCTCCCGGCTGATCTGCGCGGGCCCCAGCTTATAGCTGATCGTAGCTAGTTGCGAAAGCGGGATCTGTGTGCCGGAAGGTGTCGATACCATCAGGTTATTCACGTCGTCAATGTCCGTGCGGTGTGCGCTGTCCAGACGCACCACCAGGTCAAAGCGCCGCTCATCCTCAAAAACCAGACCTGCAGCCTTGCCGGCAAAGGCGGTGCTGAGCACGTCGTTGACCGTTTCCACGTCAAGCCCATAATTGGCCAGGCGTGTCCGGTCATATTCCACATTGATCTGCGGCAATCCGCCGACCCGCTCAACCAGGGGCGCCGTTGCCCCATTGACGCTTTGGATGACCCGGCTGACCTCATTGGCATAGGAAACGAGCGTATCCAGGTTCTCACCGAATATCTTGACGGCCACATCCTGCCGGATGCCCGTCATCAGTTCATTGAACCGCATCTGGATGGGCTGGTTCTTTTCAAAGAATACGCCAGGTATCACTTCCAGCGCCTCCATCATCGCATCACCGAGTTCATTGTATGACCGTTCCGTTTTCCACTCGTCCATGGGCTTCAGGATAATCATCATATCGGTCGCCTCGGGAGGCATGGGGTCGGTCGGCACCTCGGCGGCACCGGTCTTGCCGACCACCATCTTCACCTCGTCAAACGATTTCAGTATCCTGGATGCCTGCATGGAGGTTTCGATGCTCTGCTCCAGGGAGCTTCCCTGCGGCAGGATGCAGTGGAAGGCAAAATCACCTTCCTGCAACTGCGGGATGAATTCGCCGCCCATGCCACGGAATACCCACAGGCTGATGGCAAACAGACCCACTGTGGCGGTGATTACGATGTATTTTACGCGGATAGCTTTCTGCAGCAGCGGCTGGTATTTACGTTGCAGCCATGCCATCATCCGATCGGAAAACGTTTCCTTGTGCACCCCCTTTTTGGAAAGGAACAGGGCCGACATCATCGGAATGTAGGTCATCGACAGGATAAGCGCCCCGAAGATGGCAAAACTCACGGTCTGGGCCATCGGGGTGAACATCTTGCCCTCCACGCCAACCAGCGTTAGGATGGGGATATAAACGATCAGGATGATGATTTCCCCGAACGCCGCGCTGGTACGGATCTTGGAAGCTGAGACATGGACCTCCTCATCCATCTCCGCCTGCGTGAGCCTTGCGGTTGATTTGCGCAGGCCCAGGTGGTGAAGCGTCGCCTCCACGACGATGACCGCTCCGTCCACGATCAGACCGAAGTCAATCGCCCCGAGGCTCATCAGGTTGGCGCTTACCCCAAATACCCGCATCATGCCCAGTGCGAAGAGCATGGACAGCGGAATGGCGGATGCCACGATCAGCCCCGCCCGCAGGTTGCCCAGGAAGAGCACCAATACGAAGATCACGATCAGCGCGCCTTCGACCAGGTTCTTTTCCACCGTACTGATGGCCCTGCTCACCAGTTCGGTTCGGTCCAGATAGGGTTCGATCACTACATCATCGGGCAGGGACTTTTGGATGACCGGGATTTTCTCCTTCACCCGCTTGACCACCTCGTTGCTATTCTCGCCCTTGAGCATCATCACCACGCCGCCCACGGCATCTACTTCGCCGTTGTAAGTCAATGCACCGTAGCGCACGGCACTGCCGAAGCGCACCTCGGCCACGTCCCGGACGAATACGGGAACGCTCCCCGGGATATTCTTTACCGCAATTTTTTTGACATCATCCAGCGAGGTCACCAGGCCGATGCCGCGGATGAAATAGGCATTGGGCTTTTTGTCAATATATGCCCCGCCCGTATTCTGGTTATTCGCCTCCAGGGCATTGAATATATCGGTAACCGATACGCCCATCGCCCGCAGGCGGTTGGGATTGATTGCCACCTCATACTGTTTGAGTTCGCCGCCGAAGCTGTTGATCTCTGCAACGCCGGGCGTGCCGCTGAGCTGCCTACGCACGATCCAGTCCTGCATAGTACGCAGGTCCTTGGCATCGTACTTACCTTCGCTGCCGGGTTTCGGGTGGAGGATATACTGGTAGACTTCACCGAGGCCGGTACTTACCGGCGCCATTTCCGGTGAACCCACGCCATCGGGTATCTGTTCGGCTGCCTCCTGCAGCCGTTCGTTGATAAGCTGCCGGGCGAAATAGATGTCCACATCTTCCTCGAATATGGCCGTGATTACGGAAAGCCCGAAACGGGAAATGCTCCGCGTCTCCTCGATTCCCGGCACATTGGCAATCGCGAGCTCGATGGGAAATGTCACCAGCTGCTCCACTTCCTGACCCGCCAGCGTCGGGCTCGCCGTAATGATCTGTACTTGGTTGTTGGTGATGTCCGGCACCGCGTCGATGGGTAGTTTCGACGCACTCCAGACGCCCCATATAATAAGTAATAGGGTCATCAGGCCAATGATGGCCTTGTTCTTTATGCTGAATTTTATGATTGAATCTAACACGTTCGTCTTGATTAATGCAAACCAATAATCTGTTCGTTCTCCGCATACAGCGGGAAAATACCGGTCACGGAAAATTAACCTGTACCTGCATGGAATTGCAGGCCAGGATTTCCCCGGATCCGGGAAATCAGTTGTTAAGCATTAATCTTGGGCGGCTGCCAGATGTTATTTATGAATGAGGGAGTAAAGGTGAAGCGGTAGAGGGGATACTGCCGCTCGGGAAGCGGGGCTGGAATGACCATGCCGTAACACATTGAAAACTTGATAACAACAGGCGTGCTGCAACAGCCGCATGCACAGAAAGGGCTGCAGAGATCTCCGGCCGCACGCCGGTTTTCATGTGAATGGGTTTGATGCGTTTCCCGGATTAGGGATGTACCGGCTGCATACGAGTCGGTGCAGGGCAACATGCTAAGTGCCAGCAATACCATACCTAATATGACCCGTATCGTTTTCACAACGCTGCAAAAGTAGTGAAACTATTTAAAAATGGATAAAGAAACCAAAAAAAAATGCCCATCGGGATCAACTTTGCAACCGGATTGCAAAGTGTCCGGATCACGAAACATGGAAAGCCGTTTCGTTCCATTGGCAAAAAACGGCTTTCCAGGGGAATTAATGGTCATGGCCGTCGTGGGCTCCGGCTGAGTCTGTCCCGTGGGCCGTGTCATTCTCATGACTCTGCGCTTCGGGATGGTCGTGGCCTTCGTGGTCGTGGCTTTCGTTGCCACCATTGTTTCCGCAGGAGGCCAATAGGAATGCTGCTGCAATAAGGGAGAGATACTTAACTTTCATTTTCATGGCTATTGAGATTATAAAGTGGAAAAACGGATCGTCGTAAACGACCGCCCGCAAAGATAGGAAAATATACCGTTCCACAAGGGTCCGGTTTCCCTCGAAGTCCGTGGGGTGCCCGGCATCAGGTCATTTTTTCGACAAGGTTTTCGGTTCCAGCGGATCGGAGACTTTCCTTCGGTCGTTTCCGATAAGTCTAGCTATGCCCCACCATGCCAAAGGTGCCAACACAACTACGCTAAACATTCCAGGGAAATAGCCGTAGGGTTCTTGCGTAAGAAACGGGAATACAAAATGTGCGAGTTCTGCTACGCCCATAGATACGAAAAGCGTCCATGCCGAGTAATATCCTAGTTCCTGTCCGCGTTTAATCAGGCTGGGTACGGCCAGCCAGGCACCAATGGGAAGCACCGCTAATCCCACGATGAGCCCGGCACTGAGGCCGGGAACCGTTCCCCCCGTTATTTTTTCCGAAACTACCTCGAAAAATGCCATCCGGTTCTCTTCCACTTTATGAAGCAAAAGGAAGGCAATGAGTGTGAGCCAATACGGAACTTTGAGCGAAGCCCACGAAGCATTGGATGGGAACAGGACCCAGAGGATAAAACCACCGAGATACCCGACCAGAAAAACAACGGCGTATAGCAGCCCCAGGAAATGATAACCGAAGGCCGGAATCAAAAGCGAAAAGAGAAGCGCTATCAAGATGTTCACCGGGTTTTTCTGCATAGCCTTAATAAAGATATCAGTGATTTAAAGGTACTAAAAATTATTCATCTGCGACAAGTTTTCTGTCATTGTCTTATGCACGATAAGCCTCGGTCTTGGGTACAATACCGGGGAATATTTTGGATTCCTGGGAATAATTAACCTATATTTGCCTAAATAACGAATGAATATGTAAATGAAATACATAACCGTCGTAGCCCTTGTTTTCCTTTATCTGCTAACCGCTGCTGGGCTGAAGATTTCGGATCCTTCCTGCCACGGAGAGATAACGTCGGGTTCGTTTTATCCGCTCGGTATTGGTAAAAAGTGCCATAGCGATAGTTGGATCTGTGGGGCTTGCTGCCAAGAACGGACATCCCCTTTTACACTATCCGGGAAAACACAGAATGTCCAGCAGGTCTCCTCCCATGCTGGAAGCCAAACAACCTTTCCACCACCAGTTCGGACATACTCTGTGCCGGATCGCGTGACTTCGTATTTTGATGCCGGGTACAATAGATATGCCCTTTCGCCGGACGGTAGCAGGCACCGACTCTTTATCCGGTACTGCGTATTCCGGATTTGATTCTTTTCCTTCCACGTCAGTGCTACCGTTACGCGAATCGCGCCGGTTTTAGCCGATAATCGGCTTATGGCTGGCGTAAAGCTAAAGCATGATCAGGTAGCCAGGGGTACCCTCGCGGCTTCTGAAACAAGCCAAACTTCATTTTTGAGGATCTTAAAGGTAAATAGTCAACTGAGTAAAAAGAGCGATTTTTGTCGAAGTCCTGTTTTTGGGGATTCATACAGTTACTGCTATGAAGATAAAGTGCGAAGAAAGGTATGTCACCAAAGCTTCCGGTCTGAAGGTGCGGTTTGACGGAGAGAAGTTCAGGCGCTCCCTGCTTCGGGCGGGAGCAGACCCTGTTCAGGCAGCGGAAATCCTGTTTGAAATCTCCAGTATGCTAACTGACGAAATGTCCACGAAGAAAATCTACAGGATGGCCTTCCGCCTTCTGCGGGGCTTTTCCAGGCCCACAGCCGCCCGTTACAAATTAAAGAGAGGGATTCTCCACCTAGGGTCGTCTGGGTTTGCCTTTGAACGTTTTTCTGCGGAAATACTGGAGCAAAGCGGATACAGGATACAGGTGGGCGTCATTGTATCCGGACGCTGTGTAAGCCATGAACTGGATATCATTGCCGAGAAAGGCGACCAACATTTCATGGTCGAATGCAAATTCCACAACACGCAGGGACGTGTGAGGGTAGGCCCGTCCCGCCTAAAGGAGGTGATGGCTGAATCTTTCGAGCTATGCAAGCCATCCAGTGCATCGAATAATCAAAAATAATATGAACAGACCCACCACTTCGATACAAATCCGATTTTTGGGCGCTGCTGGCACGGTTACTGGCTCCAAGCACCTCATTTCCGCTTTCGGTAGGAACATTCTGGTGGATTGTGGCTTGTTTCAAGGGCTGAAGGAGCTGCGCCTACTCAATTGGCAACCCCTGTCCTTTCCCCCTGGAAAGATAGACGCAGTATTGCTGACCCATGGGCATTTGGACCACACGGGATATCTTCCCCGTCTGGTGAAAGAGGGATTCTCGGGAGACATCATCGGGACTTCGCCCACCCTGCAGGTCGCTGAGATCATTTTAAGAGACAGCGCAAAGATTCAGGAGGAGGATGCCCAAAGGGCCAATAAATACAATTATTCCAAGCATAGTCCGGCCCTTCCGCTGTACCGGTTACAGGATGCCGAGCGGACAATCCCACTGTTCCGGACTGCTCCACTGGACGAATGGATCCACCTTTATGAGCATATCCGTTACCGGTTCCGCTACAACGGCCATATCATAGGAGCAACGTTCATCGAGCTGGAAATAGGTGGAAAAATCCTGGTGTTCTCCGGTGATGTGGGAAGGCCTCACGATGCTTTGCTTTACCCGCCGGGAAAACCGGAAAAAGCGGATGTGCTTTTCATCGAAGCCACCTACGGCGACCGGCTCCATCCGAAGCAGCTGGCACTGGACCTGCTTGCAGATGCCGTCAACGAAGCAGCGGCCGACAATGGTACAATCCTTATACCGAGTTTTGCCGTGGAGCGCACCCAATTGCTGATGTACCTGCTTTGGAAGCTGAAGCAAGGCCGGAGGATACCCAATATCCCAGTTTATATGGACAGCCCGATGGGAAGACACGTACTGGATGTGTTCCAGCGGAACACGGGGTGGCACAAACTTCCGATGGATGAATGCGAACGGATGTGCCGGGCCATCGAATTGGTCAAAACGTTGGAAGAGACCTACGCAGTTGCGAAGAAGAGGCATCCAAAAATCATCATTGCAGGGAGTGGCATGGCTGGTGGCGGCAGGATGCTGGTGTACTTCGCCGAATACCTAGGCAAAAGCGATGCAACCATTCTGCTCGCTGGGTACCAAGCTGAGGGTACACGCGGCAGGGCACTCCTCGACGGCGCAACGCAGCTGAAGCTTTATGGTAAATATTTCCGGGTGAGGGCACAGGTAAGGAGTATCGGGGGCTTATCCGGCCATGCCGACCAACGCGAACTGATTGGCTGGCTGGATGACCTGAAACAGCCTCCTGGAAAGATCTTCATCGTCCATGCCGAGACGCGGGCGGCGGCGGCGCTCCAGGCCGAAATTAAAAACACCTATGGATGGAAATCCAAAATTCCAAGACTGAATGAACACGTCAGCATAAATTTATGAATAAGGAAATGGAAAATCTTCACGCACACAATACATTGAGATCAAAATACCTGGGCATAGACACTTATCGGGAAAATATTGTTTACCTGCGGGCCGATAGCCCAGTGTGCCGGTGCGAAGGCTTCACAGCGCTTACACGCATTGTAGTCCACCATGGCGAAAGTAGCATTGTCGCGACGCTCAATGTGGTCCATTCGGAGCTGCTGGATACCGACGAAGCCGGGTTGTCCATGGAAGCGATGAAAAGGCTGTCAGTGGGGGATAGTGATCCCGTTACGGTTTCCCATCTTGAACCGATCGGTTCCCTGAGCCATATACGGGCAAAAATGCACCGTTACACACTCACTGAACAGCAACTCTGTGAAATCATAGAGGATATTGTAGCTGGTAAATACTCGAATGTTGAACTGGCTGCTTTCCTTTCTGTTTCTTCGGGCAACAACCTGACCACCGACGAAATAGTCGGACTGACTAAAGCCATGGTGGCCACCGGACAGGAGATCCGATGGAGGGCACCCATGGTAATGGATAAGCATTGCATCGGTGGCCTGCCGGGAAACCGGACGACCCCCATCGTGATCAGTATCATTGCTGCAGCCGGCCTGACCATCCCCAAGACATCATCCCGCTCCATCACATCCCCGGCGGGGACAGCGGACACAATGGAGGTAATGACCAACGTGGAGCTGGATATCGAGCGAATGAAGGAGGTGGTCAGCCGGGAGAATGCCTGTCTGGTGTGGGGCGGAGCGGTGAGCCTAAGTCCGGCGGACGATGTCCTCATTACAGTATCCAAAGCACTGGACATTGACAGCGAGGGCCAAATGATCGCCTCCGTACTCTCGAAAAAGAAAGCGGCGGGCGCTACCCATGTAGTCATTGACATCCCGGTGGGAAGGACAGCAAAGGTACGGGACAGGGAACACGCTCGCAGCCTGATCTCAAAATTTGAAAAAGTAGGACATGAAATAGATATCATTGTGAAATGCCTGATCACCGATGGTTCCCAGCCGGTGGGCAGGGGAATAGGCCCCGCACTGGAAGCGATGGACGTTCTGGGTGTGCTGAGGAATGAAGGCGGCGCGCCGACCGATCTGAAAAACAGGGCGTTGCTGATCGCTGGGGTTTTGCTGGAACTGTCGGGAAAGGTGGAGAAAGGAAGTGGTGCGAATACTGCTGCCGGGCTGCTGGAAGATGGCAGCGCCTATTCCAAATTCATGGCCATATGTGAGGCCCAAGGCCGATTCATGGAACCGGGTTTTGCCGCGTTTCGCCGGGACGTCATTGCACTGAAAAGCGGGACGGTGATCAGCATAGACTGCCGGAGGCTGGCCAAGCTTGCCAAATTGGCCGGGGCACCTACGTCTCCGAATGCCGGGATCCTGTTTGTCTCCCCGCTGGGCCGTAAGATTACCGGAGGCGACGTATTGTTCACCGTCTATGCAGAATCACAGGGTGAACTGGAATACGCCCTTCATTATTACTATAAGAATCAAAGCAACCTGATCCAGATCTTATGAAAAAGCAAGAGATAATAATTTTTGCATTGCCTGGAAATGAACCTCTGGCCGATGCAATGGCTTTACGCTATCACGCCAGAAGGGGTGAACTCTTAATCCGGAATTTTCCGGATGGGGAAACTTACATCCGTATCCTTTCGGATGTCAGGGACAAAAAGGTGGTCCTGGTCTGTTCCCTCGACCGTCCGGATGCAAAGCTGCTGCCACTTTATTTCCTGTCGCGAACCGCCCGGGAACTCGGAGCCAGCAGTACCAGCCTTGTGGCACCCTATCTGGCTTACATGCGGCAAGACAAGCGATTCCGTGAGGGAGAGGGCATTACGTCGGAGTATTTTGCCTCACTTATCTCTGGCTTCGCCGAGACGATCACGACGGTGGATCCGCACCTGCACCGGTATGGTTCCTTGTCGGAGATCTATACGATTTCTGCCAACGTAGTCAGTGCAGCCGGTCATATCTCCACCTGGATCAAAAGCCATGTCGACAACCCGATTCTGGTGGGTCCCGACAGCGAGAGCGAACAATGGGTTTCCGAAGTGGCAAACAATGCGGAGGCACCTTTCACGATTTTGGAGAAGACACGGCACGGGGACAGAGACGTGGAGGTTTCTTTACCCCGGATGGAACCATTCACGGACCGGACGCCGGTTCTCGTGGATGATATTATCTCCACGGCAAGGACAATGATCGAAACGGTCGGCCATCTGAAAAATGCGGGGCTACGCGCGCCCGTCTGCATCGGCGTCCACGCCATCTTCGCAGGCAACGCTTATAGTGACCTGCTGGATGCCGGAGCGGGACGAGTCATCACATGCAATACCATTCCCCATGTGAGCAATACCATAGACATCAGCGGGCTGTTCCGAAAGGTTTTCAAAGAATAACCTATCTTTATATAAGCAGCGCCATATTTCTAACCTTGGTCCAAAATTATTGGGGAAACAGGGTTTGCTCAATGATTTCTCAACCTCAGTCGTTAGTAACTTTCCGGAAAGCATTGATGATGGGCGATCTTCAGGACGTCGAAGGTCTGCCAAACCTTTCACTGGTATGGAAACCAAGCCGGGCGAGTTCCTTTTATCGAAGGTGCAGAGTAAGTCGAACCATGAGGAATTCATCGCTTTTCCATTTACATATCCCATAATTTTTTAACACCTACTGGCAAAGTATGACTTCCATGACCCGCTAGCACCGAGCTTTGTATAACTGGATGGCAGCATGTTGCCCAGTCGGTGAATGGAGGGGGAAATGAGGAAAGTGCGACACGGGAGTCTGTTCAGCGGTATCGGCGGATTCGATCTTGCGGCCGAGTGGTGTGGTTGGGAGAATGTTTTTCATTGTGAAAACGACGGATTCTGTAACAGCATCCTGAATTATTACTGGCCAGAGACGGTCTGTATTGAAAACATTATCGGTTATGACTGGGAGAAATGGAGGACAAAAGTCGATGTGCTATCGGGGGGATGGCCCTGCCAGCGGTACTCGGTGGCAGGAAAGAGAACGGGAAACGAACCACTCAAGGATCAGTTGCTTGAGGCAATACGCAACATCCGTCCGGCATGGTGCGTGCTTGAGAACGTTTACGGCTTCATTAGTAAGCCGTTTGCCCATGAACACCGCCTACTCTGTGAGCAACTGGAGGGCATGGGATACGAAGTCCAGACGTTTGATATTGACGCTGCGAGTTGCGGTTTACCAACGGTGGAACGGCACGTCTGGATTGTTGCCACGTCCTGTGGCAAGCGACTCACATGGAACGGCGAGGAAGCGGTTCCGGACCTCTCAGGAACATCGGAGCCATTTCAGAGAGGTTATCAGGGAGCATTTGACCGATGGGAATTACCCGAATCCCGGGTTTGCGAACTGGGTGAAGGGGTTCCCGATGAATTGGACATTACTTCCATTCCGAAAAAACGCTGGCATAGCCAGAGCCTCCATGCCTACGGTAATGCAATTCCGCCGCAGGTTGCCTATTTCATCTTCCGGGAAATCCAATCTGTGATGCGGTCGCCATAGTCCATCTTCATCATTCAAAAAAAATTAGTACCTACCAGCAAAGTATCAATTTGGTAATTGCTTCATTTTGATTTTTGCCCCTGACCATCCCATGGAAGAGTGGGCTGGCGAAATCCGGAAAGTATGAAGACAGAACCCGAAACAATTAGTAGTATCCCGCATTTGCGCGTGTCCGGATTCGGCCGCCGCACAGGTAAGGTGCGGGCATCCGATAACCGGAGAGATGGCGGCCAATATCCGCTATCTGTATACGACGGTAAGACGCCGCTGTAAAGATACAAGACCGATCACGCGAGTAGGAACGGACCTATAGGAGTAAACACAAAAAAACAAACGACGATGGAAATTGAACTGAGAAGAATCAGCCACCATCCAAGGGTGAGCATGGAGGCGTTCGCCGCAAATCTGTTCATCAACGGTACCAAGGCAGCAACCGTTTCCAATAATGGCCTTGGAACCCAATATTATCCGGTTGATAAAAACGGTGAAAAATTGGTGACGGAGGCGGAACAATACGTGAAAAAATTGCCCGGTGAGCAGAAATTGGTAGATGGCAGGCAACAAGTTGTTGAAAACACGCTTGGCGGCCACATTGACAAATTGTTTGCAGCGTATTTGGCCGGGATCGAAAGGAAGAAATTTGACAAAAAGGTCGATGTGCTCGCCAAGCGCAATATAGTCATCGGCGAGCCGGGCAAATACATGCGCACGATCCAGACAGGTACGCCCATCGAAATGCTATTGACAGGCGCAGGTAGGGAAGTGCTTACGAAACTGCTTTCCGAGCGGGCAATCCCAAGC
The DNA here is from genome assembly GCF_016533505.1 of Parapedobacter sp. ISTM3. NCBI lineage: Bacteria > Pseudomonadati > Bacteroidota > Sphingobacteriia > Sphingobacteriales > Sphingobacteriaceae > Parapedobacter > Parapedobacter sp. ISTM3. The sequence goes on along the minus strand of NZ_JAENGN010000004.1, from coordinate 166,499 downwards.
CTGTCGGAAAACGAAGCGATATTGAACAAAAATATACCTGCGGATATTCTAAAGAATGCCGGGCTTACCGATGGTCAAATGGAGCAGTCGGAATATAAGAAAAATGAAATCGGTGCGAAAAAGGAGGAAACCCAAAAAACCAAGGGTAAAAATGCCAGGATGTAGTCCACATCACAAATAATATAAAGGACAGGCTTTCAACGCATAATAAATGCCATGATCCCTTAACCAAAAGGGATAATCATGGCAAATTTAAGGCATGGCAGCCTGTTCAGTGGAATCGGTGGATTCGATCTGGCTGCCTCATGGTGCGGATGGGACAACGTGTTCCACTGCGAAACGAATGTGTTCTGCCGTAAGGTTCTGAACCATCATTTTCCAAACTCAAGGGCTTATGAAAACATCAAGGACGCGGATTTCGGGAGATATCGAGGAGGGATTGACGTCCTGTCCGGCGGATTCCCCTGCCAACCATTCTCCGTTGCCGGAAAGCGGCTCGGTACAGCGGATGACCGCCACCTGTGGCCCTTCATGCTTGGAGCAATTCGACAGATCAGGCCCCGTTGGATCGTGGGCGAAAACGTTCGCGGGCTTATTAGTTGGAATGGAGGGATGGTCTTCGAGGAGGTGTGCACTGAGCTGGAAGCTGCGGGTTACGAAGTACTGCCGCTCGTACTTCCTGCTGCAGGCGTCGACGCCCCGCACAGGCGCGAAAGGGTCTGGGTCGTCGCGCATGCGGGTGAGGCCGGACAGTGGTCAGTCAACCGTGGGAGGACTGCTTCCGACCCCGACCACCGGAAGCAACAGGAACAGCAGGAACGCGGTGCAGAAAATAGGGAATGCCCATCAGCGACATGGCGTAGCGATCGGCCTCGCCCAGCTGGCGGAGATAGCGGACGGCATCCTGCCGAAAGAGTTCGACAACTGGACGCAGGTGCCGGTATATTACAAAACATTGCTTCCGACTCCCCACGCGGGCCTGCACAAGACCAGCGGCATGAAAGAAGCATCGTGGCACAAACGGATTGCAGCGGGGAGACAAGAAGACCTGAACATGCGCCTTTTCAGGATTACTGGAAAAACTGGCCGGCTCAACCCGCACTTTGTGCTGGAGATGATGGGCTTCCCAATGGAATGGCTGACGTCACCGTTCCGGTCTGGTACAGGGAAAGTATCCATGCCTGTGGGAATGCGATAGTTCCGCAGGTTGCCCACCGGATTTTCAGGTCCATCCAGGCATACGAAACGATTATAAAGAAGCAATAGCATGAAAATCGAATTGAGGAGAGTCGAGTACAGCGAACGGATGAGCCAGAAAACCAGTGCGTTTACCGCAGACCTGTATGTCGACGGTAGAAAAGCCGGCACCGTGTCCAACACAGGCCGCGGTTTCATTACCTCATTCGAGCCCCAGGATCCGCGGGGATGGGAACTTATACAGAAGGCGAACGCGTGGTGCAAAGAGTTGCCGCCTGGTGTATACAGGGATGGAAGCGAGGAACGAACCTATGTTATGACCCTTGAGGACTATGTGGACGATCTGCTCGACGAATATCTGAAGCAACGGTTCCGTAGGGAGTTGGAGCGTTCCTTCCGGCAGCACATCGTCTTTGGCGCTGATCCCGACGAATCGTATGGTTCCGTGAAACTGGTCAACCCCGTAGAAGCCCTGTGCTCCGACGAGAACGGCAGAATGCTCCTGACCAGTTGCCTGGCCGAGATAAACTCCCGGTTCATGCAGGAGGGGGAGCGGATACTGAACAGCAACATCCCGGGGGCGATACTCAAAGCTGCAGGCTTGCAGGAACGGCAGTACGTAAAACCGGCCATCGCCGAAGCGAAGCCACGGACCCCGAAACGGCGGTCGGGCAAATGGAAATCGAAACGGATCTGACTGACAGTCCTTCCAGTCGGATCCGAATAAAATCAGTTAGTTATGAAAATCGAATTAAAAAAAATCGAACACAGCGAACGGTTGAGCGAGGAAACCGAAGCGTTTTCAGCAGATTTATATATCGACGGCAAGAAAGTCGGCACGGCCTCCAACCGGGGCCACGGCGGACCGACGGACTATGGGGCCGACAGTAAGGAATACCAGGAACTCATACGGAAAGCGGAAGCGTACTGCGAGACGCTTCCTCCGCAAAAGTTCACATCCGGCGGGGAGCAGTATACCATTGAGATGAACCTGGAGCGGTACATCGACGACCTGCTGTACGACCACCTGAAGGAAAAAGATGTCCAGAAATTCCGTAAAAAGGCGGAAAGGGCAATGGTCAAAGGTTTCGTCATAGGCGTGCCGGACAAGGAATTCGTCCAGATATACTTCAAGGTTCCACTCATGGAAATCTATAGGCAAAAAGGTGGGGATTACCTGATAGGTATGGTTGAAAAGCACGTCCTCCCCGAACTGAAGGACGGGCGGATCCTGCTGAATACCAACATACCTGAGACCGTGCTCAAGCAGGCAGGGCTCCGGGAGGGTCAGTATGCGAGGCCCCAACTGCAGGAAACGCAGCGGAAAGCGCCGGCGAAAGGCCAGCGGAGAAAGATCTGAGACAACAGAGGGCCATAAAACGGTCATATCCTGAAGAAACATTGGAAAGCTCCGCGAACGAAGCGGAAAAAAAGATCACGTTGGTTATGATCTGCCGAAACGAGGAAGATGTACATGCCGCACTTGTGCGATTGGGTTACGCCGAAGGCGGTAAATCCGGGTCCCTGCGCGGGGAAGGCAATTACGGACCGGACGGAACCCTGACGTTCCAATTGATGTGGTCACACATGCCTGCAAGCCAAAACAGGGAATACCTGACGCACGAGATACGCTTCCGCGACCCGTCCGGGGATGGTATATACCGCCTGGAATCCCACTCGGTACGCATAGCAAAAGAGATTCCCGGTGTGGGGCAGGGGCCGTTTACCGCTGACCTGACCTTTACCGCCTATGGGGAACATGTTCCCGATATCAAAGGGGCATACCTGCGCGTGCGGAAGTCACTACAGGAAGTGATCAAGGTGTTTCTTCTGGAAAATGCAGCGCCACGAAAAAAGCACCGGGAAGCAAAACCGAGGAAAATATAACATACAGGCAGAAAATGGGAATTGAAGATAGCAGGAATAAAACCGGGGAGTTGATCGAATACCTGCGATCCCTCGGGTTCAGTGGAGAACGGCTGGAAAAGGATATCATCCGCAACGCAGCCATTGGACTGCCGAAGTTCCGCGTTCGCCACCGGACGACATTCGGTGGTGATACCGTACTTTACGATTTTCTTTTTTCCACCGACGGGACGGACGGGTACCGGCCGGGGAGTCTCCGGGCGACATGCAGGTCCAGGATGGACATCGGGCACCTGACCTATCGGGGGATCGATACCGGGGCTCTTGAGGAGCGGATGAAGGACATTGATTGGTTTTCGTACTTCGGCTCCCCATCCGCCCTGGAAGACGGGGAAGCGGCACGGGCCATAGTGGAGCAGATGAACATGCTCTATGATTCCAATGATATCGCAGCCATCGAAGTCCACCAGCAACTGGCATTCATATACTGGCCGCTGGAAGTCCATGGAACCCTGAAGCATCCGCAGGTAAGGCACGGGGAAACGGAGTATATACCAACCACGGAGTTCCAAGAGAGCGAATTGCGGTCCGGGGTCAATGCCAGCCTGGCCTATCACATCGCCTCGGGGAATCTGGGCAGCCTTTACCACGGATTGCTGGAACCGGTCGGCCTGGAAGACTTCGCCGGCCTGCCGCTTGACCATGTCCTTAGACGTGAACTCTCGGAAAACCCGGATACATTCGAGATAAAATGTTCCCGGAACAGTCCGGATGGGCTTATCAAATTCAGCATACCCATCCAAAGGATACGGGGCGGCTATGATGCCGACACTATCCACGCCACTTTCATAAAGCATCCCGAAATCGGTCATGGGGTCTACAACGGGATCGATTCGTTGCTGCTTGAAGAGATTATGCGGGAAATCGACTGGCGCGATGAAAGGAGCCTGTTCCGATACGAGGAAGGTGATGCGGAGCCGGATTTCAATCCAAAGGTGGTTGAAATCCGCGAGCAGCTATACCATCTGGGCAGGGACATGGCGGGTTGCGCGGTCGCGGACCAGCTGCAACTGAAATACTGGATCGGTGTCCCATTTTTCGAGGGCGAAATAGACCAGACTGCGTGGGACGAACTGGAGGAAAGACCTAGGATCAGTTTGGAACTCCCCATTGCAAACAATGCGCCCCGCATCTTCAACGTGATGCGGGGCAGGCCCGTCATGGACAGGAATATGGAGGAATTCGTACAGGGATCCGGGCTTTGGCTGAAACTGGATGCAACGGGCGCGCATCATGGCGACACACAAGTCCTAAGGGAGATAAGGGGCTTCACGATCGATAAACTCGAATCGCTTCTCAAAATGCTGCCCATAGCCGATCGGGCGTTTTACGGCATACGGGATGCACTGATGGATGGCGAAATCGTTGATTTCCCGGTTGAGGGCGGGAAGACCGTATTGCTCGGCGCCGATCCGGAAAGTAAAACCCTGAACCTTTACACACCCGATATGGAGCGGATTCCATTCAATTTCGGGTTTGATCCCAACTGGAAGCCGGCAGCGGCACAGAAGCCGACCATGGCAAAACAGCTTGGTAGAAGGACGGGAGGCAGGAGCAACGGTATCTGAGGGAACGGGTGAAATGACGCAAAAAAAAGACAGGATGGATATCGAAAAAGTGCATCGTGAACTCACTGTATATCTGAACCGGATTGGATTCACCGGTGAAAAATTGACACGCGAATTGCTGGACAGGATCAAACACAATTATGATGGCTTTGCCGTCCTGCACGAATCCGGATACGGGGAAGAGAGAATGCGTTATGAGCTTGTATTCACAAAAGACGCAGCGCACGGCTATGCGCTCATGAACATCAAGGCCACCCACACCGATCCGATCGTGATTACGCATCGGATTGTGGACGGCATCTATACGGCATCGCTTGAAAAACGGATAGCCCAGGTGGACTGGCGGAATTGGTTCGCGGAACACCCGGACGAGCGGTCATGGAAATCGGATAGAGCCGCGCATCGGGTGCTTATGGATTTCCTAAAGCTGTCGGCCGGCGGCAGTTTCGAGGGAATGGAGATACAGGAGCAACTGCAGTTCAAATATTTTGCCGACACCGGTTACAACCCGTTCAACCTGGAAAGGATCCGGCAGCGGTATGAAAGCGGTGGGGAATACCGGCCGGATGACCCGTTTCCGTGGACGGCCAATCTGATATTCTGCCACATTTCGGGGAGGCTGGACTACCTGGCCGAACAGTTCATTGATATGGGCATAAATCCCTACGAACAATTGATAAAGGATTTATCGCGGAGCCTGGAAGAATTTACCTTCACGTTCCGGGAGCCGCGTGATGAAGGAATCATGGAGCTTCGGGTTGATATCGGTCTTGACGGGAGCGGTTTTCCCCATACGGCCAATGAATACACCATCACGCGGTTCAGATATCCCCAGTACATCCATGGTGTCTATGCCGGAATAGACACCGCGGAGCTGGAACGGGAAATCATTCAGGCACGTCCCCCGCTTCTGTGGGACCGGGCGTTACCGTACGGATTTTTCCCGCCGCAGGGATTGACCGAGACGGAGACCGGATTGCTCCGCAAGATCGAGGCACTCGCAGCACAGGAGGACAGCAACGCCAAAAAAGCGGCCCTGAAGATGATGCAGCGGTATTTTCCCGAGGAACCATTGCATCCAGGCCTCGCCGCCCTGCACCTGCCAAAGGATGGCTATAGTCAGGTTTTTTCAACGGAGGACATGGACGTGGACAAGGCTTGGAACCAGCTCTGTGGCCGGGCCATCTGGCTTGGCGACCGTGAAAACCGCGGGGAACGGCGGTGGACAAGGGCTGATTACAGCGGTGACACCGTAAAGGGTACGGACATCGAGGGGATGACCCACGATGAAACCTTACGCATGCTCCGGGGGTTACCCCTTGATATGCCCGATGGAAACCTGCGTGATCTGTGCGCATATATCTGCGAAGGAGGCAGGGCACGCATCCAGTTATCGAACGGACGTGATATGTATATCGAAGCCAATCCTGAAAAATGGCGGCTCAACTATTACGATACTGACCTCCGCCCGCTGTACGGAATCCTTCCGGGTATTGGGTCAAGTAAATCTGAAATCGTGCATGATCCCGCCCAGGCCAATTGTGTCCAATCCGGAGCACGGAAAAATCCGCAAACGGAAAAGAAGCACGCAAACACCCTCCGGAAACCAAAAGGCAGGGGAATCTGAAATCCAAAAAATGAAATCATGGTTGAAGAGAGCAATGTGGATGAACTGATTGCCTACCTGAAATCCCTCGGATTTGAAGGGGAAACGCTGGAAAAAGAAATTGTCCGCAACGCGGATATTGGATTGCCCAGGTTCACGGTGGACCATCGGGTGCTTTTCGACAAAGGGTCGATACAATTCGAGTTGCTTATTACGACAGGTGTAAACGGAGTATACGAACTCGAGCGCTACAAGGCCAACTACCGTTCATCGGTGCAAATAAAGCATATCAACTATCGCGGCATCGATACGTCTGTCCTGGAAGACAGCATGGCGCGGATTAATTGGCCCCTCTTTTTCACGACAGGAGGAGAACAGCACGAAGCGGAGGGCAATGGGCTGAATTCCATCAAGGACGTAATGAAACAGCTAAATACCCTTTACCATGCCACCGATATAGCCGCCAATAAGATCCACCAGCAATTGCTCTATAAATATTGGCCGAAGGAAATCTACGAATTGTATAAGCATCCGCAAATCAATTATATGGCCATAGGCCATGAGAGAAGTGCCGAGTATTCTTCGGGAGATTGGATTCCAAATGCCAGGCTCGCCTACAATATCCTGTCAGGCAAACGGGAAGAACTTTATGAAAAAATAAGCCTTTCGCAATTGGAGGAATTCGCAAAGATAGACCTGTATACAATACTGAACAGAGAACTGTCCAAGAAACCCGGGGCTTTCCATATCACCGGCTACAAAAATTCCGAAAACGGGTTAACGGAGTTCGAAGTGCCAGTCCGCTGGGAGAATGGAAATTACGAAGTGGATATATATCGGGCTACCTATAGCCCGCATCCTGAAATAGAACATGGGGTCTACAATGGTATTGATTCGGCCGAGCTTGAAGCGATGATGAGGGAAATCGATTGGTGGGACGACAGCAACGTATTCCGATTTCCTGAAGACGGGGATCCCGAGTTCCGATCGAAAGTCTATGATGTGCAGGAACAGATCTATCGGTTGAGCCAAGACATGGTTGGTGCGGAGGTTGCCGATAAACTGAAGCTGAAATACTGGGTTGGCCTCGATTTTTTTGGGGACAATATCGAAGAAACCGCCTGGGAGGAACTGGAAGGAAGGGATAAAATCCAGGTGGAATTTCCACTGGAGTTTCCCGCCCGCACCCTGTTCAGCCTTATGCAGGGAAGACCAATCTTTGACCGCACAGCCAGCAAAATAGAAGGAACGGCAATCTGGTGGCGGATTAACGATGAACACCGGCCAGAGCAGGTGGAGGCAGTTTCTCCAAAAGAAATTGACGGACAGCTCAGCATGCTTCCTATCGGTGCCACCGGACGCTATGAAGCCAGGAATAGATTACTTGAGGGCAATATCCTGGAATTAAATCCGAGCGGCGAAAAGAGCGTTTCAGTGACTGTGGACCCAAAGGCATTTGGCCTTCAGATGCACACATCCGACGGCCGTCCGATTGCCTTTAATTTCAGTTTAGACCCGGACTGGAAACCGTCTGAAGCCTTAAACCTTTTGAAGATGGAGCTTGGAAAGCCAAAAATGAAACAAAAAGGCAAAGGAAAAGGCTTTTAACACCCCAATAAACAAAGGTATGAAAGAGAATGACAAAGCAGAAGAACTAATCACCCCCCTCAAATCCCTTGGATTTGAAGGGGATCAACTGAAAGCCGATATTGTGAAAGGAATGGAAGTCGGACTTCCTTTTTTTACCGTCAACCACCGCGTGCATTTCGGGGAAGAGCTGATGGACTTCGAGCTGCGCTTCAAAATGCCGCTGGAGGGCGATAAACCCATTCTGGAGCGATACAATGCAACTTTCCGCTCAGCGGTTGAGATCGAACATCTCCGCTATAGCAGCATTGACACCGCCGACCTCGAAGAGCAGATGAAACGCATCGACTGGTTTAAGTATTTCAAAGACGGAAAAGGGCACACTGCAGCGGATGCAGAAAGGGAGAATGCCAGAAAAGTGATGCGGCAACTGGACCTTCTTGACCGTTCAAAAGACATCGCCGCCAATGCCATACGGGAAGAGCTAATTTACAAGTACTGGCCGAAAGCTATTGCTGAATTACACCGTCATTCTGCGGTAAAGCCTGAGTACGATTTCGAGCGTTCGTTCGACAGCGGAATCCTCGCGATTCCGAATATCTATCTTGCGTACCATAAAGCTTCGGGACGGCTCGATGTGCTTCTCGAAAGCCTTGATACACTGGGGTTCGAGGAGTATACCGGCGCCGATCTTTACCGTAAGCTGGAGGTAATTCTGTCGAAGGATCTGGTACAATTCGGGATCGATTGTTTCAGAAATGGACCCGAGGGTCTTGCCGAATACCGGATCACCGTCCGTAAGAAAGGGTATGAATTCGAACCTGAATACTGCGAGGTATCTTTTATCCCACACCCCGGCATAGCGCACGGATTCTACAACGGCATTGATTCCGAGGGATTGGAGAGGTTGATGACGGGTATTGATTGGAAGAATGACCATGAACTCTTCCGTGTTACCGGGGATTGGGAAGAACCCAGGTTTTTCCCCAAGGTAAATGATGTACAGGAACAGCTGCATCGATTGGACCAGGATACGGCCGGAGCGGAAATAGCAGACCTCCTGCGGCTGAAGTACTGGATCGGTGTCACCTTCTTCGAAGATATGATTAGCACTTCAGCATGGAATGATATAAACCATAGGAAGAAGGAGACCGTGCAGTTCCCTCTCGAATACACCGCTGAACAAATGTACAATCTGTGGTGCGGCAGGCCGGTGATGCAAGCCGTCACCGTCGATGATGTCCGGGAAAGCACTTGGGTATGGCTCGACAGGAAGACAAAGGACGAACAGGGCAATCCACTCCTTAAAACAACAACGGGTTTAACGAAGAATGAACTGGAGACGCAATTGCGTATGATCCCGTTCCGGAACTTCGATCATTACCCCATCCGTGACGCCCTGATCTCCGGCAACCCTGTACTGGCAAAGGTACATAACGGACCTGATGTGCACATCGCGGTCAATCCGGGGCTGGCAGTGCTCGAGCTGTACACAGATAAGATGAAACCTATTCCATTCAACTTCAGGTTTGACCCGGATTGGACGCCTGAACCTACCGCATCTTCCGGCAAGAGGCAGGAACCGGTCAAACGGAAAAAGCCAAATGTCAATAAAAATAAAGGTCTATAACCCAGGAAAACGTGCTCGATATGGCAGGTAAAGATAATATAGAGGAATTGATCGACTATCTCAAATCGCTCGGGTTCGAAGGGGAAAAATTCGAAGCGGAAATCAGGAAAAAGCACCGGGAGTCCGATGCGTCATTCACCGTCCGCCACGAGACAGCGTTCGGGGAAGAAACGATGCGGTACGAGCTCCGGTTCGTCCACGACAGGCAATTCATGGCTTACCGGCTTGAGAGCTACAAAGCCACGCATCGTCTGCCGTTTACCATTGACCATACAACCATCAATGGTATCGACACCGCCGAGCTTGAAAAAAGGATGGCAGGTATCAATTGGTACCGGCAACCTGAACGTGCGATTTCAGGTATAGGGTCGGATGAATATAAAAAAGTGATAAGCGATCTATGGCAACTCACCGCCGAACCAGATTTCGACGGGGAGCAAATCCAGAGCCAACTTATATTCAAATACTGGCCCGAGGACAATTGGGATGATTTGGCAAAGGAGCTCCAGCATGCCTACGAAAATAGCCGGACTTTCCGGGCAGACGAACGCGGGATCTGCGATGCCATTCTCGCATTTAGCATTGTTTCGGGGCGATTGGATGATCTCTATGAATCTATCCGGCGGACGGGGCTGGAATATTATCCGGGCATTAACCTGGGCGGCTTAATCGCCTCCTCACTGACGTCTAATCCGGACAGTTTTGAAATCAGCTGCTCCACCGAAGAGGAAGATGGGATAGTCGCTTTTCGCATACCGGTTGAAAAAACAGACGGGGGCTACCATGCGGATATCAACCATGCCACGTTCACCCCCTTTCCCGAAATACAGCACGGGGTGTTCGATGGCATAGATTCCCGGGACCTGGAGGAACGGATGAAGCATATCGACTGGAAAGCGGATGACGGACTGTATGAATTCAACGAGCAAGAGGATGTGGTTTTGCTGCCGCATATCCGGGCCATAAAGGATAGCATCCAGCGGTTGAATGGCGTTGAGGAGTCAAAGGAAATTGCTGACTACCTACAGGTTAAATACTGGTCCGATTCGTTCATGGAAATTTATGTACAGGAAGATGTCTGGCAAATGAAGGACTGGAACCGGGTGGAACAACGTTTCGGATTGTCGGAAGACACCAGGGTAATATCCAACTTATTGAGGGGAAGGCCGGTCCATGCCAGGCAGTTCAATTCCCATGAACACGATTTGCAGGGTTGGTTTATCATCGACCCGACCGCTGTTTCATCGGATGGGTTGAATCCGATGGAACTTGTCAGGGGACTTACAAGGGCACAGGTCGAAACAATGGTGAACATGCTTCCATTGGATGGAACCGTATTCGTCGGTGATCTTGTCCGATCCATACTCCGGGGGGAAGAGGTGCCGCTGAACCTTGCCGGTGTTGACGGCGAGCAGCAGGTTTTTGTCTCCGCACCGGAAAATCCGGCAGAAAAAAAACTGGGACTGCGTACGGCGGGTGGCAAACCGATACCATTCAACTTCATGCTCGATCCCGGCTGGGTGCCCAAAAAAGCGAAACAGAATGTCCGTCAGCAAGAGACCGCTTTTTTCAGGGGAAAGCGAAATCGCAAGGGTATATGAGCTATTCACTGAAACGCCATGGCCCGGAACAGCCGTAGCCGTGTTCACACCATAAAAAATATGTAAATGGATAAAGACCGGAAAAAAAGGAATTACATTCTTGAGACGAATTATGGTCAACAGTCACTGCATCCGAATGGGGAGCATCGGTATTTCGGGAGTCTTTTGGCAGCGATCTCGGGGATGACAGGGATTAATGAATACGGTTTTCTAGGCACGATCGATAGGGGACGGTACAACGGTAAGATGCTGATCAATGCAGCCATTATTGATGCGAATACCGGTGACAGGGAGATGGAGCTGAAAGTTGTCCACCCCGGGCAGGGAATGGGCTGCGATGGCGAAGATACGCCCGGTCTTTACTACGATTTTCCCGGTACGGTTGGTGGCTTTGAGAAAAAGACCGGGCTTAGTTTCAGCGCTTTCAAAGACTACCATAAAGACAGGACCTCGATCCTGGCGAGGTATCTGGTGAGTGAGAACGGGCTGCTCTTCAAAGACACCCTGGCGTATGAGGCGCTATATAGTCAGCTAAAACAGGAGGCCAAAAAACGGATTCCTTATTCGGTTTCCACTACCAGCCGTTATTTCGGTTCAGGCGAGCAACGGGATCGCGGTTTAAGCGGCATTCCGTTTTACGAAGAGTATTTCTACGACAAAGCCGGGGATGCCGTCCGGGACATGCTTGCCATCGACTACAGGTCACTGGATGAATCCGTGGCCTGGGAGAGCGGGATGGGAAGGTTTCATTCCGCTGTGAGACTCCTTGAAAACGGCATTGGGATCGGCTCACTTATTTCGCTCAGGCTGAATCCACTGCGTACAGACGAGTTCTGGGTTATCGAGCCGGGTATTTACTTTGAGACAAGAAGACCCAGCGACCTGGAGGGCTTCGGTTTCCCGTTGGACCTGGCAGTCAAATACGGCAAATCATATCCGCAGGTGTTTCAGGTCGGGCGGTACGACCAGGCGCGGGCCAATATCCATATACCGAAAGAGGTGACCGAATTCCTAAAAAGAGAGGCTAAATCGGCCGGTGTGAAAATCCGGGGCCAAGGGCCCAGGATAGCTGCTCCAACCGATAAGCGCTCCGCCGGCAGGGGACGGAAAATATAGATGCCGCTTCCGGATAACGGATCGGGGAAAATTTGGATCACGGGCATGCCCCGCTAAAAAAAGCAAGAATTGGATCGGAGGGATTATAATGGATACCAATCAAATATACGAGGAGATTTACTTCATGTTCAGGGAGATAGATCCCGAAAAAAGATTTTCAGAATTCAGCTACTATGATGTGGACAAACCAGAGGATTTACCGCTTTACCTGGAGGACGGACTGATAATCAAATACGAGAATGCTTATTTCCAATGTAAGCGGAAGAAGAGGCTGGTCAATGGCGAACCCCCGCGTGATACCAGAATTGAATTCAAATATCTCCGCGCTTCCAAACGGAAGGATGCCGCCGAACAGCAACAGGAAAAAGCCGATAAACGGAAGCAAAGAAAGTCAACAGGGCAACATTTGTGATTGCGCTGAAAAGCCGCCCGAAAAAGTGATTAACGGCAAGGGGAAACCTTATCGGGCAATCAGCAAGATGTAGGTTTGTCGACAAACCGGCCTATGTCCGGGTGGCGCAAACCGACCTCGGGAGGGAAAATATCGGGAACAGGGCTTATTGCCCGGCCCGATTCAGGCATAACGAAGCAAGGGAAGAGGGGATATATGGGGAAGACGGAGAAGCTTACATGCCGGATACACACCCGCGTTACCGCAAAAAAGTACAGGGAACTTTCGACACTGCTCCAGCGCAGCCGGGGTATCAGATCGCACAGTGCACTGCTCAGGAATCTCCTTGACGACCGGAAAATAACCGTGGAGACCCATGACGATTCCCTCGACGCGGTCATGGAAAGGTTGTCGGAAATCCGTAAGGAACTGCAGCGCATCGGTACCAACATCAACCAGATCACGCGCCGGTTCCACCTGGAAGAACTGCCCGAAGCAAGGCTCGTCCACGCGCTGGAAGTCCAGCAGCTTTACGGCGAGACCGACAGGAAAGTCGAAGAGTTATTAATCATTGTTGACAAACTTTCAAGGAAATGGTTGCCAGAATCGTGAGTGGGAAGAGCATCAGGGGCATCCTGAATTACAACGAAACCAAGGTGCGGAATGCAGAGGCCCAAATCCTCATGGCAGCGGGATTCCCGCGTGATGCGGACGGGCTCTCTTTCAGGAACAAGCTGGACAGGTTCGAGATGCTGACACGCCAGAATGAGCAGACCAGGACGAACGCCCTGCACATTACGCTCAACTTTTCGCGGAAGGATGCGGTGGATGACGACCTGCTCCGAAGCATCGCGTCGGAATACATGGATGCCATTGGATTCGGCGCACAGCCGTTCCTTGTTTACCGCCACTACGACGCTTCCCATCCACATATCCACATCGCCACGGTCAACATCGCTGACGGCGGCGCTCGGATCGAGACACATAATATCGGGAAATACCAATCCGAAAAGGCAAGGAAAGCAATCGAAAACAGTTACAATCTCATCCGGGCGGAGGATCAGAAAGCGGAGATGGCCTACATGCTCAGGCCGGTACGTCTTGAAAAAGCGCGCTATGGGAAAACGGAAACCAAGGCGGCCATTTCCGGGATCGTCAGGGAGGTGGTATCCAGTTACCGGTTTACCTCGCTATCCGAACTGAATACGGTCCTGCGGCAGTTCAATGTGCTGGCGAACCGCGGTGACCCCGGCAGCCGGATGCATGAAAAGGGCGGGATTACCTATCATTTGCTGGACACCAGGGGGGAAAAAGTAGGCGTTCCGATCAAGGCAAGCTCGATATACGGCAGTCCGACACTGCGTAACCTTGAACGGAAATTCGGTCCGAACAGGGAAGCGAGGAAGCCCTATGGGCTGCGTATCCGTCACCAACTGGACAAGGCTGTTTCCGAGGCAACTGATATCGTCAGCTTACAGGCCAGGCTCCAGGCACAGGGTATCCGAATCCTGCTCCGGGAAAATGCGGCGGGCAGCGTCCATGGCATTACTTTCATCGATAACGGCACCCGCACGGTATTCGATGGCAGAAGTCTCGGCAAGCAATACATCAACAGGGCATTTCTGGAAAAGATAGGAAGCTACCGTAGAACCATTGACGAAACCGAAGGTATGGATGCCACTACCGGAGCTGAACGTAAGGACACGCCGGTGCAGAGCGGTTACCCTGCCAACGAGCTTCCGGTCATCCAACGACTCAGGGAGATCGCTCTGGGAGATGGATACGAAGTGGCAGTTCGCGATGTACCTAGGGAGAAGAAAAGGAAAAATCTGCGCACAGAGCAGCAATAACCATTAAAGCGGAGGGGGAATGAATACAGGGGAGAACGCGGAGGCTTTAAGGAAAATCATCGACTTCATCAGAAAAGTGAGCATCGTTTTGCTATGCCTTCACTTTTACGTGTACTGCTATGCCGCATTCGGCAGGTGGGGACTTACCCACCGCATCATTGAGCAACTGCTCGGACATATCGGCAACATGGGACTGTTCAATCATTTCCATGTTTCCAAGGTTGCGGCGCTCGCGCTGCTGCTCGTCTCGCTCGTCGGAGCCAGGGGACGCAAGGACGAAAAGCTGAAGTTGCCCACTGCACTGCGGCATTTCATCGGTGGCTTTATCATCTACCGTGTCAGCTTCCTGCTGCTGCAACTGGAAGCATCGGTCGGGGTGCTTGCGGGATTGTACATGACCGTAACGTCCATCGGCTACCTGCTTATCCTTTACGGTGGAAGCCTGCTGTCCAGGATCATCCGCAACCGGCTGGCGAGCGATATCTTCAACCGGCTGCAGGAAACGTTCCCCCAGGAGGAACGGTTGCTGGAGAGCGAATATTCGGTCAACCTACCGGCAAGGTATAACCTCAAGGGGAAAATCAGGAACTCATGGATTAACATCATAAATCCTTTCCGGGCGCTGCTCATCGCGGGCACGCCCGGATCCAGGTGAGGCGGAGAAGAAGAACCGGAAAAAGCTATTTTATCGTCAGGCACGTCATCACGCAGCACATCAGCAAGGGATTCAGCATGTTCCTTTATGATTTCAAGTACGATGACTTATCCATCATCGCTTACAATTCATTCCTGAAATACAAAAACCGTTACAAAAAGGAACCGAAATTCTACGTCATCGATTTCGATCATATCTACCACCGATGCAATCCCCTGTATCCGGAAAGCATGAACGACATTACCGATGCGACCGAAAGCTCACGTACGATCATGCTCGGCTTGAATCGCGAGTGGATTAAGAAGGCCGGGGATTTTTTCGTCGAGTCCCCGATAAATTTTGTGACGGGCATCATCTGGTACCTCCGCAAATACAAGGATGGAAAGTACTGTACGCTCCCGCATGTCATCGAGCTCATGCAGATGCCCTATGATAACCTGTTCCCGGTGCTCCGTACCGAGCCGGAGATAGAGGTGCTCATCAATCCCTTTGTGACGGCCTACGTCAATGGGGCCATGGAGCAATTGGAAGGTCAGATTGCTTCGGCAAAGATCACGATGGCGAGACTGGCCTCGCCTATGCTTTACTATGTACTGACCGGAAACGATTTCACGCTGGATATCAATAACCCCGAAGACCCCAAATTGGTGTGCATGGGCAATAACCCGCAGAAGACGCAGGTCTACGGAGCGGTCATTTCGCTCTATGTCTCCCGCATGCTGAAGCTGGTCAACCAGAAGGGGAAGCTGAAGAGCTCCCTAATCTTCGATGAGTTCCCCACTATTTATATTGGTGGCGGCGGTGCTGGATCGGGTATCCAGGGTACGATCGCCACTGCAAGAGGGAATAAGGTGGCCACCGTCCTTGCCGTACAGGATATATCGCAGTTGCGGAACGATTACGGCAAGGAAGTGGCCGATGTCATTTTTAATATCGTTGGAAACATCATCTCTGGTCAGGTGGTGGGAGATACCGCGAAAACGCTTTCAGAACGCTTCGGCAGAATTATGCAGGAGCGGGAAAGCCTTTCCATAAACGCCAGCGACACCTCGCTGAGCAAATCCACGCAACTGGAATCGGCAGTACCGGCTTCCACCATATCCAATTTGAGTTCCGGCGAATTCGTGGGAGCCGTTGCGGACAATCCCGACCAGAAGATCCCGCAGAAAATATTCCACAATGAAATCATCAATGACCATGAGGCGCTTGCCGCAGAGGAGAAAGCGTATATACCCATCCCGAAACCAAGGATGGTCACCGCGACCGAAATAGAAGATAATTATCGTCGAATCAAAGACGAGGTAATGGCCATCGTAGACGAGGAAATGGAACGGATTTATAATGATCCGGAACTGGCCCATTTGCTGGTGACCCGGGAGGAATAAGTACCGTTCGAAGCCGATACTTTGATATTTCCATCAAATCCCCTACCTTCGGAGGACTTTTTACCGGTTGTGCAACATCATACATTCATCACAGCGTGTTAAGTGTTTTTAGTTTATTTACAGTTGGGTTGGTTGTTGGGGCATTGGGTACCTTGATAGGTGCCGGCGGCGGATTCCTCTTGGTTCCTTTTCTTTTAATTGAGTATCCCGGATTCGGCCCCGACATCGTGACGGCGGTCTCCATGGCTGTGGTTGCCATTAACGCTATTTAGGGAACAATCGCTTACATACTTAAAAAGCGTGTTGATTATAAGGCGGGCTTGCTTTTTGCTGTTTTTACCATTCCCGGCTCCATACTTGGGGTTTATACCACCTCAGTTATTCCGATCTCGGCTTTCAGTGTAGGATTTGGTATCACCGTTTTGGCCATTGCTGCGTTCCTGTTTATCCGTGGTGGGGAAGAGACAGGCACCGTTGGCCGACCTCCCCGGAAAGGTTGGGTAAGCCGATGCCTTACCGACGCACATGGGACGCGTTTTCAATATGCTTATGACAGGCGAAGCGGCATTATTGTGAGTTTGTTCGTCGGATATTTTTCTCCCCTGCTGGGAATCGGCGGGGGAATTATCCATGTCCCTTTCATGACCGGCGTATTGCATTTCCCGGCACACGTCGCGACGGCGACTTCTCACTTTATACTTTCCATTATGGCCACGATTAGCGTAGTCGTACATTTTGCGAACGGTGCCTACCGTTCCCCTGAGGTAATTAAAGTCGTTGCCAGTTTAGGAGCAGGGGCAATGGTGGGTGCACAGGTCGGTGCGGTTCTCTCCCAAAAGATACACGGGCGTTTCATCATCAAGGCGTTGGCTATTGCTTTGTTCCTGGTAGGGGTGAGGCTGCTGATTTCAGCATAAGCAGACAACCGTTTCCTTTTTTGATAAGCAAAGCAAACGGTGGGCTACTGGCGAAACCATTGTATCCGTTGCATTGCACACCAGTTTATCGTTTTGAACTCACATAAATGGGTCACCATTGTACCCCGAAACCAACTCGATACGGCTGTATCCATTCACATCATTTTTCGGATAAAAGGCGTTCCATCAATTGATGACAGATCGAATCCAGTATAGCGTTCTTTCCGCCGATGTTTGTCAGTAGAATGACCGCGTTGCCAAGAGTTGGGTCAAGGGCCATTGACGCTGAATATCCTCCTGTTCCGCCATTGTGCCAAACATATTCATTGCCGTCTGTATAATGCACGATGAACCAGCCCAGTGCTACGTTTTCTTTGCCATCGGTAAGGGTGGGTTTCCGTTGCAGGTCGAGTACACTGTCCGGTTTGAAATTGGCGAGCGCAAATTTAGCGAGGTCATCCGTAGAAGATAGTACGGCACCCGCTGCTTCCATAGCGCATAGATCCCAGTTTTTTACCTTTTTCCCGGCGCTATTCCTGCCCTGTACCAGACGGTCGGCTACAGACTCTCGGCAGGTGGTAGAGGACTCCATACCGAGAGGATTAAAAATCTGTTTCTTCAATAGCGTTTCATAGTCGGTATGCTGTTTTGCCACCAAAAGATACCCCAGTAATGCAGCGCCCAAATTTGAATAATTAAATGTTGTTCCGGGAACGGTTTTCAGCTTAACACTCTTATGGAGATACTTATCGAATTTTTTCTTCGTATACCCATAGTAGGGATTCCCGTGTTTTTTGAGGTAAGGCCATAAATAAGCCGCTATCAGTTCCGTTGTTATCATGGACCGCATGAGTTTGCTGGGCAGCCTCGGTAATCCAGAGGTATGGTTGGCTAACGAAACCAAGGTAATGGGCTGTCCGTCTTTTTCTGCTCCGTTTATGGGGAAGGGTGAAATCGATGCAATAGGCGCATCTAAATCTACAACTCCATCGAAAACGGCGTGGGCGAGTAAGGTAGAGGTAAATACTTTGGTGATCGAGCCGATTTCGAAGACGGAGCGGCGATTGTCCACAGCGAGCCACTTTTTCTTTTCTTTCTTAAATCCCAGATAAGTGACTGCCCCGTTGCTGATAATAGCCGCGGAAACCTCAGCGTTATTAGGTAGCGAGTTTTTCAGTGTTTCAAAAAGCGAATCTATTTTTGATGACTTTGCAAGGGAGTCGGCACAACGTGTATAGCCCAAACTACTATTAAAAAAGAACAGGAGTATGGTAAGGTTACTGCATAAAATATGGGGCATATTCGAAATGCTAATTCAAAATCCCATCCGCAATTTTCAAATATCGGGATCGCTCGTATATACGCATGCTCTGGAACAGGTCAACACGTTCGACTGTAGGATATGACTCTTTAAAAAATGACGTAAAGTCCTTTATCAAGAATAGTTGTGGATTGTTATCTACAGGCGAGGTGTTTTGGCGAACTTCTGCTCTTTCTGAACCAAGGGACAACCTCAATGCACTGGATTGTGCTTTTTCCGTGTTATTTTCTGCTCCGCTGTTTTGAGACCACCGTAACAGCGTTGAAATGGCGGTCTGGTCAGGCGTATAGAGGTCGTACTCGACTGCTTCTTCCGAACCATCGTACTTCAGCTGTAATCTGTTTGGGCCACCATACGAGAACCTTATCGTGAATTCTCCAGACTTATGGATGTTGCCACGTACTGCATCTTCCTCATTTTTGAAGAGCCAAAATTGATTATCGGCGTTTTGCTGCAATACCAGCACTTCCCGGGTTTCAAAATCAAAGAAACTTTGTGGTTCCGTCCTTATTTTATCCCGGATGGCCTGACCGGTTTCATATTCTTCATCCTTTATAATCGGAACGATGTCACTAACCTCCATCGCTAAAAAGGGATCGACTACATGAATGGTCAATTTGGCCGCTTGTCCGCTTATGTCGTCTTTGACCATAATATCTGTTGTCCCCTTTTTTAGCGCATTGATGTAGATGGCACCGGCAGGAAAATCGGTAACCGAGACCATTGGCACAATAAGTTCCTCATCGAAGCCGCTCAGTGAATATTCTTTGTTGCCATTAGCAATTAACACATTAACATAATCCCCCTCCGATATATAATAGGTCTCCTGTATAAATTCCAGGTCTTCGGTTTCCACAGGCTTTTCCTTTTTACAGGACAGGATGGATAATGCTAAAAATACCCATAATAGCGCTATGCGCAGGTAATTGCCCAATGAGTTGATTCGTAGTTTCATAAAATGATATTTATAGGTTCTGCCCTTTTACTGTTTCATAGAATACTTTAAACGGTATTCCTTGATTGCGAGCGTGTCGCGTTCCGTCAATGTTTTGATGAACGATTCATTGAATTCATTGGATATGGTACCAAAGGAAAGTTGTTTGCGGTTTCCGTTTTCATCGTATCGAACCAATTTATAATAGAGCCGAGAAACCTCAAGGGCATGCTCTTGGTTGCGTACAATGAACTGGATATTATAAGTGCCATTTGAATTGATGTCAATGTCGTATTTAAAAAGATCAGACTTCACAATGGGATCATCGGTTACCTTATTTGTAGCGGACGACTTCAGTACCGTCGTCTCGCCCACCTGGTTTATATTACTGATTTCACTCAAAGCGGAGAATTGTATGATGTCCTTACCATCAAACGTAAAATAGGAATCAGCAAACCAATCTGGATCTTGTTCCGTAAACTTGGACTGGTAATACCGATAACCTGTATTTGTCTTTTCAGAATAAAGGCGGTCCAGGAACCCCTGGAGGGTTTCCTCGTGATACTTAGGGTCAAGCTCCGTTTCTCCGATAAAGAAACGCATTTCCGAGACCGGTTCTATAGCATCAAAAGTCAGTTGGTAAGGATATTTCACGACCTCTGTTTCTTTGCTGCAGCTGTATAAAATGCCCAATGCGCTCAACAGGGTAAAAATCTTCTTCATTTGTTTAGTGTTTATCTGTTATTAAATCGGCTTTTTCGAATACATCATGTATCAGTATATCCAACGCTTTTTTTATCCGTTCTTTGCCCTGGGTTTGTGTAATGTCAATTCCACAGAACGTACTACCGTTTGACGCTGCGTGGAGAGCAAGGTAATATAACCCTCCGACCTGTAAAGCCAGCATTGCTCTCAGATCGACATGCTTTTTGTTGAAATACGGGTCAAGATGCCGAAGCAAACGTTCACCTGTTTCTTCCCTGCTATCTGCCAATCTGCGCAGGATTTCATTTTTTTCACCGATTTCCCAATGAATGAACTTTTGCAGGGACTTATCCTCGATAACGGCTTCAAATTGTCCCTGCAACAGTGAACTCATCTCATCAGCATCAATACACTGTGGATCTTCGGACAATCTTTCAATGACTTCTTTTGCCTTTGTATTCCAGTAATCTTTCTGTCTGATATAAGTTTCTATGAGATTGTCCAGACTGCCGAAGTAGGTATACACCAGTTTCCTGTCCACTCCCGCTTTTTTACTGATATTGGAGATGTTAAGTCCGGAATAGCCCTGTTTTTGGATCACTTCACCCACGGCCGTAATCAGCTTGTGCATTGTTCGGGACTTTTCCCTGAGCGGGCCGGAAGATACTTTTCGGTTTTTTTTTACACGTGCTATGCTTCCAACTGATTTTTCCATGCTGATTATCTTTATCTTACAAATCTAAAAATTTTATCTCACATGTGAGATAAAATTTCATTTGACAAATGAAACACGTAATTTTACGGGATGAAAATGAATTTTTCAGTCTTCATCCTCCTAATGTCCCTACTTTCCTGCCAGGAGCGGAAAGCAACGGATAGCTTGGAGCCTGTTGCAAAAGGGGACTATTTTGAGCCGGGTAAAGAATATGTCCATATGATACCCGACAGTCTCCGAACGGCGGAACAGCAGGCGGTTTACGATAAACTGCAAAAGATGATTCCCCGCATCTACGTCGAACATGTGGTGGTCGAGGACAGCCTCCTAGTATTTAAGATGACCCGGGATGAATTCGCGGAGACGGGCCTTCCAGAACAGTATTATGATCTCCTGTTGAAAGACCTTAAAAACGTCAATGCATTTTTCTATTCCGGGTATGACGGAGGGCAAAGCATGGAAGCATTCTTGGAAGACGGCAAAAAACGTTATAAAGAATTAATGGAGCAGAATGCAGAGGAGAACAACGGCATACTTGAAAATAACAACACTGGTAACGGCGAAGAAGATATAAGTGCGAACACGCTTCCGAGCAAAGAAAACTGGTGATTTTCTAACCGGCATCTGGTTTTGTTGCAGAAACCCCGCAACTGGGTGGTGGTTAATCGATACACGGAACAAGTGCAGGCCTGTTTAAGTGCGGGCTTATCTGTTTGTATACTAGGTATACCGGTACCCTCTTTGCCGACAGTACAAAGCCGGTGCCTGAGCAGGTCAGCTTCTACGATGGCATTCCTCGCACAAACTGATCAGATATGAAATAGGTTTTACTGAGGATCAACTTGAAAAACTCCGGCGGTTGTCGGCCATCCCCGAAGGAGTAGCTAATTTAATATGTAATAAAAAATGAAAGCAGGCGTAGGTTTATTTACCTTTCAGCCTTTTCACCTCTTCGGCCAGATCCAGTACCGCCTTACTTAGATTGGCAATGGATTCAGTTTTGGCCCGGTCTTCTTCCAAGAACTTTTCAAACAATTCAAGCAGTTTTTTAGGTACTTCGTTGTTTATGGTTGAACGGTAATGTTGAGTAGAAGAGTCATGGAGACTATTGTTGCTTTGAATATTGTAAACAACTTTTTCTTCCTTGAAATTTTTGATAAATTCGGGCGTGACGCCCAAGCCCGCGGCCAATATGGCAACATTGGCGTCATCGATAAACTCCGATTGTTCCAACTTCGATATCTGCTGCTGGCTCCATCCGTTGCAGCGTTGGCCCAATTCATATTGCTTGATACCTGATATTTCACGGATACGTTGAACATTATGCCCTAAATGCACTTCATTGTGCTCAAAAATCTCATTATTCATATTCAAATATAAATCAAACGTATTGTGGTAAAAAACAATTTGTTATGGTTTTTTACCATCGTTTACGGTGTTTGTAAACTTTACCTTTGTAAAGGTATTCAAATAACTGAAAACGGTCAACTAATGCACCGCATTGATACTGTAAACTAACCGCATATGATAAAACGTTTACTCAAATCAACGAAAAACGCAGAAAAGTATCTTGCCAAATTAAAAGCCGGTCAGGAGGAAGGGCTTAATTATTTCTATCATGCCTATTACCGGCACTATGCCTACCGAGCGTACCGGTTTGTAAAGGAAGATGTGGTGGCTAATGCCATGGCTCAGGAAGCATTTCTCCGGTTGTGGATTTTGCGTGGTATCATCCGGGACGTGTCTCACCTCCATGAATTTCTCGGCAATCAACTTAGGGAGGCTGGGAAAGCCTATTATGGTAAGACCATCAATCGGTTTTACCGGAGTATGCTCCGTTTGGATGGTATTGAAGATTTCCAGGAGTTTATGCTGGGCTACGAACTGGAGGAAGAACAGGAAGAGGATACCGTTTGCCTTGAACAACTCGAAAAAGAAAAGCAGCAACATTTGGAAAAACTCAATGGCTTGCTACCAAATCTCGATGAGCAACAGCAATTGTTTATCAAATTATGTCTTAAATACGATTTCAGTTATGAACGCGTAGCCCATCATCTCGGCGGCATTTCTGATTACGAGGTGGCCCAACGTATGGAACAGTGCATTGCCAACCTCAAAGCTGCCCTTTCGGATACGACCAAGCTGGACAGCGCTACGCGTACCAAGCCCATCGTCACAGAGGGAATGCTCACCGACGAGCAGGCGCAGGTATTAGCAATGCGCTATGATCTGCAATATTCATTCGAGGAAATCGCCGAGGCATTGCAATTGGATGATGTCAAGGTCAAATCCCTATTCGTACAGGCATATGCCGTTATCCGGAAATCCAAGAAATCTGCGTAGCCATGGAAAAGAAAACCATCATTCTGACCCGGAAAATACAGATATACGTGGACTGCGAAGATAAGGAGCAGAAAGATGCCTATTACAAGCAATTATATGAGTGGCAGTTCTTATCGTTCCAGGCAGCCAATCTGATTTTCACTCACCTGTATGTGCAGGACCGCGTGAAGGATTTGATTTATTTCACCGAGGACATAAAGGTGAAGCTGGCCGACTATAAAAAAGATGAAGACGGCATCCTGAATTCCTCCCGGATGAACACGACCTATCGGATTCTTTCAAGCAATTTTTTGGGTAAGATGCCGTCCAATATTTTCTCCAACCTGAACAACACTCTGCATAGCATATACAATACGGAGCGGAGTGCCTATTGGAAGGGAGAAAAGTCGCTGCGGAACTACAAACGCAGTATCCCCATGCCGTTCGGGGCTGATAAACTGAAACTGCACAATGACGAAAAAGGAAGGGATTTTAAGTTCAAGCTATTCAAAATACCGTTCAAAACCTATTTGGGCAAGGATCGGTCGGATAAGAAGGTCTTATTGCAGCGGACATTGGCTGGAACGTTGAAATTACGTACCAGTTCGCTGAAGATTGACAAAGGCAAGCTGTACTTGTTAGCGGCATTTGAAATGGAGCGTGACGAACACCAACTTAAAGATACGGTGATTGCTGAAGCCTCCCTTTCCATCGAACATCCTATTGTAGTGAAGGTAGGCAAAGAGAATTTCCAGATCGGCAACAAGGAAGAATTCCTGCACCGGAGGCTCGCTATACAGGCCGCAAGGCATCGCCTTCAACGGGGTTCCACGTTCAATCGTTCGGGCAAAGGCCGACGGCGCAAGCTGAAAAGTCTGGAGGATTGGGATGCCAAAGAATTGCGATACGTGGACAACCGGTTGCACTTATACAGCCGCAGACTGATTGATATGTGCATTAAAACGCAGGCGGGTACATTGCTGTTGGTAAACCAGCAGCAAAAAGAGGAAGTGGCCAAAGAAGAAGAATTTCTGCTCCGCAATTGGAGCTATTACGGGCTTAAAGAGAAAATTGCTTATAAAGCCAAGAAAGCGGGAATCAATGTGATTGAGGAATAGCGAACACCCTGCATCAGCGTTCTTTGAAATCTTTGAGGCTGCTTGTACAGCCGTAGGGTGAGGTTAAAAAACACTCACTGAATACTTTTTTTGCAAAGGTGGTTCTCGCGTTTGCTTTGCTCTTAAAACGGGCTGCTGTTCTCCCGAAGGTATAGACAATAGTCTCGTTCACAAACGGATTGTATACAACCGTAGTTTCTCACGCCCATTGGAAACACTTGGCGATAATACGTATATACATCGCTCTTGACGGTGCCTTTTTGAATTCCAAAGACATTTGAATATATACAATCTTGCTCTTGTTCTCGCGCTGGGCTGCTATTTCCAAGTGTTTGCAATTCGCTCGTCTGATGAAAGTACCAAAGGTAAAGTATACTTGCGTACATTTTCGTGGATTATGGAGATAATTGGTTGATATATACAATAGTCTCGGAACTTGATGAAAACATCAAAAGTGAAAACCCTGTAGAGGGGCATATACAACCCCTGCTTGTTTTGTGTTCTTGCGAATAAGTTCCTTATGGTGAAGATACCATACTTATACAGCTAAGTGAACACCCAGCCCGTTAACGAATTTTTTCTGGAGGCTGCTTGTACAGCCGTAGGGTGAGATCAGGGTTGATACTCACTGAATTTCTTTCAACGGAGGGTCTCTTGTCGGCGAACATATACAACGGTTGGCGCTTGCTTATATCAAGGAGTAAAATTCTTCGATATACAACGGCAGAGAACCACACCTTGTTCGTGTGAAGCCTACAACTGCACTCTCTTGTCAGAGCAAATTTATGCAACAGTCTCGACTGCGAATGTGGTAGAAAGCGGGTATGGCCTCCTACACGTATTCTGGGCAGATGTGCTTATTACTTGGAATTACACAACGGCCTTGCCGTGAAGCCGCTGAAGAATGAGGCTGCTACGCACACCAATTTAAAAGGAACATACAACTGCTAGTGCCTGGGCGCATGCCCAGAGACGGGTGTTGGCCACTACAAGAAGAATATGGCTAGGGAACTGTTGAGGAACAAACACATAAAACGTTCTTTAAAATTTTTGAGGCTGCTTGTACAGCCGTGGGGTGAGGTTAGATCAACACTCACTGAATACTTTTTGCAATGTTCGCCCTATTGGTTTGCTTGTTGGCGAATTATGCTTTGATGGATTGTGAATACAATAGGCTCCTGGCGGTCCCTTAATATCCCTTTTGATTAGTAATAATACGACGGGTCTGCTGTTCACTCGAAGACACAGATAGTATAGAAATTGGGATCGAAAACAGTTGTAATCATATTTACAATTTCCTGGCGGTACTTTACAGCGGCTGACTTTCTTTATTTTACAGCTTACAACGCTCCCTGTTGGAAACGTGATTAATATGCAACGCTCTTAGTCGTGCCTTTCATAC
Organism: Parapedobacter sp. ISTM3; assembly: GCF_016533505.1. NCBI lineage: Bacteria > Pseudomonadati > Bacteroidota > Sphingobacteriia > Sphingobacteriales > Sphingobacteriaceae > Parapedobacter > Parapedobacter sp. ISTM3. The sequence continues at coordinate 140,553 of NZ_JAENGN010000004.1, read as the reverse complement.
ATTGAATAGATAACGCTTTACTCTTTGTTTTCCAGAGGTGATGCAGCGGTTAAATGTTTACGAGTATACAACAGTCTCCAACTTCTCTTCAATATAGCGGTATATGTTATTCTGTCATTGGGAAAACATGAAAGAAATATTATGGTTGAGGTGCTTGTACAGCCGTAGTGTGAGGTCGGATGGACATGACTTTTTATTGCAGCAGGGGATGATAGGTTAATGCATAATACATACGTATACAATTCTCTCTCGTTCGAAAAATACCATATTCTTAAATATGCAAGATAAAGGTATATGCAACTCTCTCGTTTGGGAAAAACAGAAAGAAATGTCACTATTGAGGCTGCTTGTACAGCCGCAGGGTGAGGTCAGCTAGACACTCACTGAATATTTTTTGCAATGGTGAGCCGTCTGTAAGATTACCTTTCTTTCAGCAATGGTTTGCTGTTGATTCTTGAATTACAATTTTCTGGCGGAACCGCTTTATGAAAGGTCTTAAGTCCACCGTTGATAATTCGGTATGCAACGGGCTGCTGTAATCCGTCCACGTTACAATAGCCTTTTTATAAACAAACGTATACAATAGGCGTAGGTGAGTACCAATGCATTTTTTTTCACAGTTTTTTAGCACTACGCTTAAACGAGAAAGGATATTTTTATTGAGGTTGCTTGTACAACCGCAGGGTGAAGTCAAATGACACTCACTAAAAATTTCATACAACGGCGGCCTTTGCGTTTTTGTCATTTCATGGTACGGCTGTTGATGAATGATTTACAATGTTCTTGGCGGTACCTCCAAATGTTTGGGTTCAAAATTCTCATACATTATAATCCTGGAGGCTGCTTGTACAGCCATAGGGTGAGGTCGGGTTGACACTAACTGAATATCTTTTTGCAACGTGGTCTCGCGTTTGCTTCCTTTTGCTTATACAACGGCCTGCTGTAAATCCCGTGATATCGTTGAAACAGGCAATCAATTACTTTTCAGTTTCTGGAAAGTTTCATGATCATAGCTTGGAGGAAATCTGGGACGACGGAAAATATTATAAAGAATTAATCGAACAGAACGCAGGGGAGAACAAGTAGTGAGGCACTAAATGATAAACCGGCAAAAAAACCTTATTTTGGGCATAAACGCTTGCAATGATCTCATCAATCAAAGAAACATATAGAGAGGTTTACAGCTTTCTAAAACATCCGACTGACAAACCTGCGGAAATTCAAACTGTAAGCCAAAAAATCAAAAGGCTTTTTTCGGTTTTGGCTATAGAAATCCCGATTATAGCAACGCTCGGTTTTATTATTTATGGAATTGAAAAACTTGGACTAATCCATACAGGTGTACATAAATTGGATACTTTGTTCCATCAGTTGCCTTTATGGAAATTTGTCCTTTGGGGTGTGATAATAAATCCTTTCTTTGAAGAGTTAATCTTTCGACTTTTATTGAGGTTTGAGTCCAAGGGTTTGGCGAACTATTCTTTGCTGTCGATTTCAAATATCGGCAAGCGAATCATGAGGAAAATTGAATTAAGTTTGATTTATCTCTGGAAGAACAAATTTCATTTGGTTTTCTTTCTATCGACATTGCTGTTTGCTATTTCTCATTTATCGAACTATGAGTTCTCAATGACAGTTTTGCTGTTATCGCCGCTACTTATTGCACCTCAGTTTATCACCGGTCTCTTATTAGGATATTTGCGAGTCAGGTATAATTTGATGTTAGGATATTTTATGCATGTTATTCACAATGCCTTTTTTATATCAGTGTCATTAATTCTCATTAATTTTCTGTAGGGCAGTTAGTTTGTTGAAGATGGGGATTCTTTAAAGACTGGCGGTGAAAAATCTAACTATTGAAATATAGCCCCTGTTTAGATGGGTATTTGTAGATTACATAGCGTTCGGATCAATATGGACCAGCCACGTGCCGTCTATTTTCACCAACTCTACTGTTTCCTCTTTTTTTCCATCCATGAAAGTCACCCATGCCCGATTACCGGCAACAGAGTCCCGAATTTTTTCAAATTTAAAGTCGGGTTGAACGGACAGGCCGCCTAACCCGCTTGCGAAATCAAGCATATTTCCAGTGGCCTCGGTAGCGTGCTTTTTTGCTTCGTTGATTTTGCCTTTAGCCATGCTTTCGGTAAACTCCTTTGCTACGTTAGTAGGGGATGAGGAACATGAATATAGAAAGTATCCCGCCAGAAAGCAAATAAAAAAATATCTTTTCATAACGTCCTATTTAATAGGTAAATAATACAAATTTAGCCATAACCTTAGATAAATACAAGACTATTTTCCCAGCTTGAATCCCTGGTTGAGAGGTGCCGGGAAAGGCCGAAAAGGGCTATTTCAAGCTGCTTGAAGTAGAGATATCTGGAAGTCGTCCAACCCTGCCAATCATGGATATCATCTCGATACCGTAACCCGCGAAGCAACGTACTGCTGTGTCATTTCTTTCAGATCCGTCAGATTGAACGGTTTGCCGATAAAACTTTCGGCTCCTGACCGTCTCAATGATTCAGATGGAACGGCATCGCCTGACATTAGCAAAACCGGGGTTTCACGAAATGTCTCATTCTTTTTCAGCCTTCTGCATGCTTCCACGCCGTTCCCATCTGGCAGGTTAACATCCAGTAGTACCAGAGATGGTCTGATTTTCCTGACACACTGTTCGAACGCCGTGATATTTGAGAATCCAAAAACATGAAAATCCTCCTCAAGTATCTGCGAAACCAGTTCCCTTATCGTATTATCATCTTCGACTACAAAAACCAGCTGTCTCATTAGACCTCCTTTTTTCTTTAAACCGAAAAAGCGGAAAAATTGTTTCCTGTATTGCAATGTTTTTGTTACTGTAGTGGTGGCAAAAACAGTTGATCAGCCCGCTTGAAATACATACTAAAAGTAATTCGTTTTCCTGAACAGATAATTGGGATTTTTGATAATGAGTTCATATCTGTCCATTTTCTTGATTTCCCTGACCAACCGATTGACGCCAAACCGGGTATAATAATCGGCCGAATCATCGAAAAGGATGAAACCGCCTGTTTCGAGGTGCCTATCCACGTTCAGGAAATCGTCCCTTGCAAATTGGTACGTATGGTTTCCGTCTATGTAGGCAAAGCTGATCGGTCCGCCCAACCGGATATTCCTGCCCATGACATCGGTAGCAGCTGCGCAGTTATCCCACAGGTCGAAGAAGTCATTGGAGAAACATTCCATGGTGTGAGGTAATTTGCCGCTGAAAAAGCCCACGTTCCGGATATAGGTTTCTTTGACGAACCGCCTATATTGCTCGTGCGTGATATCAGATGAACCAAGGAATGAGCCCTGGTTTTCCGTGCCCTCAAAATGCCATTTGTCGCATGTTATAAGCCGATTTGCTCTGTTTGCTTTCCGGAGATAATGGCTGATGGCGTTGGTCGAAAGCCCGCAGAAACTGCCTATTTCGATGATGGGATTATCTGATGGTAGGTTTTCGGTTGCGTATTCAATGCAGTAGATGTTTCCTTCGTTAAGCATCCCTGGATTGGCGAACCGCAGCCAGTTGATGAAAGAGTCGGGGCTGGCTTTCCTCTGTTTATATAAGTGCCATAGATAACGTAAACCATTGATTGCTTTCATTAATACTGATATCTCTTGAATTGGTTTTATTTGTAAAAAGTTTGCTGGAACGCCGAAAATTCTCCCCTGCGAAAAAGAATCCGCGAAACGAGTGCATGCAGAAATCCCAATCCGTACCCGATCAATTGGATGTAACTTGCGCCAACTGCCAGCAGGCCGATAGGGACACTCCTGTTCCTGACCGTGGCATCCACTCCGATAACGACTGCATGGAAGGCCAGGAATAACAGGAAATAAGGAGAGAAAAACATGGACAATACCAAAATCAAGACCACCCCGGCGGTGAAGATCGCGGGAGCGCAATGCACCGCTTTCAACGAATGGGGATGCCGCTTATACAGGTTGATCCGTGCAATACCCGAATTGTATACCTGCTTGAAAAACCGCTGGAGGTTGGTTCGTCTCCTATGGTAAACATAGGCTTCCCTTATGAGCTTTGTCCTGAAGCCCAAGCCGATAATCCGTATGCTCATATCGATATCTTCCCCAAAGCGCATTGCGGAAAATCCCCCGGTTTTCCCGTACACCTCCCGGGAATAGCCCATGTTGAAACTGCGGGGATGGAATTTTTCCATCTTCTCGTTTCCGCCACGGATACCCCCCGTTGTAAAAAAAGAAGTCATCGAATAGTTGATGGCCCGCTGGACCGCCGTGAAATCCTCCTTTGCACTGTCCGGCCCCCCGAATGCATCCGCATAATCCTGCGAAAGCGACCGTTTCACGGTTTCGATATAATGCGGTGGCAGCACACAATCCGAATCAAGGAAAATGAGGTAGTCACCCGTGGCAAGCTCGATCCCCAGATTGCGGGCCTGCCCGGGGCCGGAGTTTTCCTTATAGATGTATTTGATATCCAGTTTCCCATCATATGTTTCCACCACCCACTCGCATCGGTCCGTGGAGCCGTCCTCGACAACAAGCACCTCAAAACCGGAGTCGGTTTGGCCGGCAAGGCTTTCGAGTAAATCCCTTACCTCCGAGGGACGGTCAAAGACGGGAACGATGATGGATAGCTGCATGGACAGAGACATTGAATCGCTTTTAAAAAGAGGGGAAGACGTATTCCCGTTGCCCCTCTATAGGATAGAGACGTCAGCTTTACCGGAAACGCTAAGCGATTCCCGCCGTTTAAGCGGGAAAATGGAAAAACAGGAAAAAATCAATATTTTTATTAGCGTTCCACAAAACATTTCCGTCTATATACATGGGAGCGTATGAATTTGGATTTAAACAGACAGGACAGCTACTTTACGTGGACGGAAAGGAAAACGAACTTTTAGCCGATATCTTAAGCGTACACGGCAGCCTTACCGCCCAGCAGGAAGAACAGCTTTATCGCCTGTATTGGGGCAAGCTGATGGGTTTGGCCAGAAGATATGTGGTAAACCGGGAGACGGCCAGGGAAGTCGTGAACGATAGCTTTGTCAAGGCTTTCGACAGGTTTGCGGATTTCAGGGGAGATGGGCCGGACAAGCCGACCGCATTCAATGCCTGGCTGGTACGCATCACCATCAATACGGCCATCGACCGTCTGCGCGTACAGCGGGCAATGCCCGAAACGACATCGCTTGACCGACTGGAAAACCATCCGGCGGTGGAAATGGATGACAGGTTACAGGTGGATGATATCCTGCGTCTCCTTGAAAGACTGCCTGTTATGCACCGAATCGTTTTCAACCTATATGAATTGGAGGGATACAGGCATGATGAAATAGCGGAACTGCTGCAAATTCCAGCCAGTTCAAGCCGGGTTTACCTCGCTAAGGCGAAACAGGAATTACGGGCACTGTACATCAAATATTTCGGGGGGAGGTATGATGGGTAAGCGGAGCAAGAAAGAATTGATAACCGGCGTCAGGGATTTCCTGCGGGATTTCGAGGAACCCTATGACCACCGGGAATGGGAGCGCTTCCAACGCCACAGGAAAAAGAAGCAGCGGAAACCCCTGCCGCTCTTCGTCAAGCTGGCGGGTATCGCGGCCTCGCTGTTCCTGATGGTCTATGCCTCGGTAAAATATCTCCCGTTGCTGGATGGGACCGACAGGAAAGAAACCCCGGTGCCAAGGCAAACACCCAAGCTCCCAGCGGATATAAACGGACAAAGGGAGGATTCGATAACCATTGACTCAATATCGCAGGGGGTTGACCGTTCCGGGCAAACCAATGAAGAGGATGGGATACAACCAGGAGAAATCCGCCGCATGGTTGATTCTCCGGGAGATATACAATCCCAACAGGTATCGTCCGAACTGCCGGGAGGTCGGGAAACCCTGATGTCCGATGCAAAAATGATCATGCCGCCAACCGGAAGTGAAATGGAAACGGTACCATTGCCGAAGCATCTGGGAAGTGCGGGAAAGTTACCAAAACGAACGCCGCACAGAGGTAAGGGCATAAGCCTGCCGAGCCTACATCGATCAGATGAAAGCGGGGTAGATCTTGGAAATATTGGATTCGGTGTCAACCTCAATCCTGCGTTTACCGACAAAGGATTTACGTTCGGCGGTGGGGTATCCGCTCGGATTCCACTCACCGACCGGATATCCACCGAAATCGGGATCAACTATTCACGCATGACAGCCGGAAAAAATTGGAGGGCAGACATGACCGACACCATCAATTCCCAGACCGTGGGGACCCGGAACACCGTGGGAATGGTATCCATACCTTTCTCCCTGAATTACGCGTTCTCGGAAAATTTCTCCGCTTCGTTGGGGCTTATGCCTTTCAGGGCAGTAAGCGACAGGCGAACCGATATCCTCCAGACCAATCGATGGGTGCGCGGCGACCTTTCGTCGGGCGACACGACGAGGCGTCTCGTCAGCGAACGGAGCAAAATGAGACAACCGGATTCGCTTTACCTGGGGAACAACTATTGGGGATTCGTCCAGCTATCCGGCCGTATAAGCCCGACTTTCTTAAAACGGTATAATATAGTGATCGCACCATATGTCGGGATTCCCATCGGTCGATTGCGGAATGAACAATACCAATGGTTGCACGGCGGGGTATCGTTAAGGTTTTACCTTCCGCAAACAAATGGGCATGGGAAATAATGTAAGCTGCTTCGGAATAATGTGGAATAGTTGAATTATGAATGCTTAGGAGACTGCGGCGGTACCCATATATTGAGCGTAATTTCCCGTAATACAGCTGTCTGAAAATAATAAGATTATAGTTTATTCCTAAATTTGACTGGAAATACATGGTAGTTAGCGAAATCGTGATTGTTATCTGATTCGGTTTTAATCTTCGCGAAAACTCAGAGCTTTCATCGGTTTTCATTAATTGTACAATCCTAAAAGTAACCAGCTATGAAAATGATTTTAATGTTAGCATTTATGACGCTAGTAAGCCTAACAGCTTTTGCTCAAGATGTTCAAAGAACTGGAATAGTGGATGCGCAGGACCAATCCTATTCGTATGCTTATATCTCGGTTGAGGGCAAACTATTTTCCAAAAAGCTAAAAGTAGGTGTGGATTTCGGAGATACGCCGGAACAGCTGAAAGCAGGCGAAGAATATTCCAAAAAACTGACTAATAAAAAGTCTTATGCGGCTATACTGAACTATATGGTCGAGAATCAATTTGAACTTGTTGAAACACTCGATTTTACCAGTGCTTATAACGGCACGGGAGGAACTTCGGGGATCGTTTTTATTATGAGGAAAAAGAAATAGTCGTCCCTGATCACGTATATCCTTGCGTGAATGGACAAACAATACCTTCTCTTCACCTTATAAAATCTGGTAAAATCCAAAAAGTCCTTGAAATCAGGTTGAAAATCGGTATATTTACCTAACAGTTTATAGCGAGATCCCATTCGCATAAGTAGCTGCCATGCAATTCCGGAGTACTGCCAATATGCTGCTTATTCTCACTACCAATATACGCAGAATTATGAGCATAGATTTTACTACAGCCACATTCAAGGACTTTGAGGATATCGATGAGCTGGATGCTTTCCAGCGGGCAAAGGAATTTACGAGGTTCACGGACTACATGGCAGCGAACGGCCATATGAATTATAGGCTTAACACTACCACCGGCTGCGGACCGGAAATGGATGTCGTTACGCCTTATGACATCAAACCAAAACGGTGTGTATGCTTTGTTTCAAACGACTACCTTAATTTCAGTCAGCATCCCATGGTAAAACAAGCCGCGATGACTGCGATCGGAAAATATGGTACGGGTAGTGGCGCGTCACCCCTGATCGGAGGGTATTTCGAGTACCACAAACTGCTGGAGGAAAAGATTGCTGCATTCTACCATCGAACGGCTAATGAATCCGTCATTTTCACCACTGGCTACACCGCCAATAGTGCTACGCTGCTCTCGATGCTGAAAAAAAGCGATATCGCCATTGTAGATATGGGTGTACATGCAAGTGTCGCCGAGGGGTTAAGAGGGACAAACGCAAAAACATTTCCCCATAACAACCTCTCTGCATTGGAGCACATACTCAAGACAGTTCAAAGCACGTTCCGCACGAAACTCGTCGTTGTGGACGGGGTTTATTCCCAAGACGGAGATGTGGCGCCGCTCGATGAGATGTTCGCACTCGTCAAACGATACGGTGCCTATCTTATGGTGGATGATGCCCACGGCATTGGTGTATTGGGACGGACGGGACGCGGTGTGCTGGAAGATACGCAATTGTTAGATAAGGTTGACATCGTATCGGGCACATTCAGCAAAGCGCTGGGCCATATTGGCGGTTACACCATTGCCAATCCTTATGTGACCAACTTCGTCCGGTTCCAATCCCGCCAGCAGATATTTTCGTCTACGGCTCCGCCCACCGTCATGGGTATCATAAAAGCTATTGAGCTCATCGACGAAGAACCGCATTGGCGGGATAAGCTATGGCAGAATATAAATCACTTCAAAAAGGGGCTAAACGACCTTGGCCTGGATACCGGAACTACATGCAGTGCCATTATCCCGGTGAAGATAGGTGACCCACACGTTACCGGAGATGCAGGAAGATTGTTGCTTAAGGCGGGAATATTTACAAATCCAATCCTTTATCCCGCTGTTCCGAGACATGACGCACGTATTCGTATGAGTATAATGGCAACGCATACGAAAGAGCATCTCGATCGTGCGCTTGAAGCATTTGAGTATGTGGATAACCAATTGAACATTGCAAAAAGAGATATAAATTAAAGAAAAAGCACAATGGAAACGCGCAGGAAATATTACGGGCCGGTAAACAACAGTGCGAAGACCATGCAGAAACTACTTGATTCTGTGCGCGAGGTCATCATCAACAGCGGGTACAATGGGTTGAACGTAAAAAATGTTATCGGAGTTTCCGGTATTAACAAATACCAGCTTTACTACCATTTCGGAGATATGAATAATCTGGTCGAGACATATATCCGGGATAAGGACTATTGGGTGGGCTTTAAGCAGCAGGTCAATGAACTGATCAAACAGCACGGTGAGAATCACGGTCGTGCGCTTGCAGAGTCCATATTGCTAAATCTTCTCGACTATTTTTACGATAACAAAGAAATGCAGCAGATAATCCTTTGGCAGCTGGCAGAGCGGAATCCCATCTTATTCAGGATAGGCGAAGAACGGGAGCGGTTGGGGGAGCAGCTATTCCGGATGACCGACCCGTATTTTACCGGTACCGACGTAGATATACGCGCGATCACGGCACTGCTTATCGCGGGGATATACCACCTTGTCCTTCATGGCCAGCACAATGATAGCCTTTTCTGTGGAGTGGACATCCATACCAATCAGGGGATGGAGCGGATAAAAAAAGCGATCCGGCAAATCGTTTCATGCGCGTATGGTACCGCGCGATCACAAATGGCCTCCCCGGAAAAAAAACCGGATTGGGAAAGCCACGCAGGGTCGGCGGAACCCGTTCCCTTTTGTTCACCGACACCATTCAAGCCACTGTCTCCGGTTGACAGGGCGGGATAATTCCGGTTGGCCCCGATACCAAACGATACCGGGGCCAGTGTATTCTCAGAACTAACCGGAATTATTTTGCGTTTTTGGCAACCGCGAAACAATAATAGGTATTTTCTGTTAAAGTATGGTCATTGCGAAGTACGATGTGTAACATCTGTGTGGGTGCCCTGTCCCTTTCGGGGTAAAAGCCGATCCGTATTTTCCAGACCCAATCTTTCTGATAAGGTTTTTCCCGATCGGCATCAGTGGCTAATGTCCTTCCATAGAGATCGGGTTATTTTTGAAGAAAATCTATAAGTGAATTTCACCTTCTGCATACCCCTCATCTTCGATCTGGAAAGTGGTATGAAAAATTTTAAAGTTTGTAGTGGCGTTATCATTCAGGGTTTTCAGCAATGTGTTCAGGTCGTTCCGGTTTTCTACGACCACGTGGGCACTCATCGCATTTACACCCGATGTAAGCGACCATACGTGCAGGTCGTGCAGCTCTTTTACGCCCGGAATTGCCTCCAAAGACTTACGCAGTTCCATGATGTCGATACCTTTTGGTACTCCTTCCAAGAGCACATTTATGGCTTCCATCAGTAAACGCCACGTTCTCGGAATGATCAACAACCCGATAAGTGCAGAAACAAGCGGGTCCGCATAATACCAATCCGTCGTAAGCATTATTATGCCAGCTATCATAACTCCTACGGAGGTTAGCAGATCCGAAAGTACTTCAAAGTACGCTCCTTTCATATTGAGGCTTTCGTCAGAATTCTTTCTCAGTATCATCATTCCAATAAAATTGACGACTAATCCTATACCTGCGATGATGAGCATTGATTGACTTTTGACTTCCGGAGGATTTTGAAAGCGTTGCCAGGCTTCGTACAGTACATACACCGAAATTCCCAATAACACAACCGCATTGAGTACGGCCGCCAGTATCTCCGTTCGATAATATCCAAAGGTTTTTTGTTGGTTGGCTTTTCGTTCTCCGATCCTAATCGCAATATAAGCGAGGAGCAGTCCCACCACGTCGGTCAGCATGTGGGCTGCATCGGCAAGCAGTGCCAGGCTTTGAGTAATTATTCCCCCTATGATTTCAGCAACCATATAGGTTCCGCTTAATGTCAAAACTACCAACAGATTTTTCTTATGTTTACCGGCAGCTGATACGGCTTGTGTGTTTACATTACCCATAATTTCATAGTGGTTCGAGAATAGACAAAATACAGCACTTGTTGCAAATTTAATCAATTTTTTATGGAAGCTTAGTTGGTTCTGGATAGGCCTTATACGTTTGGCAAAAAAGCGAAAAGCCCGGCGTTTTAGGGTAGCCGGACTCTTCTATCAACCTAAACCTACTTGATACAACATCGGTATGCCCGAATTGTTTTCGGTTGATGAATTTTTTTTCGCGATAAAGATAAGAAACTAAACATCCTGACCGCAGGCAACGAAAAAGTCCACCCCGACCAAGAGGAACCAATCGTCAAACTTCGTCGCATGAAGCCCTGAAAAACGTGCGGGTAGCATTAAAGAGGCTGTTTACCGGAATATTGACACCATCGCCTGAAAGAGCAATACCAAAAAAGGTACGAGGGGGTAAAATAATGTCAATTGTTTCCTGCGATGCTCATAGGCTTGGATCATCAGAAGAATTCATTGAAAAAGGGAAAATCGAATTAAGGACGATACCCCCTTTTCTGTGCCCGGTGTATGATACCGATCGGATAAGCAGTGGGGTGCAGGATTATACCAAAGGACGGCTCTAAAAGGAATAGCCGAAGGAAATGTACGGAAGGTAGGGTATAAAATCTCCATCATAAAGGATGGGGGATAAACCCGCCCGGAAATTAAATCCGCCGTCAACCGGCTGTTTACGGTATCCAAAAGCTAAAGAACCTAAAATCTGGTTGTCCACTTCCCGGCCCCTGTAATATTCCGTGGCCCAGCCCTGCTCGTCATATTGGTAATCGTACCGGTCATAGGAGTTGCGTATATAGGAAGCACCCACGCCCATTTCGAAATAGTGGCCGTTTTTTCCAAGCAGGTAGTTAATCTGTACTGGTAAGGTCAAATAGTCTTCATCGTCTATGGAAATATACCCCAGTCCGGCTTTAGCGCCCCAGGCATTCCGGGTATTCTGAAAGCGGAAATCGTAATTTGCAGAGATAAAGCCAGGGCCTCCCAATTCCACAAAGAATGATTGCGCCCTTTGTCCGGTTTCATATACATCAAGCTTCCGGTCCTGAGCCATTCCTTCAAAAGCCAAAGATACAAGCAGCAAAATTATCAGGGCACTATTGGATAGGTATATCATCATATTACGGAAAGAATTTGAAGGCTCAAATAAACGTAAAATTCCTTCAAAAAGCAAATTCCCGGTGGCGAACCTCGTAGCCATAGGGGGTACCAATGATCGTCGTAATGTACAAAGTAGTAAAGGGAATGTAGCATTTCTCCAAAAGGCTTCGTTAATATAATAACAGCAACTGATTAATACTTCCAACTAATTCCTCGACAATTTTGAGAAACCTATGATTATCCGTTAAACACCATAACTATTATGATTGCCAAGATAAGTACATATCCGATCATTGTGATCCTATTCGGATTGCTTTCCTGTAAAAAGGAAGTCGATGATTCCGATATCATATTCCCGCAATCTTGTGATTTCTCGGGCTCCAAAGTTGAAAATATCACCAGGTTAAGGGGTTCACTCAGTTATACAGACAACATCATGGATCTTCCTCCATCCGAAGTTTACCCTTCAGAACACGAGTTTCTTATTCGATCAACCGGCCGTCTGCAGATGGTTGTGTGCAATATGCCCTCCAGCTTTGAAATGCCGGAAGGCGAATCAAGAAGTGTTACATTCAGTGGCCAGGTTGTAGTGCTTCCCGACGAAGTCGATGCAGCAAATACCCAGGTTGAATTGAGCTATTTGAAATTCGAATAGTGTTAATTGCTGATAACGCCCTGCTACCGCGATAATTTTGCGCAGCGCGGGCTGAATCATCAAGATATTTATAAGCTTGTCTTCTCAATTGATAGACCATCATGAATAATAAAGAGCTATTTTTTCTGCTTGCCCTTATGGGTATAACAACAGCTTGTTTCGCGCAACTAAGATGGGAAATGAAGGCTGGCCTTAGCTATTCCAAGGTGACCGGCAAAGATCCAGATGGAAACAAAGCCAACACATATTCTGTGCCGGGAATTTATCTCGGATTAGGCGCAGCCCTCTATTTATCAGACCAATTCGCCATTCGGCCCATATTCCAATATGCAAGAAGGGGATTCAAACAGCCAGAAGTATCTTATCTTGGATGGGGTAGTGATTTTGAAGCGAGAGTTTCGTATATCGAACTGCCAGTGGACCTGCTATATAGTCCAAGGATCGGCCCCGGTAAGCTGTTGGTGGCGGCAGGGCCATACGTCGGTTATGGTACCGAGGGCACATGGACGACAAGCGGCCCCGTATTACTGGGCGATATCATGATCGATGGAAAGGGTGATATCGCCTTCCAAAACGACAATTCCTATGCCGCCGACATGAACACTCATGTTTATGCTAAACCGTGGGATTACGGGGCGCATTTACAACTGGGCTATGCATTTTTCAGTCAATACGCTCTGACGTTCGACATGCAACTCGGCATTGCGGACCTACAGCCAAAATGGGCGGATTTTAACCCCGAAAGCACTGTAAAGAACAGATCTTTTGCTGTATCATTGGTCTACCGGTTTTTGTAGCCGCATGGTCAAAAATGGATAGAATTTCTCTATTTTGAAACGCCTGCGGCAACACCACCTGTGTGAACGTCATGGGCGATCGTCCCGGCGATAGATGGTATCACCCTGCTGATTGGTGTAGAATGTAGGTAGGGTCCGATCCAACAATCGGTATGTACCATCGGCAGATACGCCGTTGCCTAAACCGCATTCGTCAGCACCCTCAAGCGTTTTTATGGTCAACGAATCACCGTGGAAAGTTACTTCCCATTTGCAGCCCCTGCCCCCATAGTTGTTTTTTCCCTTGTAAAAAGCCGTCCTGCTGGAGCCATCCATCCTTAACGTATCGAAAAGTGAACCCGAGTTATAGGATGGGGGTCCTACCGACAATTCCATGCCGAACAGGAAAGAATTGTCATTATTCGGAAAAATGACAATGGCTCCTGTTCTCCCTTTTTCGGCGCCCAATCCAAAACTGTATATCCCAGTAATCTGCGTGTCATCAATGCCTGTCTCGGCAACTTCCTTTTTCTCTTTGGAACCCAAAGAGCACGCCGCAATCAACAAAGTGGCCAGCGATATAAAAATTAGTTTCATGATGTTTGGCCCTTAGATAATTCAAACAAAGGTACGCGATAAAATTTAATCAAGAATATCGGATTTTTTGTAAAATGTTGTTGACAATCGGGTAGATACAGCCGGATTCTCGCAGTTTTGGGCAATTAGTTTGACGAATGCCGCCGATATGAATTTCAGCACAAACTTAAATGTGTATCTTAGGGAACTTTGGGTGAATACGATTCGATCTTAGTAGGAATCGGAGCGACAGTTCACAATGTAGTGGCCGGGAGTGCTGGCGGGCATTCCCGGTTTATTTTGATCCCGATGATATCCGATGGACGATTGTTTTAAAATTTCGTATGTTAACGAATTTAAGAGAATTGTTCATAGCCAAGAATCGGGATTATTGGTTCAATACACCCAAATGTAGGCTAAAAATCTGGAACTATATCTGGTCTTCCTTGTTCTTCGGATTCCGAGGTTTCAGTTCATATGTGTCAGGATGGAAACATTCCGTAGCCGTACCGGGTATAATATCAGTATCAAGCAGTCTTTCCATTACCAGCGGTTCCAGTCCAAAGATTTTAAACCAGACACCAAAAAAGCCTGACTCGGCTGCGGTCCGAGCAATGTACTCGGCTGCTTTTGGTAGATTGTTGGGTGCAGTTTCCTTTAATTGGCTATATAGAGAATAAGCCGTTTCAGCGAGCAATATTGCTGCTTTCCTTTTTTTCCACCTGATGTCCACTACCCGTGCGCGGTTATCTATCTGGTCAAGTCCGAGTAGATTTATCGTATTCTCTGCTCGTTGGCGCTGGAGGTAATTTAGCCCATTCTTGGGAACCGTTCTCGCAGCATTGGGGTTGTCCGGGTGAACTTCAACATCGAATGCCAACAGCGTATTGTTATATTCAGGCAGGTAAAGGTTATCTGTGTCAACAGGTTTATTGCCTTTTGCACTGTTACACGGACCACAGGATAAAAGCATGTTTTCCCAAGCGAGGTATTCACCGGCGGCCTGTCCCATTTGAGGCACCTTGGGCACCACATGCTCAACATTAAGGCTATGGCTCAGTGGTATATTGCAATAAACGCAATAGTAACCTATACGAGAAATTAAATGCGCACGCCATTCCGCGTATTCATTTACTTTAACCTCGTTGTTATCGTTTGTAGGAGTCTTTCCTTTATCCAGGGGTCTCATCGGCGTTATTTTCCTTTAGACAACCGGTTCAGTTCAAGGAACGCCCGCAAGCCGGGGTCTGACACCTCTTCGATAGCTTTGGAAATCGTGCTCGCCTGTGCTCCGGAATCTATCAATTCAAGTAGATGTTTGGCTTTCTGGTATCGCTGCTCGTTGTCTACTGCAAACGGGCTGTCTACACCCATCACATCTGTGGCCACCTCATCGATTTTCAATTCATTAGGTGGGATATCCATAACGAAGTCAAGGTTAACCAATTCATCGCTCTCAACGGACTGTACAATGAATGGCGAGTGGGTGGTCACAACGAATTGTAGATTTGGGAACGCTTTCTTTAAATCTCTCACAACCACACGTTGCCAATTGGGGTGCAGATGCATATCCAGTTCATCGATCATCACAACCCCGCTAGTACCCTTTACGGCATCCTTGCCTAAAAAGCCGTTGAGTACGGCACATCGGTATGCAATGTCCGTTACGATGCCCAGCATCCGTTTCACGCCGTCGCTCATCAACGAATGAGGAAGTCTTTTTGTCGCTTGTCCCTCGATCTCACAATCGGCCACCAATTCCAGACGGAAATTATCGAATGAAACGTTTTTAAGGTACGGTATTGCTGTTTCGATGGCTTCGATTACCGCTTCAAATGTTCCTTCAAACTCCAACCCCTCTTTCAGCTCTTCCTGATAGTAATAGAACCATTGAGTAAAGGGGTTTTCGTCTGACTTGGCACCAAATGCGTTGTAGTAGCCGTCCCTTATAATTACACGGTTTTTCTTGATCCTCTTTTTTCTCACAACATTGCCGCCTAATTGTCTGACCCCGTAAAAAGAAATCAGTGGTAACAAAGGACGGTCAACATTGTTAAGTGATTTTGAATATCGCTCGGCGATCTCCCGTATTTGACCCACATCCTCTGCTTTCAGTGATGTTGTTCGACCATACTCCGGTATTACCCGTCGCCAGATAAATTCTCCGCTACCGTTAATTTGCCCGGTAGCCTCTACAATCGTAGGTGTGAAATGTTCAGACTGTTTCGATACCAGGTTGATGGCAAACCGGATTTCATTTTCCTGAATATTCCGTTTGGTTACGCGGGGTAAACCGAGAAAAAAGGCGCCGGTCGCCACTTGCATAGCATGCAAAAGGGTGGATTTTCCGGTGCCGTTATCACCAATCGCTACCGTGAAATGGGGGTTTAGATTAAAGCTGTTGTCCTCAAATCCTCTGAAGTTTTTTACATACAGTTTCCTTACTTGCATGATGTTTCTTCTATTCCCTTTCAATTAGTTTGTTGTCGCAGTTCGGAAATTTCTTCCTTCAATCTTATATTCTCCTCCCTTAAAGCAATGTTTGCCTCTAGCAACGTATTATGCTTGTCTAGGAAATGAGAATATTTTTCTCGTAACTCCTGAACTTCATTCTGGAGTTGTTCGTATGATTTTCGATTGTTTCCCTTATCCACAAGGATCAGCGATGGGAGATTTGCCATTTCTGGAAATTCAACGGAGAAATCCTTGCCCATTGCGTTTCCATATTTCGCAATAATCTCATAAGAAAGGTTTGGGTCATTTTTATGTTTATAAAACGTGCCATATTTGTAACCTGCCGCCTCTACGATCTCCTTGATTTTACTTAGGTGGTTTTTAAGTGATTCGTGCAAAATTTTGCCGCGATGTATATTTTTATTCTCTTTTTCCAATTCGATTGATATGTACTTGCAATTTAATTGGAATTGTATTAGAAAATAAATTATAAAAAAATTGTATTTTATTATAAAAATATTGTATATTTGTGTATGCCGCTGATGTTGGCGGCTTATATTGTGTTTTGAGTATATATAGAAGAGAGTTTTAACTAACATACAACGAGCCTTGTTATCGAAAACTACCGCGTTTTGATGAAACCCAAGGCAGTAGGGAAGCCTCCCCGGACTTTTTGTATCTTTGCAAAAATACGGGGTGGGCTCCTATTGAAAACTGGGTTTTGGGTTCTAGCGGTAGTGCCTCGATAACAGTTGGAAATAGGGGCCCACTCCGTCCATTTTAGGCTTGTTGTCATTTTTGAAATGATGATGAGCTGTGTAATAAACTTATTTAATCACGTACAAATCTTGCCAAATGGGGAGCGACAATCGTTATGCTGCTCATTACGAAAAGTTATCATCCGACACCTGATTTGCGGGCTCTCTTCAAGAGGGAAGACATATGTTTATTTCGATCTCCTAAACCGCCTATCGCTCCAACGCTATAAAAACGTGATCAAATCTCCGATTTAACGTTTCGACCAGTCCGATACTGGAATTCACCACCCTAAAGTGTTTTAAACCGAATCCACACTAACTAATGAAATTAAATAATGAAAACTATACATTTGTATAGAGGTCGATTTATAAACGATAATCATATTGACCTAACCAAAAAATTTACATCTGTTGGCTCCATCGCGACATATGAGGTCAATGGAAACGACAGATACTCAAGGCAGTCTTATGTGTGCTATGGCGATGCAGGGTTCCACGCCCGTGGTACCATTTCGCACGGCTATCGCGGAAAATCCAAGCTATCGTATATTTTCCGCTTTCTTTTCGAATCAAGGCCCGTCCGGGGCCTTGTTCGTTTTATGAAGATCATGTGTTTGGACGCTGATCGGCAGGGCTACGCTTCGGCGGGTCCTGCTGCATCAGCAGTTTTTTTTATTGGGAAAGGAGGGAGGGGTTGATGAGGTGTCTTTTGGTTCTTTTAATGATCACTGCCTTAGTTGAGGTTCATGGTCAACAGCAGATGATAACTTTAGAGGGCACGGTTAAATCCGCAAGCGATGGGACGCCGCTTGTGGGTGCCACCGTTCAAATAGTGAATAGTTCCACATCCATCAAAGCGGATAAAGATGGAAATTTTGTTATACGTACCAGCCTCCGAAAGGGGCAATTGCGAATATCTTACGTTGGTTACATTGCGACTGATATAGAATTTATTTCGTCCCGAACCTCGCCGTTCCAAATCAACCTGCAACCCGAGGAACAGATGATTCAAGAAGTGGAAGTTTCAACAGGATACCAAAAGCTTTCTCCTGAAAGAACTACCGGAAGCTTTGTTCAGTTGGATGAAGAAGTGCTCAACCGAGGCTATTCAACCAATATTTTGGATAGGTTGGAAGGCATTGCCAGTGGAGTACTGTTTAACAATGGAACGAGCAACTTAGGTTTCAGTGTAAGAGGAAGAAGCACCATAGAAGCCGACGCGAATCCGTTGATCGTGGTGGATAATTTTCCATATGATGGTGATTTGTCCACTATTAACCCCAATGACGTAGCTTCAATCACCATACTGAAAGATGCTGCCTCATCCTCTATTTGGGGAGTACGCGCGGGGAATGGAGTTGTTGTTATAACGACCAAAAAAGGCCAATTGAACCAATCTGCCACAGTCACTGTATCATCCAATGTGACGATCCAGCAAGAAGCGGATTTAATGGCAAGGCCCGAGATGTCAACGACAGATATGATCGAGGTGGAGCAGTACCTGTTTAATTTGGGCGCCTTTGACTGGTATCCGGATGTACCATACCAATCAATGACGCCTTTACAAAATATTTTGTTCACACTTCGCAATGGAGAAATCTCCGAGGAAAACGCAAATGCAGCGATTAGCGAGTTATCTCAATTCGACTATCGGCGCGACTTGCAAAAGTATTATTATCAAGATGCAATAAATCAGCAGAACGCGCTAAGCATTAGCGGCGGCGGATCAAAGAATCGGTACTGGTTTTCTGCGGGATATGATGGTAACCGTGGCCAACTAACGAAGGAACGGGACAGCCGGATTACCTTGAATGCGGCAAATACCTATTATATGCTTGATAACAGGTTAGAAGCTAATGTAGGGATCAATTTCGCAATGAATAGAAACAATTTTGCACCTTCTTCTGGTGATCCTGATATGCGGCCAACCAGTATTTATATTCCGTTAGTGGATAAAAATGGCCAACCTAACATGGATTACACATACCGGAAATCTTTTCTTGATACGGTTGCTGGAGGCGAATTGTTAGACTGGACTCGAAGACCTTTGGAAGAATATGTTTTATATAATGACAGGAGGTATACAACCACGACCATTGTGAATGCCGGATTGAGATATAAATTTAGTAAGCTGTTTTCTGCCAATGTCCTTTATCAATATTCAAGTGGAAATACTGTTCAGGACCGTCTTCGGAGCAAAAAATCTTTTTTCGTAAGAGATCTTGTTAACCAATTCACTCAAGTCGATGGGTCAACAGGTACTTTGAATAAAATTGTACCCGAAGGCGATATTCTGGATCGCAACCAATCAAGTTTTTATTCTCACAATTTACGGGGACAAATTGATTTTAATTATAAGGTTGGAAATCATGAAGTGACTGCTATTGCCGGGGCAGAGGTCAAGAAGCAGAATGGGAATTTTGACAGCTATCGTTACTATGGCTATGAAAAGGATATTGGTGCAATCAGCGCTATGGATTATGTAAATAGATATCCCACAATTGTTACAGGTAGAGCCAGTAGCATACCGTTCCGTTCGGCTACAGGAGGAACGGCTGACCGCTCCTACTCATACTACGGAAATACAGCTTACACGTATAACGGTAAATACACCTTTACAATTAGTGGAAGAAAGGACGCTAACAACCTGTTTGGTGTTAAGTCAAACCAGAAAGCAATTCCCTTATGGTCTATCGGAGGAAGCTGGAAAGTAAGTGATGAAACGTTTTACCGGCTGGCCTGGCTACCATATTTACGTATTCGGGTTACGCATGGGTATAGCGGTAATGTCGATAAATCGGTATCAGCATTTACCACAGCCCGATATTTCTATAGTAACTATTTTGCAACCAATGTTTCTGAAATAATCAATCCTCCGAATCCCTCGCTACGCTGGGAACAAATTAATCTACGAAACTATGGTATTGATTTTGGCCTGAGAAATAATCAAATATCAGGAAGTGTCGAGTTTTATACACGCAATTCAACTGACCTAATAAGCTACAGCCCGTTGACCCCTTCAACAGGATTCGATGAATTCCGGGGTAATGTTGCAGATATGAACGGTAAGGGATTGGATCTCACCTTGAATTCAAATATTATCCAAACTGATCGGTTTGTTTGGCAGACAAATCTTTTGATAAGCTATACATCTGATAAGATTACAAATTACCAAGCAGCTACAACGGCCCTTGGATTGCATGAAGGAAAGCCTTTCAGTGCGTTGTACAGTTATCGTTGGGCAGGACTTGATCCTGAAACGGGAGACCCTTTGGGGTATTTAGATGGTGAAGTGAGTAATGCCTGGAGTACGTTGGTGGGCAATGATACCGAAGAAAATGTAAAATATAACGGGACCTCGGTTCCCCAATGGTTTGGAGGTATTAGGAACACGTTGCAATATCGGAATTTTACATTGTCTTTCAATATGCTTTATAAAGGAGGATATTATTTCCGGCGTCCTACCATTAATTATAATGGATTATTTACGTTGGTTTATCCAGGGAATAGCGATTTTTCAAATCGTTGGCAGCAACCGCGAGACGAAATGAAAACGACCGTTCCGTCAATGGTTTATCCTGGAAATTCAAGCCGGGATCGGTTTTATGAAAATTCAGAAATTTTGATTGAACGCGGCGATCAGATCCGATTACAAGATATTCAACTGTCATATGACCTAGGAGGAAAAGCGTGGTTACCCTTTTCTTCTTTTGGATTAAATCTTTACCTATCTGAGTTGGGAACGATATGGAAAAAATCGGACTTAGATCCGGATTACACAGATCTACCCCAACAAAAACGTATTGCATTCGGAATCAAAGCAAGTTTTTAATGAAAGAATCTACTGTCATGAAATTGATCACCATCCTATTGGCATCTTTATTAATTGCATTTTTTTGTAGTTGTCAAAAATATTTGGACGTAAAGCCGACGACGGATCTCGTTGTACCACAGACGTTAGATGACTATTTCCGGTTAATGGATAACTACCAGATTATGAATTCAAGTCCGATTTTGGGCGAAGTCTCCTCTGATAATTATTACATACCGGATCAAAAAACACTGGCAGTTATCCCCCAAATTTTCCATCGCAACGCATATCTTTTTATGGAAAGCTTTGGTGAAGGGACATCTGTAATCCACGATTGGAATTATTCATACAAGCAAATTTTTGTAGCAAACCTGGTCCTGACAGGGTTAAATGAAATTCCTCGAAACGATGGTAATGCCGATCAATGGGACTACGCAAAAGGTTGGGCCTCTTTCAGCCGGGCATATGCTTATTTTAACCTAACCCAGCTGTACTCTTCACCCTATGACTCGAGGACGGCCGCAACTGAGTTAGGAGTGCCGCTTAGAATATTGCCGGGGGTTGATGAGGAATATCAGCGGGCATCGTTGGCTGATACATATAATCTTATACGTGAAGATATGGGTGCAGCCGCACAGATATTACCGGAGGGGCTTATGGTCGATAATAGAAATCGTCCTACCAAGGAAGCTGCATTGGGTGCATTAGCTCGGATTTATCTTTCAATGCGCGAATATGAACTGGCATTGGAAACCGTAAATTCCTGTCTGGATCTATATGATCAGCTTTTGGATTTTAACCAGCTTAAAGATCTGCCATCGCCCTATTCACTACCTCTCAATCATACCGAATGTTTGTGGGCAAGCATGTTAGGTGCCAACTATCGAATATTTAGCCGGGGGCTAATGCCTGGACTGTTTATCGATACTTTACTTTATAGTTCTTATCAAAATGGTGATTTAAGAAAAACAATGTTTTTTATGCCATCAAATTCCTATGCGGGTAAAGCTAATATAAATTGGAGCTTTGGCCATCAGACCGCACCCTTTGGCGGTTTGGCCGTGGACGAAATGTATCTAATCAAATCTGAATGTCTGGTTCGAACAGGATCGGTCGAAGAGGGGATTAGCGTTTTAAATCAACTTTTGAGTACCCGTTTTGAGGAAGGAGAATTTAATCCATACTCTGAATCTCGTCAAGCAGAAGCATTAGAAATCGTGCTTAGCGAACGAAGAAAAGAATTAGTCTTCCGTGGTCTGCGTTGGCAGGATATCAGAAGACTCAACTTGGAAGGTAAAGGAATAGCTATCGAACGAAATTTTGAGGGACAGAATTATCGGCTTGATCCAAACAGCAACCGATTCGCATTGCCAATACCATCCGAAGAAATTCGCTTAAATAATCTGACACAGAATCTTCGAAACTAATCCAAAGATAAATATTGACTTATGTGTTTTCTCCGTATAACTTGCCTGGTTTTAATTACCGGTTTTCTTTCTCCCATTGCAGCCCAAACGAACCATCGATTTAAAATTAGGGCCAAATTGAATATGGTGTCTGATTCTTCTTTAACGCTGCTTATCTATAACAATGATTATCTTCCCCGCCAAGAAGCCGTGTCCCCTATACAAAGAATGAAACCTATTGTCGATCAGGGGTATTATATTTTTGATTTTGAATTACCCGATTCTATTGTTGTAGTTACCCTTATAAATGGGAAAAGTCATCCACTCTTAATCGACCGCTTTGTTGCTGAATCCGGAGATAATATTTTAATAGAGAAAACGGAATCCGGTTTAGTATTTAGAGGCTATGGAGCGGAAAAATATAACTTTAGCAACCGTTTGTCAGTCCTTGAAAATGCAGTTTCTGATTCCCTTTCAGTCTTAAAGTCAGAAGAGATTAACAGATTAAAGCGAGAAGGCCAATATGGTTACAGAAAGTTACAGGATATTTATTTCAAGAACAGTGCTATCGTTTTAGATGACATGCTTAATGAAATTGGAAGATACCAATCCCGGTATTCTAAGTCTTTTATTGATATGTTAAAAGCTGAAGTTATAGGAAGGGTAATGAAGCAGCCTATTTCAGCTATTAATTTTTACTATGGAAACGGGAACTTGGTCGAGTCAGTAGAGAATTGGGAATATTCGCTTGAAGTGCTTGATAAATATAATTTTCTTTCCATAAGGGACAAGATCTTTGCTTTTTCGCCAACCTTTGTGGAGACCGTGTATGATTGGATGCGCCTAGAAAGCTATCTGAAAAATAAATTCAGTGATTTTCAATCAATAGCGGAAAAGAACACAGATGGCTTTTTGAGGGAAAAGGTACTTACCCTCCAACTCCTTACCGCATTTAGTTCAATGGGAGAGCAAGAGCTGAGAGCAAAAATTGATGAAGGATTTCCAAGTATACAATATGTAGCCTTTAAGAGCCTTCTTGAAAATGTGTCAATTCACTTCTCTAAAGGTAATATCTTTCCTGAATTCACATTGCCTGACGATGAAGGCAATTTGGTGTCCTTAGGCGATTTCAAAGGCAAAGTCGTTTACTTGCATTTCTGGTTTAAAGGATGTGCCGCATGTGCCATGCTGTATAGAAATACATTGTCGGATATTGAAAAATACTACAAAATGAATCGGAATGTCGTTTTCGTTTCTGTTTCTGTGGACAAAAATAAGCAAACATGGTTGAGGGCCATTGAAGAAAACAAATACACGGCTCCTGGAGGCATTAATCTTTATACACAGGGAGAAGGGTTCCAACATGAAATTTGTAAAGTCCTTAATGTCAGTGCCGCTCCCACTGCATATTTAATAGACAAAAATGGGCGTCTTATCTCTTCGAATATGAAGCAACTTGGCGGAGGGAAAGATACATTGATTAGTTTGATTGATAGTCAGCTTTAAAGTAGAAATGGGAACATGTAAACCCTGACATGTTCCCAATAAAGTGCGGATGAAACATTTACTGATTCCTTACAAAGTCACCTGAAGATACCGCTTCTGCATTTGCATCACTGATTGGAGCTGCGGTAGTCTTTTCATAAAGACATGTTTCCAATTCGTTTGCAGCACATTGCCATTGTCCAGATCCCGTACCCTGCTCTTCCGGGTCCAGTTCCTCATAATTGTTTGCAGAAATTCGATGATACAAAGTCCCAGTTTGATTCACCCCTGCCGATGCTGCCGCACCGACGTAACCCATGATGCCTAAGGCGGCGACAAATACTAATTTAAAGCGTTTCATAGCGATAAAATTTAATGGTTAATAAATAAAAATTATATATGTGTGTTTGGGAATCCTATTAATTCCCGATTATTAATATTTAGTGATTTCATGGATGAATTTTACTCTCCTTTTTTGCAGATTGCTTCTTTTACGGATGCTGAGTTTATTGGCCATCCAATCAAAAACTCTGGAAGCAACGAGGTACACTGTCCAAAGCCAGAAAATAAGATTCAGCGCGAAAGTTTGCTCATAACCCAGCTTTTTGTATACCCAGGTACAGGAACAGGGCTGGAATGCGAAGAAGTCCATTCGGATGGCCATTATGTATAACAGGTACCCCGAAATCACCGCTAGAATCCCAAGCAACCCGTAGAATCTTGTTTTTCCGCCCAAAATTAAACCTGCTAATAACAAGTGGCCGTATGGAATGACCTGTGTAAGGATTGGCTTAAGCCAATCTGCAATTGGCTGCGAATTCATGTCATAACCGAATTGCTGGAGATTGAACAATTTCGATCCGCCGCTGATCGCGAGAAATAAGAATAAAAGTCCTGTTACCAGCTCGATTGCCGCCTTGTGTGGCAAGGTGATGGCCTTCCGGGCAATAGGGCTGTCTTTCAGTGCATTTAATTCCCTATCCAATACTTCTTGGATTGCAGCGATAGAGGGCCGCTCGAAAGGATTATTCCGGAGCATTTTTTGCACTATAGCTACCAAGGCCGGTGAGCTGCAGGATATGGGCAGTTTGGTCAGCGCTTCCGGTTTACCAATCAGCAATGAATCTTTTGGTTGCTGGTAGGTAAGGCCAAAGTATATCATCGCGCCGAGCGAGTAAATGTCTTCCTTTACAGAGGGGGTTGAATAGCTTGCCTGTTCAGGGGCGACGTAACCGAATGTCCCATGCACAAATGGCGGAAAGGGTTCGCATTTTTTCAGATCAAAAGCTAACTCAAAATCAATGAGATGGAGCTGGTCTCTTTTATCCTTGATAAGATTTGCTGCTGTAATATCCCGGTGTACGATACCTGCATCATGTAGCCGGGCAAGTATATCCGTAAGCTGGCTAAATAGCATCAGGATTGCAGTTTTGTTTTCTTTTGATGCTTCATTGTAGGACTTTCCTGCAAGTAGTTTGGCGAATACCTCATTCAGTGGTTGCCCTTCCAGGAATTCAGTAACCAGATACGTACCCGTTTTATTCTCAAAATAGTCGACAACCTTTGGGACCGGACATAGCCCCTGTAGTCTTGTAAGCAATTGCCATTGCCATAGCAGCCGATGCCTGATATCCCTGCCGTATTCGTCATCGGCAGCGTAAGCTTTGCCCTGTTTGACAAGGCACCAGGTAAACGAAAGTTTCCGCACGTTTACGGCCTGAATTATATCGCCCTTTGGCCCGGTCTTGATGATCCGGGCTGGAACATAACCTTTTCCGATAAACCGTTTGGGTGCCGGGGGATAAACCACTTCCCCGGAAAACGGATGTTTTTGGGGCAGGGTTATGCGAAATGTACCTTTCTCTTTTTCACTTTGCTTGCTGTAGGCTGCATAAACTTTCCCGCCGAGATATATGGCGTCCGGTACGGCGATTCCTTCCGCGTCACGGGTTAAGGCTATGATGTCTGTGGCAATCATCGATGCTGTTTTCCCGTCAATTGGATATATAACTATTACACGACCTGTGTTTTCTTCTCCGAGCTCTCCGGTGTTGATCTGGTAATGGGAAAGGGTATTTATCGGGATGCGGAAGGCTACTTTCTTTTTGGCAAGCTGTGACAGTATGAGTGGGCCTCTGGAACGGAATTCCAATACCGTTAAACTGATGAAAAGCAGCCAACGATTGTCAAGCATTGCATTGCCATGGAACAGGTATGGGCCGGACTTAAGCGTGGCAATCCCACGGGAATCAAGAAATGTTTTGTATTCACCGCTCACTTCCTTAGCTTTTTTATTGACGCCTGCTGTTTCCATTTTATTTTAGTTATGCTTTTTTAAGCGAAAGCCGATCGTTAGCTATTATTATAAAACAAAGTTAGCCACATATCCAATCCGCAGGTATGACACAATATGTCCCATTTTTCGGTCAAAATTGGAAGGAGTCAGCGTTGATTTTTCCAAAAATGCGGGTCAAGGGATAGGAAGTTGACTGGTATGATCTGCGCGAAGGACATAAGCAACGTTACGACAAAGTCCTTAACGTATAAGTTTTAAGCGTGCTTAGCTATTGTTTTGTACTTGTTGTTTAATTAAATTTTTAAACTGATTACCAATCAATTATCATCTTTCTTTCTGCAACGCTATGATTTTAAGCTAAAATAATTAGTAATTTTGTGGCCCTTTGTTGTTTTGTTATGGCACGCTTTGAAGCAGAGAGAAACATTGTTCATTGTGACCTTGACACGTTTTTCGTGTCGGTGGAGCGGTTGCTCAACAGCGACCTTGTCGGCAAGCCCGTACTTATCGGTGGAAGCAGTGACAGGGGGGTAGTTGCCTCTTGCAGTTATGAGGCCCGCAGATTCGGGGTGCATAGTGCCATGCCGGTGAAGCTTGCGCTCAGGCTCTGTCCGGAAGCCATACTGGTACGCGGGGACCACGACCTGTACAGCAAATATTCAAACCTGGTCACGCAGATCATCGAGGGCAGTGCACCTATGGTGGAGAAAGCTTCCATTGATGAACACTATATTGATATAACCGGCATGGACCGTTTTTTTGGTTGCTGGAAATGGACACGCGAACTCCGGCAACGGATTATAAAGGAATCAGGCTTGCCCGTTTCCTTCGGACTTTCCACGAGCAAGACCGTGAGCAAAATCGCTACAGGTGAAGCCAAACCCTGCGGGGAGCAGAAGGTTGATTCGGGGCAGGAAAAACCCTTTCTGGCACCGCTGAAGGTAAGCAAAATCCCGATGGTTGGAGAAAAAACGGCTATACAGCTTGGCACACTCGGCATCAGCCATATCCATATGATCCAGCAAATGCAAGCGTTTACCATGCGCCGTGTGTTCGGCCAGACCGGGGTAATGATATGGATGAAGGCAAACGGAATGGACGACAGTCCGGTGGTGCCATTCCATGAGCAGAAAAGCATGTCGAAGGAAACGACTTTTCAGGCCGATACGATTGATATGGGTATCCTTAAAAAGACACTTATTAGCATGGTGGATGCATTGGCTTTCGATTTGAGAAAGGATGTCAAATTAACCGGCTGCATCACCCTCAAAATCCGGTACACGAACTTTGATACGCATACCATGCAGTCCCGGATACCTTACACCAATTCTGAACGCACCATCACGGCTAAAATTATGGAACTCTTTGCCAAGCTTTATAGCCGGAGGATGCTGGTAAGGCTTATTGGCGTCAAATTCAGCCACCTCATATCCGGTAGTCTACAGATTGATCTTTTTGATGACGCGATTGAGGAAATCAATTTGATGGCTGCAATGGATCGGATAAGAAACCGGTTCGGCACCGACGCCGTGCAGCGGGCGATATGTTTATAGAAATGATGACGGGGTATGTTACTGAATTTGCATAGTTATTACAGCCTTCGGTTTGGTACATTGGGTCTGGCAGATCTCGTGCAGGGAATGCTTTCTAACGGATACGACACGGCGGTATTAACCGATATCAATAACAGTTCCGGGGTGCTGGATTTTATTCGCATGGGATGGGATGCCGGATTGAATGTTCTGCCGGGCATGGAATACCGGAATGGTGACCGACTGCTATATATCGGGATAGCCAGGAACGGAAACGGATTCAGGGAACTTAACGAGCACATGAGTTCGGCCAACCTTCGGGGCCGGCCTCTACCGGAGGTTGCTCCGGAATTTTCGGATGCTTTCGTCGTCTACCCCTTCGGTGCCCGCCTCGTCACCGATCTGCGGGACAATGAATACATCGGTATTCGTCCTTCAGAAGCTACCCGGCTTGTCCGCGAGCCGAAAGTCAACCTTGAAAGGTATGTCATCCTTGCGCCGGTTACCCATGCCGGTGATGATTATAGATTGCATTGCCAGCTTAGGGCAATTGACAACAATATTCTGCTTTCGCAGTTGGAACAAGCACAAGCTGCCACAAGGGACGAGGGTTTTGTTCCGCGCGCCAAGCTGCTTGAAACCTTCAAGCCTTTTCCCCAGCTTATCAGAAACACGAACCGCCTGCTATCGGAATGCCGATTTGACTTTAACTTTATGGAAGTAAAAAACAAACGGACGTTTACCGGAAATAGGGATGATGACCGGCAGCTTCTTTTTCGCTATACCAAGGATGGGTTTACCAAGCGATATGGTACCGACCGCACGGCTTGGGAACGGGCAGAGCGTGAATTGTCCGTCATTGACAAACTCGACTTCGCAAGCTACTTTTTAATCACGGACGATATATGCAGGTATGCGAGATTAAAGGGATTCCATTATGTGGGCCGGGGAAGTGGGGCAAACTCATTGGTCGCCTATTGCCTTGGGATTACCGATGTATGCCCATTGCAGCTCAACCTTCCGTTTGAGCGCTTTCTGAACCCGAAGCGGAAGACACCCCCGGATTTTGACGTGGATTTCAGCTGGGCCGAACGGGACGAAATGTATGCATACATCTTCCCGCGCTACCGCAATGGTCATGTTGCACTGATGGGTGCAATGTCTACCTTCAAAGACCGAAGCACGATCCGTGAACTCGGCAAAGTTTATGGCTTGCCGAAAGCCGAAATCGACCGGTTAATAAACGAACCCGGTAACCCGCTAAACAGTAACCGCGTAACAAAACTTATTCTGTCTTCGTTCGCCCGCCTATCCGGTGCCGATTTTCCCAATCAGCGTACCATCCATTCCTCCGGTGTGCTCATCAGTGAGTCGCCACTGACTTCATTTTGTGCGCTGGACCTTCCGCCAAAGGGTTTGCCGACCACACAGATGGATATGTATACAGCCGAAGACATCGGCTTTGAAAAATTCGACATATTAAGTCAACGTGGGATCGGTCATATCAAGGACTGCCGTGAAGTTGTCCGCAACAATACAGGAGAGTTTATAGATACTTCGAATCCGAGGCGCTTTTTCTCCGACCCACAAATTGCCGAACGGTTAAAGAAAGGGGATACCATCGGCTGCTTTTACATCGAATCTCCGGCAATGCGCCAACTGCTGATTAAGCTTGTTTGTGATAATTACCTTACGCTCGTTGCAGCATCGTCCATCATCCGTCCGGGCGTCGCTTCATCAGGTATGATGGGAGAATATATCAAGCGTCACCGCGATCCTTCCACGGTTACTTATCCCCATCCGGTTTTCCGCGAACAGCTTGAGGAAACATATGGCGTTATGGTCTATCAGGAAGATGTGATGAAAATTGCAAATGCATACGGAGGGTTGGATATGGCCGATGCGGATGTGTTGCGGCGTATGATGTCAGGAAAATACCGAAGCAAAGAGCACCTTGTGGAAATAAAGGATAAGTATTTTGACAATTGCAGGAAACAGGGTTATCCCGTGGAAGTGTCACAGGAGATTTGGAGGCAGATGGAATCTTTTGCAGGGTATAGTTTCAATAAAGCACACAGTGCATCCTTCGCCGTGGAAAGCTATCAAAGCCTATTCCTGAAAACCTATTATCCGAAGGAATTCATGGTGGCCGTTTTGAACAATTACGGTGGTTTTTACCAACGCAAAGTATATGTGAATGAGGCCCGAAAGGCAGGTGCGGACGTTTGCCTGCCTTGTATAAACCGAAGCGTTTACAATACCACTATTTACGGCAGCGAAATCTTTCTTGGATTTGATTGCCTGCTCAATCTTGAAAAGAAACTGGCTGAGATCATCCCGCGCGAGCGACGGCAGAATGGCGATTATACTTCCTTGGAAAATTTTGCTATGCGCACGGGAACCAGATTGGAACAACTCATCATCCTGATACGGATCGGTGCCTTCCGCTGCATGGGCATAGGCAAAAAAGAATTGCTTTGGGAAGCGCATGTGCTTCTGTCAGGACAAAAATCGCAGCATGCGGATAGGCAACTGCTATTCCATACAGAAAGTGCAAAACCCGTTTTGCCCAAACTTACCGATAGCCTAGTCGAAGACCTGTATGATGAAATGGAATTGATTGGCTTTGGCGTGTCCGGTACGCTCTTCGATCTTGCGGAGTCCGAGTACCGTGCCCTGCCCTTGGCAAAGGATTTGCCGAATTTATCCGGCAAGACGGTCTGGATAGCGGGTGATCTCGTGGCCGAGAAGTTTGTGCGGACCAAAAATGGAGAAATGATGAAGTTTGGGACATTCCTTGATTCGCAGGGTGATTTCTTTGACACCGTGCATTTTCCCAAATTCCTCCAGGCGTACCCGCTTCGGGGAGCAGGCATTTATATTGTGGAAGGGACAGTCACCCTTGAATTCGGTGTGCCGTCAGTCGCCGTCACGAAGTGTCAAAGAATGACCCTAAAACCCGATCCCCGATCCCCGGAATAAATGTCTAAAGCGTCAGACATCGAAATCCAATAGCTGTTTTAGTTTGGCTATGATTGACGGAACCCACTCATCGGGAAAGTCGTTCCGGATAATGGCGAAATCTTCATCAATGATCATTTCGCCGCCGCCACTGGTTATGAAGCAGGCTTGCCCGTATTCAGTCTGTTCCTTATATTCGAAATTAAAGGAATACATATTTCCGTCAATGTTGATGGGTACGTTCGTGAAGTTCATGATTGGCTTCAGAATTTTCCTTTAAGTTATTAACGAATGGCGGCAGATTTTGTTCTGAATATTAGTATCGGCAGCAATCAGTGCTTTTTATTTCCATCGTTTTTGTTTCTTAGCAACGCAAATTGTCAGGTGGATTTTTGCTGATGGATAAGGCTGTGTTAAATTTTTGTCAACTAAGCGCTAAGTGTGGCCGTCCACGGATTGTGTGCTTCGGAAATCACCGTGAACTTCTATGCCCGCTGCACGGTGGCGGAATCGCAGAACCTATGGCCTTTTCCCGCTGTTCTTGATACGGACGAAATGGCGTAGGCTCATTCCGGTTGCGGAAGCTAACACACCATTGGGCACGCTTCCCACGAGATGGTCGTCACGGTCCAATACCTCAGCGACCCTCGATTCGCCACGGGGCAGGCGGCCCAGCGATGCCCAGAATGCCAGTTCGCCGATGAAGCGATCATAGGATTTGAGCAGCAACAATAGGCAGGTAGGCAATATTTCGGGCGACCTAATAATGGCTTCCTGAATATCAAACGTTTCAAGCTCCGCGCGTGTAACGGATTCCAGGAAAATATCCACCGGGAATCTTCCTGAATATTCAAGCGGCGGAAGCGCGATTCCTGGGCCTAGTATACCGAGGGTGTAATCTTCGAAGCTGTGCTGGAAATAGCCGCGGAGATAGCCGGTTGAAATAATGCTCAGGTTATTCCACCTGCCCCGCCGCGCGGATAATTCCAGTCCGCGAGGTAGCCGCTCGTGCCGAAAATACGGCAGGAGCAATGCCCGTTGACGTTCGTCGCAACCGAGGTTGGAAAGTAATTCATCCAGTGTTTTCAAAACTAATAATATCTGTAAAGTACAGTAAAGAAAAGTATTGCGGGTAAGGTTGTCAAGTGGCACATTTTGGAATCAAAAATGTCACCCAAGTGAATAAGGGGTGGAATTTACTCATGGAAGACGGTAAATAGGTGACAACGTTCGGGAAAATAAATTATACTTTTAGGTCAAAATTGCGTTATTTTGTAACAGATAGCAGCACACATATCGTAGTTGGCGTCGTCCGCCTGCGGTTATTTCACACCCAAGAAAGGAGCGTACCGATGTGAGGGGAGAGCTAACCAAACTGACTAAATTTCTTGAGATATATGGCAGATGTGATCCTGCTGATGGCAAAATACAGCCCAACGACGGACAATCCGTGAATGTTTTATTTGATAAGTTACTATCGAAACTAGAACAACGGATCGCTGATTCAGCCAGTAACGAAGCGCTTGCTATTTTCATTCGGCAGACTCAACTGGGATTCACTACCCGTGCCGATGCCTGCCATGCCGCATTGCTTGAATGCAGTAAGCGTGGAAATCAGATTGTAGAAATGTTATCGGAAATCCATCGTAAGATAACCTATGTGTTGCAATACCTGCATGACAACCATGCGGATCATTTTGACCATTCCCTGCCCGTACCAATCGGGTTACGGCAGGATCTGGCTACGGTCGATGGAGCCGCAGAATTACGCAATAGACTGAAAGAGGTTCGTGCAGACAACCGGCTGATTAAGCTGCTTACCGGTTTGTTGTTGGATGACAAAAATGGAGATCCTGAAGGGTCTACCTGGGCATATTTCGATTATCGGACTAAGCTGATCGGCCAGGTGAACTCCACGATCTCCTATCATCGGGAAGGAACGGATGCGACGGTTCCGATCATTGAGGCGTTGGTGAGCTGCAACGTAAATAACATTGGCTTCTATCGGTACATGCTTTCTTATATTGACCAAATTATCGATAGCAACGCTACCTATGAGGAAAAGGAGGAAGAACTGGAGACATTGCTCAGGAAGATGGAGCGGGTGCGTGTATCGCCCAAGATGGCCTACCATTCGAAAACCGGGCACATTCGCGATTCCATAAAGGGATGCATTATGTATGAACTCGACAGGATAAAACGTGCCAAGAAGTCAACCAGCCAACATTGGGGTAATGCTAAAAATAATGGCCGTGAACACTTTTACTTCAATATCGCAGCCACCATACAGGAACTGCTGCTGCTCGCCTGGCTGATGATTGAAGTAGGTTTCATCAAATCGAAGAACCATTCGCGTCTCTATGTGTTTATACGCAACCACATCCGTACGGAAAGAACGGATAACCCGTCCACCGGATACATGAGAAATAAATTCGGTCCGAATAACGTGGCTCCCAAGACCGTGCGCATCATGCGTGCATGGCTCATGCTGATGGTAAAGCGGCTTGATACCCTTGCAGCAGCCCAGAAGATTGAGTAATCCGTGGTTTAATCTTTCTCCAGCATGTCAAGCAACCCATGCCTATCTAGATAACGCACTAATTCATTGAACCATCCATAATCAAAGCCATCCATCCGCATAAGTTCACCCCACCCGCGATCGGTCATCTGGCGGATATTTTTAAACCCGAGGTTTTTACTAATGCGGATAAAATCAGAACTGATGCCGTGGAGTTCGGAGAGAGGAGAATCCAATACGGGGTGGTGATTGAGCGGCGTAGCCATTGAAAAGACATAACCAAATATGATGCCCAAAACGCTTTAAACGAATAAAGAAAAAATTGCAGACGGCAGTTGCCATCTTAAAACGCTGTTGGTATACCTAAAACTCGAGATTCCACGGTCGTTAAAAGAAAGTGCATGTCACCTATGCCACTTGCGCAGATGCTCTAAATTTCCTCACTTTGCCCGACCGGGCATCCGGTAATCATCTATCCGGCGATGTGTTGCACTTAGCCTATGGAAAGGAGGAAGCGATGGAATCAAAGGAATTTGCTAACAATCTATACCAGCAGATGGAAACAGAATTAGAGGCTGTTGAAAACGGAATGGACTCCCTATCGCGTAGCATGATGAAAGCGCTTTCGTGCGCCGGCAGGTATCTGGATATCATCAAAAAACATATCGTGGAAAATCCACCGGCTAACGAAAGTGAGGAAATTGCCTTTTTCAAAGACGTGAAGCCGAAATTTAACCAATGGGGCGTCTACTATTCGGAGCGTCTGGCAATCATAGCCAATGAACCACCTGTCGGCAAGCAATTGGCTAAGTATTATCGGAGTCTGATGGATTATTACTATCGATATTTCAGTCTCCAGGCCTTCCTATACCAATACTTCAAACGCGGTGGGAGTGAGATGGACAGCCTCTATTTCGTGAGGGGGGCGTCCGTGCGGACCGCACTTGTTCCGGAAATGCCCGAAGCGGACCCGCAGTTTTCAACCGTCGGCTCATATCTGTTCGCTAAATTCATGGCGTTCGAACGATTGCAGAAATACCTGGTAGCCGAATTGAAATCAATGAGGGTCATAGATGCTCCGTCGGCACCCGGCTACCAATTCACCTGGACGGCAACGAAAGCGCAATTTATCGAGCTGGCGTACGCGCTTCAGAGCGCCGGCGTGTTCAATAATGGTCAGGTTGACGTAAAACAGGTGTTTGAATACCTGTGTGGATGCTTCAATATCAAGGTATCCAACTATTACGGATATTTCCAGTCCATGCGGATACGGAAAAAAGACAGGACACCTTTTTTGAAGATGCTGATCGATTTTGTGACCCGACGGATGGACGATTCGGATGAGTTTCCTAGGTATAGTTGAGATAGCTGTGAATGTCGCGAACTGTTGGCATGACGGATCCGTTTTTTATCGGAACTTCAGTGACCCTATTTAAGGTTTGGTCAGCTATTCCAAGGGGAATATGGATTCGATACTTAAATCAATCCTTACTTTTCGACATTACGAGAAGCAAACCGATAGGAAGTGCTATCGAACGGCACGCGTCCGCGATATATTAGAACTTAGGATCAAAACGATGTAGCGTTTGGGAATTGTACTCTGTCTACTATAAAATATACTTAAATGCATCATGAAGGATTTAATTGGTACGCTTGCAAAAGGACTATTGTTAGTTATAGGGTTGGGAATATTAGTGGCTTCATGTTCTAAAGAAGAAAAACAACCCTGTCTTGCGGTGATCAACCCCGACACTTTGCGGTTTAATGTTTTAAACAAACAAACTAATTCAGATTTATTTTTCTCGGATTCGCCGCTGTACGATACAACTGAATTGAAGCTGTATCAGAAAGACAATGAAGGGAATTTAAAGGATTTCAATGGTTTGGGTGTTGCAAAGGATTCAGAAGTGGTACATTTCTTTTCATTGGTATATCCCAGCGATACGCTGTTCATAAAAATAGCGGACCAACCTTTGGACACAATCGCTTTTACGGGAAAAGCGGTGAGCAGTCCCTGTCCGCAAACAATTTTGGACGAAGTGGCTTTCAACAGCGAAACCCCGGAAAAACGCACATGGAAGAATAGTGCCTCTATATCGTAAAGAATAAAGCAATATTTATTTTTTTCACAAAAACTACCTATTTATGAAGTCAATTTCAGAATTGGCAAAGAAAGAGCAAAGTGCGTTTTTCTATGCAGACAACGAGCGCGCCCATTGTCCATGACAACCGTAAGGGAATTTAAGCAATTTTTTTTAAATTGCCTCTTTGACAAACATAATTCGAATAATTAAGGCCATGGATTAAATGGATGGCCCCTGCAAATTTAAAGATATGAAACGGTCTGTCTTATGTTTAACTGTCATCGTGTTTTTACTATCGGCATGTGAAAAATCCGGGGTTGAAAAGCCACAGCTATATGCAAAATATAGGGCTGTCGAAGTCAAATCCGACACCCCGATAGACTTGAATTTTGACGGCCAGGCGAATACCGATCTTACAAAGGAAATTGACGGATTGGAAAAAATCGCTTTATACTTTGACAGGACAAATGGATATACCGATATTATTTGGATGGAACCACAATTAAATGATGGCCTGCTTTATGATCCGCTTCCAATCGAATACAACGGAATAGACAATATCAAGTATCAACCCGTAAAAAACCTATTTACGTATGTACTGCAGAGCAACGGAACAGTTTTACTATCTAGGACCAATGTAATCGCGACAAGGCATTATACATTTTCTCACCCTCAAAGAATATCCATCGATCAAAGAACGGGCAATCTGTATTTCGAGGCTTCACAGCAATTTCTCACGGAAAAGGATGGCATTGTCACAGTGGGTATTCAAGCGGAATATCAGCCCGAAAAAGAATATATCCCGGAATACTGACATCGTCGCCTGAAATATGAAACTTATGAGTTAAGTTTCCGATTTGGTATATCCAAGCGATATAGTTTTGAAAATCTATTTTGCGGCCGTCATTCACAGCACAGGCCCTATTTATCGTCGACGAATATAAACCAAAACCATAGGAGGGAACCAACCGACAATCACCGACAAAAAAAGTCTGTTTTCTCAAACAGACTTCACAGGACCGGTAAAAGTGAAAGTATGTCTGCCAACCTAAACCTGAACAAATATATAAAGTTACTTACAACCTTTAAAATGGGCAGCACCTACAAGCTGCAGCAATCAAAATACACAGTTGGCATATGTGTTTTTGTCAACTTATTGCACGAACAGCTTAAAGCCCTAACTAATCCGCGGCCGTGACGATGGAGTTTTCCGAAATTTCCCTAATCCTTGAATCGGTTTCCAACCGCTTGGCCTCTTCCGGTGTAATTACCGAGAAAAAACCAAAAGCGGAACCGCCAAAGTGAAAGATTGAGAGTTCGCTCTCACCTGAAATTTCGTTTTCGATGAAGATATGCCGGGCCAGGGAATCCACCATCGCCTTGCCACGGTCTATGTTAATGGTATCAACCGGAACACTTGCAATGTATCCCTTATCAAACAGCCCAACGTATCCCTCAATCGGATTTTCCTCTAATGGATTTTCAGCCTTGCGGCATGAGTTGGCTAATAATACAATGCAAAAAGCAAAAAACAAAAGCCGTTTCATTGTATAAATATATTAAAATTTGGGTTAGGGTATACGTGCCTGTAATTTTTGCGTACGCGTAAATTCGGGTGCACTTCCATATCGCATGATATTGTATTTGCGTTCAAATATAAACTCAATTATTCCATAGGTGAGATATTATTAACATAAATTAACTTTTATGGTGTTTTTCAACCCTTATCAGTTACTATTCTATAATGGAGATAATAATTTTGATCAAATGATTTGTAACCTGCAGAAATGCTTGGCAATAGACCTTAATACACCCGATGGCCTAAAACGCATTGAGAATGCCGTTAGCTATGTCTTGGATTGCGCTTATTGAGTATAGGCAAAACCATGGGGTGTATAATGAAACATCCATGTCGTCGCGAACTTCGAATATCCCAACCTGACTTAGTTAATATCAGACCGATTCCTTATATAGTAAATTTTTAGTAGCTACTACCAAAGTATCAATTTCAGAATCTCTCTTAAGCCAATTTTGCCTCCGTTATCAGCGGGGAATGTGCCCCGCAAATAAACAGAAAAAATATGCTTGAGGGAATTTCATGGGGAACGTTCATCCATACGGTCGCGGTAATCTCGGCGATATATTACGTAATCGTACTGGCTTTGTATTACCGGGGAGACCTTAACTCCCTTGGCCAAAGGAAAGCCGCAGTGTCAGCCCGGGAACACGGGAAGAATGAAGAAAGCGGCGACCCATCCAATATACCCATCGACGGAGTGCAGACGGTACTCGACAACATAAGGGGCGTTCTGGAACAGGCGGGCAAACAGGCCGGGAAAGAGGGGTTGCTCAACCAGCTGCACCAAACGCTGGCAAGCTTTGACGGGTTGCGTCAGCCCGCCTATCGGAACGCCCTGAAGAATTACATCATCAAACATGCCGAAGAGCTATGCGGGGTTGGTCTGAGTGGAGAGGAACTGGAGTCGGATTGGGCAGACCTTCCCCGCTAACTTTTCGGAATACCATTAACACAGTGAAAGGGATTAGAAGTGGGGATGAAAAAAGTGTTGAAAGCGGCATTGGTGCCGCTGTGCATCGCATTGGCGATGGTGGCCTACGGACAGGGCAGCGGTGAAAGCGGGATAACGAGCGCGACCAACCAGGTGCGAGGTTATTTCTCGGTGGGAGTCAACCTTGTGTATGCGATTGGCGCTATCCTCGGATTGGTCGGCGCGGTCAAGGTGTACAACAAGTGGAGTAACGGTGAGCAGGATACGGCGAAAGTCGCAAGCTCCTGGTTTGGGGCATGTATCTTCCTTGTTGTGGTGGCCACGGTGCTTCGCGGTTTCTTTGGCGTATAAAAACAGAAAATGATATGGACAGGCAGCTAACGACCGTGGATATCCTCGGTACATTGTTCGAGGTGGATGCATACCGGGAGGTGTTAAAGCAGAAAGATGATCCATCCAACAGGATCCCGTTCCATGTTTTTGACCAAAAGGGGGACGGATATACTTTTCTTTATGACACGGAGCGGAAAAACGTG
This sequence comes from Parapedobacter sp. ISTM3, assembly GCF_016533505.1. Lineage (NCBI taxonomy): Bacteria > Pseudomonadati > Bacteroidota > Sphingobacteriia > Sphingobacteriales > Sphingobacteriaceae > Parapedobacter > Parapedobacter sp. ISTM3. The sequence continues at coordinate 102,333 of NZ_JAENGN010000004.1, read as the reverse complement.
CCGGAAAACAAACAATCGGTGGTGGACAATCCCGACCGGTACCGATGGGTTTCGATAATCGCGCTCATGGAGCTTGACCCCGAGGGCATCGCGCTCCGTTATGAGATTCCCATAGAGATCCTCGTCCCGGAAAACAAAAGTATCATTCCAAAGACCGTAGTTGCCGAAATCAGGCCGCTACGGATCAAAGCCAAAACTGCGTAGCCCCGTGAAAAGAGAATTGCCGATATACGAAATCGATGATCTCCGATTCACGGTGGAAGTGGACAACGGCCTTTTGCGGAATATTGAAAATAGCCGCGAAGTGCTGGGGTTTAGCTTTATGGAAGACAAAGGTACACATTATCTGCTCTACAGGTATCCGGACACCGGTGTTCAAATGCCGCCTTCCTTTGCGTCAAACGTACAGGCGTACACCGAAACGGAAGTCCCGCAGATGGTGAAACTCGATCCGGAAGGTGTCGCGTCGAAATACGGGATTGAAATCGACAAACTGCCGGAGAGGGATCTGGATCTGGTGGGCAATGCGGAGCTCTTTGAACTGCGGGAGCAAGGGGTACTGCCTACCGTCGAGATTCATGGCCATATTTTTCACGTCTATCTCCGGACAGGCTATCTGCAGCCAAAGGATGATTACACGACATTAGGGATTCCGCTCAGCAAGCTCGGGTACGACCCTTCCGGCACGCGGTATATGTTTATCTACGATACCGAAAAGCATACGCTGTTTGAAACGGACTGGGATGAGCTTACCGCGATACCCAAAGAAGCGATCCCGATCGCTTTGCCGTTTGACAAGGTGCTTGATCCCTACTATGTGGCGGAAAAGAACGGGTGGATCAAGTATCCGGATATGAGCCGGAGCTGGTTCAATGAATTTCCGGTCCGCTATAACCTGGTGGCGCAGGTACTACCGTGGGATGAAACGTTCGTGCCTGATTTGATCAAAGAAAACGTGGAACGGAAGAAACAAGAGGGGAAAGCGGTGGGCGAACGAGCAGGGAAAGTGCCGAAAAAACAGGAGAGGACGAAGATACCGTTTTGATCATGGACAAATTACCGATATATGATATCCATGGTATCCCGTTCGAGGTGAACGCGGAATCAGGCGAGTTGATTTATCACCGGAGCGGCACATTGGCCCTTGAGTTCCGAGCGATGAAGGACATGGGAACACACTACCTGGCGTACTTCGACACGAAAAGGCACCAATTGGTCGGTTACAGGGGCATGAGGCCGGAATTCGTTGAGGTAAAAATACCGCAGATGGTCGAACTCGATCCCCGCGGGGTCGCAAAGATGTATACGATCGATGTGTCCCAACTGCCGGGACGAGACAGTGAATTGCGCTGCGAATCGGAGTTGTTCCGGCAGCGTAAATCAGGGAAACAGCCCATCATTGATATATACGGATACACCTATTTCGTGAAGCTTGCGTTCGATATGCTCGAACCCAAGGATTTCACCAAAGCGGGCATCAGCCTTTGGGACATGCTCAGGCCGCGATTTGGCAGCGGGTACCGTTTCATGTTCGATACGGTCGACCAGCGCCTGATACGCAAAAAGGAACGGCAAAACCCGGAGGCGCTGAGAGGCCGTGCAGTGTGGGTAAATATCCCGCATGTATCGGTATTGGATCCGTATATCTTCCAGGGATTCCACCGGCGTGAAGGAACGCCCGATATGCTCAGGTTTCCCATCCGGTACAACCTGAAAGCGAGGATATTCGACCTGGACGGGAAGGAAATTCCCAGTTACAAAATCGGGAAGCGGCGTAGTGCGCCCCCAAAAAAGAAAAAGGGATTGACGGGTTGAGGCAAATGCAGCATATGAGTACGGAAATGCATCTGGAAAGCGAAGTGAATATGACGCGGAAACGTAATGAAAATGACCTGCCGCGCATCGACATCATGGGAATTTATTTCAAGGTGGACTGGCCGCGGAGGGAACTAAGGCCGGAAGACGATAGAACGCCGCCGCTCGATATAAACAGGATGTATTTGGTCCATGAGGGAGGCAGGTATCTCCGGTTCATTTACCACCCCGGAACCCGTACCATTGCCGAATTCCCGCAAGGCCTGACGGAATTTCCAAAGGATCTCGTGCTGCTGGAAATCCCTTATGGCAAGAGGCTTGACCCTGTCGGGGTGGCCATGGAAAAAGCCAAGAACGTCCGAAAATACCTGAAAAACAATCCGAAGCCGGAGTTTCCGATCGCCAAGGTGATCCCATGGGAATCGACCCGCTTCATGCGGCAAATCGAAGAGAACCGCTGGGCAAAGAAACGGAAAGTACAGGCCGGAAAGAACAAAGCAAGGTTAAAACGTTGAAAAAGGAAACCACATATACCATCAACAAAGGCATCAACCGTCCGATCGAGTTCCGCGGATTGAAAGCCCAGTACATCTATATACTGGCAGTAGGCCTTGCGGTTTTGCTCGTCGGCTTTACGGTAATGTACATCGCGGGTGTACCCCTGTACGTATGCCTGCCCATGGTGCTGGCTTTCGGAGGGGGACTTTTCTCAGGGGTGTACCGACTGAGCCACCGGTTCGGTGAACATGGATTGATGAAAGCATTGGCACACCGGCGGTTGCCAACGGCTATCCTCGGCAGTTCGAGGGCGATATTTTTTGATCGATTGATTGACGGAAAGACAAAGGAGGGGAAGGATGATCATAATCATGGTCCTGTCGGGCCTGCTGCTCGCAGCGGTACTGCTGCAGAGTAGACAGATAACATCAGACACCAGGGAATTGGGCGATATGCTGCCCATCTGGAAGGTGGAAAAGGATTGCCTGCTTTCCAAGAAAGGGGACGTGACGGTCGCATTCCGGCTCACGCTCCCGGAGATATTCACGCTGAGCAACGACGAATACGATGCGCTGCACCAGGTATGGCTGAAAGCCATCAAGGTACTTCCAACGGGTACTATCCTCCACAAACAGGACTGGTTCACCAGGGCGGAATACAAGGCCGACTTTTCGGACGACAGGAATTTCCTTGCCCGCGGAAGCGAACTGCATTTCAACGAGCGCCCGTATCTATCCCACGAGTGCTTCCTGATGCTTACCCTGAAGGCCACGGACCGCAAGTCCTCCAGTTCGGCGCTGTCTTCGCTGCTGCGGAAGAATATCGTTCCGCCTGAAAGGATAGACCGACGCCACAATGAGCGGCTGCTCGGTACGATCGGTCAGTTCAGGCGAATCCTGGACGACTCCGGCTTTGTGGGAATGCAGCGGCTGTCGGCGGAAGAACTCGTTGGTACAAAAGAGGAACCCGGCTTATTGGAGCGTTACCTCTTCCTTCCCGGGGAGAACCGCGATGCCGTGCTGAAAGACATCGAATTCAAGCCGGAATGGAAAGTGGGTGAAAACCACTGCGAACTATACAGCATGGCCGACGTGGAGGACCTTCCGGCGATATGCGCACCGACCATGCATTACGATAAATACTCGACCGATAAGACGCAGTTCTCGGTCGGCTTTGCCACGCCCGCAGGGCTTTTGCTGCCCGTGAATCACATCTACAACCAATACATGGTCATAGCCGATACACCAAAAACGCTGAAACGGCTGGAGGCCAAAAGACGGCGCCTGCAGTCACTTTCGATGTACAGCAGGGAGAACGCCATCGGGCGGGATGCCACGCAGGAATTCCTGAACGAGGCGATCTCGGAGGCAAGAACACCCATAAAGGCACATTTCAATCTGCTGTGCTGGACGGATAGCCGTGAGGAACTGAAGGAACTGCGGAACCAGACCGCCTCGGCACTTGCCAAAATGGATGCTGTGCCGCACCAGGAAACCAATGGCGCACCGCAATTGTGGTGGGCCGGCCTGCCCGGAAACGCGGCCGACCTGCCCGAAAACGACTGTTTCGAGACTTTCGCCGAGCAGGCCAGCTGCTTCCTGAACATGGAGACCGCCTACCGCTCATCGAAAAGCCCGTTCGGCATCCGGCTTGGCGACAGGCTGACCGGTATGCCCGTGCACGTCGATCTCAGTGATGAGCCGCTCAAACGGGGGGTGACGACGAATCGGAATAAGCTGGTGGTTGGCGCATCCGGCAGCGGTAAGAGCCTATTCATGAACCATCTGCTCCATAGTTACGTCCAGCAGGGGGCACATTGCGTGGTGGTCGATGTGGGCCATTCCTATTCGGGACTGTGCGAGTTACTGAATGGATATTATTTCACCTACAGCGAAGAAAACCCGATAAAATTCAATCCGTTTTTCCTCTCCGCCGGGGAGGTACTGGACACCGAGAAGAAAGAGAGCATAAAAACGCTTCTGGTGGCGTTGTGGAAGCAGAACGATGAATCTTTCCGCAGAAGCGAGTACGTGGCCATATCGAATGCACTGCAATCCTATTACCAATACCTCTCGGGCCATCCGGACATATTTCCCTGCTTCAATTCTTTCTACGAATTCCTGCAGACGGATTTCATAAAGCAACTGGAGGCGGATCGTGTCAAGGACCGGGACTTTGACATGCACAATTTCCTGTACGTGCTGAGGCCATTTTACAAGGGCGGAGAATTTGATTACCTGCTGAACGCAAAGGAGAACCTGGATGTGCTGAACCAGCCATTTGTCGTCGTAGAACTGGACAATATCAAGGATCATCCCATCCTTTTCCCGATTGTTACGCTGATCACGACCTCCCTGTTCATTTCCAAGATGCGGAAACTTCAGGGAGTCCGCAAGCTGATCGTGATCGAGGAAGCGTGGAAAGCCATCGCCAAGGGCAGTATGGCCGAATTCATGAAATACCTCTACAAAACCGTCAGGAAGCATTTCGGGGAAGCCATAACGGTGACGCAGGAAATCGACGATCTCATCGGCAGCCCGATCGTGAAGGAGACCATCATCAACAATGCCGATTGCAAGATCATCCTGGACATGAAGAAATTCCAGAACAAGTTCGATGCCGTCCAGCAGGTGTTGGGAATGACCGACAAGGGCCGTGATCTGGTACTGTCCATTAACCGGGCGAACGACCCCAACTACCGCTACAGGGAGATTTACACCGAGCTTGGCAACCAACTGATGAAGGTATACCGGTTCGAACCGTCGCCATATGAATATTATGCGTACACCACCGAGCAGAGCGAAAAGGTCAGGGTGCAGGAGTACGCAAAAAAATACGGGAGTATCCAAAAAGGATTGGCCGCTATGGTGGCCGATATGAAGACCAATTAACCAAGCAGTGATGAAGCAGTATATCAGAACCCTATTGATGGCAATGCTTGTCACCCTGATGGTGGCAATTCCGGACAAACCGGCCAACGCGGGTATTTATGAGATCATAAAGGCGGCGGTCGTGAAAGTCATCAAGGCCGTGGATCTCCAGATACAGCGGCTGCAAAACAGGACCATCTGGCTGCAGAATGCACAGAAGCAGCTCGAAAATACGATGTCAAGGCTGAAACTGCGCGAGATATCGGACTGGACCGGAAAGCAGCGCGACCAATACGAGGGATATTTCAATGAATTGTGGCGCGTAAAGAACGCCATTGCCACATACCGGGCGGTGCGGGACATCGTTGAGCGGCAGCTGATGCTGGTCGAGGAATACAGACGGGCGTGGGGGCTTCTGCAGCATGACAGGAACTTCACGCCCCGGGAGCTGGAATATATGTACAATGTGTATTCCGGCATATTGGAGGAAAGCCTTAAAAACCTCGACCGATTGCAGTTAGTCGCAGGTTCGTTCAGGTTGCAGATGAGCGATGGGGAGCGGCTGGAGCTGATAGGCGAAGCGGGTACCCAGATGGAAAATGCGCTGGGCGACCTGAGGCGTTTCAACAACCGGAATTTCCGGATAAGCGTATCGCGGTCGGCAGGTGCCACGGAGGCCCAGCGGCTCAGAAAATTATACGGACTGGACTGAATCGGGATGGAAAACAGGGAAACCGAAGAAGCGGCAATCAGGAAACTGGTATCACTGATGCACGGTAAAGGATACCGCGGCAGGTTTTCAATAGATTTTTCGGGGCGCCGCGGGCAAAAATACCACGGAAACCTGCGGCAATGCCTGGCGCAGTTCTTCGCGGCAGGAAACGGTCAGGATGAATCCCCGGCGAAGATTGAACTGGAAACCACCGCGCCCTATAATCACCGCATCATCTGCAAAATGGGGATGGATTATTCGGAAGAGAGCGGATTCTCCATACGCGAAATGGAAATCCACCATGTCCGGACAAAGGAAAGAAAGCACTTCCGATTGCGGTCGGATCGCGATTTACCGGGGGCCATGACGCTGGAGTCGATGTTTCCCAAGCCGAAGCCCTGGGATTGGATGCTAAAGGGAAAATTCAGACCATAAAATAGAACGGGAAATGAAGATGATTGTAAAAACATGGCTGTGCTTAGTTACGCTGCTTTGCAGCGCCCAACCACTTGCGGCACAGACCTTCAAGGAATGGTTCCGGCAGAAAAAGACGCAGCGGGAGTACCTCATCCAGCAGGTTGCCGCACTGAGGGCATATGCGGGATATCTGCGGAGCGGATATGGCATCATCCGGGACGGCGCAGGTCTGATAGGCGATATAACCGGTGGCGAGTTCGGGCTGCACAGCGATTACTTCGGTAGTCTGGAAAAGGTCAGGCCGGAGCTCCTTGCGGATGGAAAAGTGGCGTCGATACTCACGCTGCACCGTGCCATGGAAAAGGAGCGTTTCACGGCATTGGCTGCGGTTGACCGCAGCGAATACGCTACCGCAGCCGAGAAAGACGGGATACGGAAATCCATGGCCGGGCTGGCCGGGGCCTGCGAGGCGGAATTGCAGGAACTTGAGCTGGTTACCACGGATGGAAAGCTGGAACTGGATGACAGTGACCGGCTGAAACGAATCGACCGGATATACGGTACGACGAGGACACTCTACGCACTGCACCGGAATGTCATTCCGCGAATCATTTCGCTGGTGGAGAACCGCGAACGGAACTCAAAAGACATTGAAATACTAAGGAAAATATTCGGGGTTGCGCAATAAACCGCAGCGCATTTGCAAACGTGGAAATTGGAAAGGGGGGAACGGATGAAGCAGATTATTTCACTGGGGCTGGGCGTGCAAAGCACGGCAATGTACCTGATGTCCAGTCTCAGGGAGTTGCCTGAGGCGGAGGTGGCCATATTCTCCGACACGGGGAAAGAGAGCACGGCAACTTACGATTACCTGGATTACCTGAAAAGATGGCAGAAGCAGAACGGCGGGATAAAGATCGCTGTGGTTAACGAGAAGAACCTATACAGGGATCTGCTGAACAAGTCGAATACGGGCCGCTTTGCTTCCATCCCGGCTTTCACCGCGGGCACGGACGGAAAAGCCGGGATGCTACGCAGGCAATGCACGGGTGAATACAAGATCAGGCCCGTCGACGACTATATCCGGGATTATGTGTATGGGCTTCCAAAGGGGGCGAGGCGTCCGCAGACCAGCGTCTGGATCGGTATCACCACGGATGAGGCCGAACGGATGAGCATCCCCAGGGAACGATGGAAAGTGAACAACTACCCGTTTCTCGGAATGACGGTGGACAGCCACGGCAATGTGGGGCGTGTTCCGTGGGCCGTGCCGCAGAACAGGAGCAACGTTATGTCCTGGTACCGAAGGAAAGGCATTCCCATTCCCCCGAAGTCAAGCTGCGTATTCTGCCCTTACCAATCCGACCATACCTGGGCGATGCGGAAGCGCCATGCACCCGAGGACTTCCAGGCGGCGGTACGCGTGGACCAAGCGATCCGGAACAGCACGAGCCAAGGCGTGAACAACCCGGTCTACCTGCACCGCTCGTGCAAGCCACTGGCCGAAGTTGAATTCGACCTGACACAAAATATCGAATGGGGCGAATGCTCCGGAACCTGCCATGTGTAGTAAGAAAGAGAGGGAAAAAATGAAACGGACGATAACAAGAATCCTCATCGGGCTGGGAATATGCTGCACGCTGCAGCTACACCTTGTTTCCGCCCAATCGGCGGAGATAACCCAGCTGTTGCTCAACGTGGAAAAGCTCTCGCAATTGCGGCAGATCCTTTCCGATATGAAGCGTGGGTATGACATTGTGTTCCGGGGATACAACACCATCAAGGATATCTCGCAGGGGAATTTTTCCCTGCATAAAGTGTTCCTCGACGGATTGATGGAAGTCAATCCCGAATTGACGCGGTACCGGCGTGTAGCCGATATCATCCGTAACCAGGGAGCCATACTTACCGAGTACAGATCGGCATACAGACGGTTCGTGCAAGGCGGTAGGTTCACCCAGCAGGAAATCCGGTATATGGCAGGCGTATACGGCAACCTGTTCGACAGCAGCCTGAGGAATCTTGATGAACTGGCCATGATACTCACCGCAAGCAGCCTCCGGATGAGCGATGCCGAACGCTTACGGGCGATAGACCGGCTGCACGAGAGCATGGAGGGGAAACTGGTTTCGCTGCGCGAATTCAACAGGCATGCATCAGGGCTGGACGCAGCCAGGGAAAGGGCATGGCAGGAAATGGAAACACTGAAAAATATGTATGGACACCGGTAAAAAGGAAACATGAAAGCAAAAAGAATCATAGCAATCGCGGCAATCTTTGCCGTCGGGATGGCCCTGCCATCCTCCGTACGGGCACAGGGGCTGGGTGACTTCATCTACGAATTCAACACGGTACTTGATGATCTGTTCAATAAAATGATACCGCTCAGCGCCCGGCTGATCGACGTGGGCAGGGCAATCGCGGGATTCGCGGCGCTCTGGTATATCGCCGTGCGTGTCTGGAAACACATCGCGAGGGCGGAGGAAATCGATTTTTTTCCATTGCTCAGGCCATTTGCGATCGGTCTGGCAATCACTTTCTTTATGCCGCTGCTCGCGCTGATGAACGGCGTATTGAAGCCGATTGAGATGGGAACCCGTGAGATGTCCCGTGACAGCCACAAAGCCATCCTGTACCATATCCAGCAAAAGGAACGGGAGCTGAAAGAAACACCGCCCGATGCCCCTTACCAGGCCGACGATACACAGGTTGAAAAATATGAGCAGCCAAGCGAGGGCGGCGTATTTTCGGGCCTCCGCAGCGCATTCAGCTGGTTCAATATCAAAAGCGCGGCAAAACAGTTCATGAGCGAAGTCCTGCATGTGCTTTACGCCGCGGCAAGCTTATGTATCAATGTCATCCGTACGTTCTACCTGATTGTGCTGGCCATAGTCGGTCCACTGGTGTTCGGTCTGAGCGTATTCGATGGATTCCAGAATACCCTCGCCAACTGGTTTGCAAGGTATATACACGTGTACCTTTGGCTTCCGGTCGCGAACATTTTTTCCGCTATTAACTCAAAAATACTGGAGAACCTGATGAATCTCGACCAGGGATTCATGAGTTCCACGGCATACCTGATTTTTATGGTTATTTCCATCGTTGGTTACACAACGATACCAAACGTGGCCGGATATATCGTGCAGGCGGGCGGGAACGATACCCTGCTCCACAAGATTAATCAGATGACGCAGCAGGCAGGGAAAGCGGCCGCTGCTCTGATTTGAAATTTTTGAAAAGTGCCAACCAGATGAATAGGAGGGAAGATAAGTGTACAGGCATTTCAATAACATCGAAACGGCATTCCAGCACGTCAGACTGTTCACGTTCGTGATAATCGCGGCGACGATGGTGATATGCTGCTTTACCGTATACCAAAGCTACCGCAAAGTCGGGGAAGTGGAGGACCGGATTTACATTCTCGCCAACGAACGGGCGTTCGAGGCATTTGCTGCAAACCGCAAGGATAATATACCGATAGAAGCCAGGAGCCATATCCGGCTTTTCCACCACTATTTCTTCTCGCTTGACCCTGACGACTGGGTGATCGAGGAAAACATCCGGCACGCACTGTACCTGGCGGATGGCACCGCAAGAAAGCAATATGAGGATCTGAAGGAAAGCAACTACTACGCGAGTATCATCTCGGGGAATATCAGCCAGAAAATAACGACCGACAGCATCTCGGTGAATTTCCAGGAATATCCGTACCGGTTCATGTATTTCGGTAAACAGGAAATCATAAGGCCTACGGCCACCGTCATCCGGAGCCTGGTCACCGAGGGGCAGCTCAGGGACGTAACCCGGTCCGACAACAATGCACACGGGTTCCTGATCGAACGGTGGCGTATTCTCGAAAACAGGGACCTCGAAACAAAAAGACGATAATGCCATGAAAAAGAATGAAAACGTAGAAGAACGGTCTGTCCGGGACGATGTGGCCCGGGCGATAGCCGACAAGATCATCAGCATGCAACTACTTGCCAGCAAGGCACTGAACCGTTGGGAGCGTAACCTGGGGTTGCACCGGAGAAAGCTGGTATTTACGCTTTTTTTCGGACTGGCAGGGGGGTACTGCGCTTACCTGCTGGGGAACGCTTTTCTCGGGGACGACCGTTCCGCGTCCTACCCGGCGATCAAGGGTGATATGCATCGGTCGCCGGAAATACCATTTCCGGTAGACACCGGGACAGCTAACGATACAACGGGAAATAGTTTCAAAGCGGATAATAAATAACAATATGGAAAAGCTATCAGCACAATTAAGGAAAAAAAGAAAGTTCCTGCTCGTACTGCCGATTCTGGTGCTGCCATTCGTCACATTGATTTTTTGGGCGATGGGTGGCGGAAGCATTGGCCGGGAAGAGGGAACCGACGCGCAGCAGGGATTGAATACCGACCTACCCGATGCCCAGCTTGAAGAAGGCACGCTCGATAAGATGAGCCTGTACCGGGACTCCCCACCGGATTCCGGGCGCAACGAACCGGAATGGGCTGGAGCGGATACATCAGCGGCCGATACGGACAGCTACGGTTACCGCTATCCGGCCGACCCTTACCCATACGAGAACTACGGACAGGGCGGTGGATACCCGCCGGGCGATCCCAACGAGGCGAGGATACGCCAGCGGCTGGACGAACTGGAGCGAATCATTGCGGCGCAGGAGATGGCTGCCGGGAACAATGGTTCCGTGTCGACAACAAGTTATAGTCTCGGTTACCGGGAATCCGGGGATTCACTGGAAAGGCTGGAGGAAATGATGGAGCGTATGTCCGGGCATGCAGAGCCGGATCCCGAATTGCAGGTCCTTGATGGTATGCTGGAAAAAATAATCGACATCCAGCACCCCGACAGGTTGCGCGAACGGTCGATTGAAAACCGGGGTTCGGCATTCCCCGTGACTACGGAAGTCAAAGACAACGTCGTGCCCGTCATACGCAGGCCCGGGGCCGCAGGTATTGCGATACATGACACCGTAACTGAAATGGATACACCGGTAACAGCAGTTGTTTCTGCAGGTAACGGATTCCATGGATTAGGCAGTCCGTCCGGGGAGGGTATACAGGATATTCCGGCTATTCCGGCGGTGGTGCATGGAACGCAGACCGTGGTTTCCGGCGCGGAGCTGGAACTGCGGATGCTCTCGGATATTTATGTGAACGGGATACGTGTTCCTGCCGGTCATCTGGTTACCGGCAGGTGCATGCTGGATGGGGAGCGGCTGCAGGTGTCGGTAGGCGGACTGCAATACCGTAATTACCAGTTGCCTGTTTCGCTCGCAGTGTATGACCTCGACGGAAACGAGGGTATCCGGATACCGGGCGCAATTGGCCGGGATGCGGCTAAAGATGGCACGGACAGGGCTGTACAGAGCATCCAGCTCATGAGTATGGATCCCACGCTCTGGGGTCAGGCGGCAGGCGCAGGCGTCGAGGCAGCAAAAGGACTGCTGTCCAAGTCCGCCAAGCTTGTCCGTGTCACGGTCAAGGCCGGGCATCCGGTGGTCCTTTATGATGAACAGGCCAACAGGCAATAAACAAAGAAAAATAGCAATATGAAAAATCTAATCATTCCATTACTTGCATTACTCGTGGCCCCGGCGGCCGTGGCCCAGGAGGTGGTACCGGTGAAGGCAAAGCAGATCGTTTCAGATTACCCACTGGAGATCACCTGGCATAAAACAACCCTGCTGTTGTTCCCGTCACCCATACAGGATGCGGACCGCGGCGACGCTTATGTCCTGGCAGAACGCATTGACGGCGTGGAGAATGTTCTGAAGGTAAAAGCCGGCGAACGGGATTTCCGGCCAAGTAATCTGCATGTGATCACCACGGACGGCAGGGTGTATGCATTCACGGTGACCTATGCCGACCAGCCTCCGGTTTTCACCATTGATATGGGAAAGCAACCACCGCATTCGCCGGTAACTTTCGACGGTATATCGCTGAATAGCAGGGATCTTGAATTTGCGGCGGCTGCCATCAAGGGAAGCCCCCCTTTCATCAGGGGAGTCGGCCAGAAAAGGCATGGGATGGGGATGAGGCTGGATGGTGTCTTTATCAAGGCAGATGTGCTGTTCTTCCGGTACAACCTGAAGAACAATACCCAGATCAGGCACGATGCGGCTGCACCACGCTTTTACATCAGGGATAAAAAGCGGGCAAAGCGTACTGCCGTACAGGATACGGAAATGGAGGCCGTATTTGTCCAGCACAGCGGGGTGCCGGAGAATGCAGAGGGGCAGACGATTATCATAGCATTCCCCAAGTTCACCATCGCCGAAAGTAAATACTTCGTAACCGAAATCACGGAGACGGGTGGTGACCGTAATGTGGAATGCCGGATCGACCAGAAAAAACTCCTCCGGGCGAGGAAGCTGGATTAGGCAATAACAAAAAATAGCAGGACGATGGAATACGGTTTGGAAAAAATGGAACAGGAACCGACGCTGTTCGCGGCACTCACAGAATGGAATCATACGGAGTCGCTCTTCAGGGAGCACTTCGGGGAAGAATCGCTGCGGGACAGGGATTTCCTGAAGATGAAGCTGAAAGAATATGACCGGATGTGGTATTCGTTCAATGGACGGCCGCTTACCCAGGATGAACGGACACTGATGAAGATGCTCCGTTTCCAGAGGCGGAAAATGCGGAAGACCCTGTATCCTGGCCTGCTTCGGAGGTTGTGGAACCGGGCATCGAATTTCCTGACTTTCCTGACAGAGTCCGAACGGATCCCCCGCAATAGCCGGGACGATTCTTACCGTTACGCGTATGGTTCCCCCGATGTAAGCGGATGGAAGCAAAACGAACAGAAGCCCGATGGGACAAGTCAGCGCGAACGCTACCGTCCCCAACACAGGCACGGGCCGGATTTCGGTCCAAGGAAGACCGAAACAAACGGGGAACGGAAATCCCAATCCCTCTAAAGAAATATCATATCAAATCATTAATAACAAATCTTAAAATCAATTAGTCATGAATGTCGAAAATTTTGAAACCCAGAAAAACGCACTCGAATGGCGGGGCTTCCCCGAAGAGGTCTTTGAAGAGCTCAAAAGGAAAATGGAAGCGGGCGAAGAAGAGTTCTCGTTGAAATGCACGAAGCACATGGGCGATGAGCTGCTCCACCTTGAGCCGCAGTTCCGTAAGCACAGTGAGCGCGACATCTATTATTTCAACCGCTACCTGGCCGTGCTTACAGATAAAAACGGCAAGGAACTCGTCAGGGCATCCATTAAGCGATCATGGCAGATACCCATCGACGAGGCCTACAATATGCTGAAGCACGGCAGCAAGGTTGCCGTATACAAGGAGGGTATTTATAATGACGAAGGCCAGCAATTCAACGCATGTATCGCGGTGAACGTGGATCAGGAGCTGAATGAAGACGGCAGCCTGAATATCAACATTTATCACGAAAGTTATTACAAAAAGTACCCTTTCGATCTGGATAATGCACTTTCGAGACTGCCTGTACAGATCAAGGAGTTGGTGCCGGAAAACATCGGCGATATCAAGGCGGCACTGATAAGCGCCACTCCGGTGGAAGTTACCGTTGTGAAAGATGGCGAGGAGGTTCCCGGTTATCTGACCATCAACGCAAAGGTCGGCCGCGTCGATGTGCGTGATGCGAAAATGAAACTTCTGGAAACGCCGAAAAAGCGTCAGGACGTAGACGTTAAGCAGAAGGCAGAGAATGCGGAAACACAGGGCCAGAATGCGTCCCCGGGAGCCGGCGAGACCGAAACCGCGGACGACGAAAAAAAAAAGCCCTGGCAGAACCGCCAGCAAAACGTGAAGTGGAACAGGGATAAACAGGGAAAGGGCATGTCCGTTTAACGGACATGTCCCCCAACCGAATTTTAAGCAAACCGGAAAATGACCGAAGCGCAAATACGCAGGTATGAAAAGGCTGCCGAGAAGGGTATTATCCGGGACGAAGAAAATCCGATTTTCCTTTTCAGCATAACGCCCACCAAACTACTGGTGAAGCTGCTCAGCGGGAAATTCGATCTTAAATCGATGGCGCGGATGGAGCTACGCAACAGGGGGCTTGATGACAAGGGAAAGTGGGTTGGTTTTGACCTCGCTGGCCACAAACCGGCGCGTAAGAAGGCGACTGGCAAGCGGATTCGCCATTAAATGAATATGAAAAGCAGTGAACAAAATCTCGATGGCTTCCTGGAAGTTGTCGGAATATTTGAACTGGATGATCCATTCATCGCACATTATCACGGACTGATGGTGAAGAACAACCTCAGCGAGTACCGATACCATTTAACAAAAACGTTCGGTCCGCAGAACAATCGGATCGATTATGCCGTCGACCTGGGACTCGACGGTGGCGGAAAGCCGTATCTGCATGGGTATCGGGCGACCCTGTTTGATACGCATCCCATAGAACACGGCGTGTTTGGCGGCATCGATACCCGCGAGTTGGAAGAGCGAATGAAGGATAAGGACTGGAACAATAGTTTACCCGAGCTTCCCGGGGTTTTCAGGGATATTGTACAATTGAGTCTTTGTGGCCGCGAAAAGGCAGTTGACATCGCCGAGCGTCTGGAGGCCCGCTACTGGCTCGGTACGCCCGTGGAAATACATCTCAATATCGGTAGGCTTAGGGAGAAATTCGCAAAGGAGCATTATTTCCAGGCTGCGTTTGCGCCGTCCAATATCACTGCGAAAAAGGCTTATAACTTATTGTCAGGACGGTTTATTGTCAGGTATGAAGATACCCGCCCCGGCTACTATAAGGCCACATGGGTGGGACTGAAGCAGGTCGATG
The DNA here is from genome assembly GCF_016533505.1 of Parapedobacter sp. ISTM3. Taxonomy (NCBI): domain Bacteria; kingdom Pseudomonadati; phylum Bacteroidota; class Sphingobacteriia; order Sphingobacteriales; family Sphingobacteriaceae; genus Parapedobacter; species Parapedobacter sp. ISTM3. The sequence goes on along the minus strand of NZ_JAENGN010000004.1, from coordinate 87,233 downwards.
GTGCTGCGTCCGCCAAGTCTTTCGAGGAGGCGGTGTATCCCGATTTTGAGTATGGTGTCCAGTTACGGCAGCTCGGAGTCCTGGAAATGGCAACGAGAGAAAAAGGCTATCCGCTGATCGGCTGCCTGATGGATGGGGACCTGGTGCCCGCAAATATAATCACCGGGGAACATGTGAGGCCGGTTTGGCTTTCGGTCGACCCGGGAAAGAGACGGGTTGTGGTCCATGGGGAAGATCTAAGGGAACTGGATATCTCTGCGGCTACTCCGGAGCAGGATAGCACCGAAATCAGGGAAGACAAATTGTCGGAAGCACTGGGCGCTAAGAAAGGCAAAAGGAAAGGTAAATCAATCAATTGATGACAGAAATCCTCGGGGTAAAATCGCCGAGCAGGTGACCTTTTGAGCAATAAATACAGAATTATGATTCAGGGTAAGGAATTGAAGGAGATACAGGGAACGCTGGATAGCATTGGCATCACCGAGCCCGGTGTTTGGAAAGACATCAAGAATATGGAGCATGGTGTTTTCATCATACGGACCATGCGCAGCGATACCGAATCCGTCCGCATCACGGCGGAGCTGGAGCGGAATAAAAATCTTGGAGTTTACAGCTTTGAGGGCTATGAAGCCAGTGTGTTGCCATTTCCATATATCGAACATGGCGTTTATGCAGGGATAGATACCAGAGAGCTTGAAAAAAACATGAATGGAATCAATTGGGGAACGATTATTCCCTCTATCCATTTTCATGAGTCCCCGGTTAGGGATGTGTTGCAAAAGTGTGCAAGGTTGCTGGGAAGCGGGCATCGGAATGGGGCGGAAGCCGGGGAACTACTGATGCTGAAGCATTTGTCCTATACACCGCTTGAGAGTTTTCTCACACCGATCCGGCTAATTGACGAACTGGAAAAAAAGGCATTCATCAACGTAAACAATGACAACCATGACCTTGATATCACCGATGCCGTTTCCGTGCTGTCGGGCCGTTCGGTTGCCAAGCCGCTTGACGCCGTCTCGCCCGGCGTTGATATCTGCTGGGTCGTACTGGAAGGGGAAGAGATCAAAAAAATCCCGGATTTCGACCTTGACGGAAAAGCGATGTATCTTCCGTTCAAAAGACAGCCCGATACGGCGGAACGCGCGGGGATTATTGCCGACCTCAGTAAGGGAAACCGGATAGAGGGACAATTCAATCTGCATGGCTATGATTTCACGGCACTTTACCAGGCGGATCCTGTTAACGAACGGATTGCGATGTTCGATATCCGGAATCGGGGGTTGGAACTCCGCGAGTTGCAGGATGACCCGGCGAAGGTAAAGGAACTGCCGGAAAGGAAATCACCGAAAATGGACCGGGGGATGAAATTGTGAGCGGCATACGTCGCGGATTTGACAGGGATAGAGAAATGTGAGTATGGAAAACAGCAAAAAATTGAGACCCCCTTTGACTTACTACGGTGGAAAGCAGACGCTCGCACCTTTTATTGTTTCGCTGATACCGGAACATATAACGTATGTCGAGCCGTTTTTCGGGGGAGGGGCGGTGTTTTTTATGAAGCCAGCCTCAAAGGTCGAAATCATCAATGATACCAACAATGAGTTAATGAATTTCTACCGTATCGCCAAAACGAGGTTCCACGAACTGCAACAGATGGTACAAACTTCGTTATGGAGCCGTGATCTGCATTATAAAGCGGTTCTCATATACCATAATCCCGATTTATTTGACGAGGTAAAGAGGGCATGGGCCGTATGGGTACTTTGTGCGATGGGTTTTTCTTCCAAGATGGATGGACCGTTCGGTTACGAAAAAAAAGACGGTAGCCTGGCAAAGCGGATCAATTTCAAAAAGGAAGAGTTCACCGAAAATCTAATGCAACGGTTAGAGCCGGTACAGCTGGAATGTACGGATGCACTTTATGTAATCCAGAGCCGCGACCACGGGGGAGCATTTTTTTATTGCGACCCTCCGTACATCGGCTCAGACCTTGGGCATTACAAAGGCTATACGGATAATGATTTCGAAGGATTGTTGAAAATGCTTTCGAAAATCAAAGGAAAATTCCTGCTGTCTTCCTATCCCTCGGAAATGCTGGAGCGGTTTATCGATAGCAATGGCTGGTTTTCCATGAGCAAAACCATGACGGTGACCGTAAATATCAAAGGAGGGAACCCGAAAAGAAAAATGGAGGTTCTGACGGCTAACTATCCGATCGCTGAGGGCTACGGATTCAAAGGAAGATGAGTTGCAATGGGGAAGGGGATCGCTGTGGGCGGAATTGAAACAGACAGGATTTATTCGGGAGACTGCCTCGAAGGTATGCGGGGTTTGCCCGCAGGATGTGTGCAGTGTTGCATCACCAGTCCTCCCTACTTTCGATTAAGGGATTATGGCATTGAAGGCCAGTTGGGTGTCGAAGACACACCGGAACAGTATGTGGAGCGGCTTGTAACCATCTGCTCGGAAATCAGAAGGACGCTGAAAGATGATGGGGTCTTTTGGCTGAACCTCGGCGATTGCTATTGGGGCTCGGGTAAGGCGACATCCAACAGGGAGTACTGGAAAAGGCATACCGAATTCGGAAAAGCAACCAAGCGGCATTTTTCAAGTTTCGGTAAGCCGACGTATGGAAATCATCCAGTAATCAAACCAAAAGATCTGATCGGGATTCCCTGGATGGTGGCGTTTGCACTTAGAAAAGAAGGATGGTACCTCCGGCAGGATATCATCTGGCACAAACCGAATGTCATGCCAGAAAGCTGTACCGACCGTTGCACCAAATCACACGAATATATCTTTCTGCTTTCAAAAAACAGAAGATACTACTTTGATAACGACGCAATAAAAACGGTGATGAAAGGTACCCCGCACGACCTTATTTCGCGCGTCTCCAATAAAGGGTTGGACAATCCCCTTGTCAATACCATGCGAAAACAGCGGGGCCCTTATTTAATGGCCAATCGCAGGTCAGTATGGCGGATAACGAATAAGCCCTTTAAAGGCGCACACTTTGCCACGTTCCCGTCAGAAATCCCGGAACTGTGTATAAAGGCGGGCAGCCGCGAAGGGGATGTCATCCTTGATCCGTTCATGGGATCCGGTACCACGGCGCTGGTAGCAAAGCGACTGAACCGCCACTACATCGGATTCGAACTGAACCCGGATTATGTACGTATGGCCGAGCAGCGGATAGCGCTCGTCAGGCTTGATGGCCGCGAATGATAAAAAGCAGCGATGATGGATAAAATTACGGGAAATGCATCCTGGATTGATTCACCCACTAAATGCGATAAACTATGAAAAGCGAATTACCGATCGTCAGTTTAGCGGGCGACGAGTTTTACCTGGAGAGCAAAGGATTACGGTACGCAGCAGCGCCGCAACGAGAAATACCATTCGACCAGATGGCGCGCTCGTGGCTCAAAGCAATGGATAGCCTCGTCAGGAGGTTTATGTACGATACCGTCGGAAAAAGTATCGCGGATATCAGCAGTTATACAACTCGGGTTCCGGAGACAGTAAAATACCTGGAGATTCCGGAAATATTCATTTTGGGATTGGCCGAAGAGGAACTTGCAGGCATCCTGAAATCCCCTGTCAGGGATGATTGGGCGCTCTACGTTCAGGACCACTGTCTGACTGCGAGAGAATTGCCCCGGGTTAAGCTGATGGGAACCGAATTCATTCTGGACACCTTAAATGGTGAGTTGATGGAGATGCTGAATATGAAAAACAGGATATCTTTTGAAAGTATCAACGTTTTCGAGCACAATAAGGAAATGTTTTTTGACTACAATGTCCAGACCAACAACATCGCACAGCCGGGTGATGATCCGGATGCTGTAACGATTGCGTTCCTAAAGCCGATGCATGAATCGGATCCAAAGGCGTGGGATCTTATAGTTAAGCCCGAAGATAGGGTTTCGGCAGCTCCACAGCACCATGAAGTCAAGCCTGCGTCTTCCAAACAGGTAAAACCGAAGAAGGGGAAAGGATTATGGTAGGCATATGTCATTTGCTCGGGGTTGGAGCAATGCAGGGCAATCAAAAAGCTATCTATCATGGAAACTGAAAACTATTTTTTGAAGAACGAGGAGTCGGAGAAGCTTAACATCTTTACCACTAAGCAATTTTACGATTCCCTGATTCCGGACCAAAAGCGGGTTTTCCGGAAATACTGCCTCTGGAGTCCCAAAATGGAATGTTGGGTTTCCAAGGGAAAAGCGGTGAACAGCGGTTACCTGAAAGGGCTTCTTAAAAACCTGGGATTCGAAGATAGGGGAGCTGTCGGCCAACGGCTCCCATTTGCGGAACAGGTCGCGCGGGAGCAGGAAAGAGCCGCTATGAGGGCAGAAAGAGCGGAAAAGCGCGCAGATAAGGCCGATAGGCAGTCCGATGCGCTGTATAACGCGGCGACCGAGATGTCAAGCGCAATACCGTTCGGTCAACCCATCCTGATCGGTCACCACAGCGAGCAGCGGGATAGGCGCTACCGGGAGCGTATGTTCAATACAATGGGTAAATCGGTGAAGGAACAGGAAAAAGCGGCTTATTACCGGGATAAAGCAGAGACCGCCAAAGCCACGGCCGAGGGGGCCAAACTGAAGAATCCGAAATACCTGAGCAACAGGATCAAGGAGGCTAAAGCAGCCATACGGCTATACAATCGCCGGCTTGAGGGAAAATTGTATCGCGGGTCTCCCGGCAGGGAGATCAGCGACAACGAACGTAAGGTGTATTCACGTGGCCTGGAAGAATATCAGGAGAAACTCGATTTCTATGAGGCGTGTCTTGCATCGCTGGAGCGTGAAGCTCCGGAACATAAGCAATCGGACCTCGCAAAAAAGAGTGGGAAAAAGCATGGTATATAATAGAAAATTCAATTGAATCATGGCGGATTTAAAGAGAAGGGTTTTGTCATTCAGCAATGGCAAACAGGTAAAGTTATATGGGAACAGCGTTGCGATCGGCAAAAGCCTGGAAATAGGTGAGGGATATGCTCCAAATATATTTTCGTTCTTACCTGTACAGGGAGGCGAGAAAGCTTCCCCGGTTGTAGCCAATCCGCATGGGCTGACCAAAGATGAGCTACTTGAATTAGCTGATTTCAATATCCGGCTTTGGATGGATTTTAAAGACAGCGTCCGTAAACACGGTATTACTAATATCAAGGTGTTTAACAGGGAATCCATCTTATTATAATGTTTGAGAATCCGAAAGAATACCGAGGATGGCCGGTCCTGGTGGATCCCGACCGGGTTTTAAGGGATAGATATGCAGGAAGTGTAGGTAGAATACTTCACAGAAATGCAGAGAAAGGTAGTGTCGTCATCGTGTATTTTCAGGATTACAATAAGTACGAGGCCTACTGCTCCGACGAGCTGCTGGTGTTGCTCCCTGGTCGTACGATACTCGACAATCTAATTGCGAATTACCCAGTACTGAAAATGGCAGAGGTGAGGGCGATACTGGATGTTTACAGCTTGTTCGAAGAAAAGTATTACAGCGATGCCTTTCAGTTGGCGCAAAAAAGGGAGAACGTGAAAAAGTTCTGTCTGGTGAGTTGCAAGGAGTTGTCTCAGAAAAAGCAAAGGAATATGAAAGTAAAAAAAGATTTCATGATCGGTAGAGTTGCAAGGGTGCCTTCCGATTTGACAACCGACCCTTTTGAGAGAAGGGGTGAAATAGGCAGGATAGTCAATACGGATCGCGTCAATGACACCATAACCATGAAATTCGATGACGGGCTGACGGCTGACTACGTTTTTAACTGCCTGGAAATACTTCTCCCGACAAAGGCGATACTTTATGGTCTGAACGCCAAATGGAAGGAATTCGACAAGGAAGAACGTTCGATAATCAAAGAGGTGATCCGTCTTGCATCAAAGAAGGACAGCAAGGCCGCGCTCATGTTGGCTTGTACGGAAACAGCTGTTAAGAATTTCTGCGTCACCGATACCGAAGCGTTTTATGCGCTAAAGAAAAATCCACGTAAACATCTCGGGTTGCGATAAGCCAGTTAAGCTAAATATGGAAAAGCGTAAAGTTATTGCTTGCCTACGGATCCAATGCGGGCCAAAGAAAGTGTAAAACGTAAAGTCAAACAGTAAGCCCGGAAGGGCCTTTTTTTATTCAGATAGAACGGCGATATGGATGGGGATTGCAGAGGCAGGATTACACCTGAAAAAGCCCTGGAGATTCTAAGGGCAAACGGATTAGATGTAACATTGGAACAGGCTACGATTATATTGAAATATTTGTATAAATTGGCCAATATGGCTGTTGAGCACTATCTTAACCATGACCAAGACCGCTGATTTATATATTAGGGTAAGCACGGACGAACAGGCGGATAAGGGATATTCGCAGCGGAATCAAGAGGAAATGCTGCTCCGCTATTGCGATTTCAACGGGATTGCTGTGCGTAAGGTCGTATTCGAGGATCATTCGGCCAAGACTTTCGAGCGACCGGAATGGAAACAGATGATTGCGGAATACAAAAAGAAAAGCCATTGTGTGGATCTGCTACTGTTTACGAAGTGGGACAGGTTTAGCCGCAATGCTCCCGAAGCATATAATATGATTAGCCTGTTGCGCCGATTGGACATTGAACCCTGCGCAATTGACCAGCCGTTGGATCTTAGCATTCCCGAAAATAAAATGATGCTGGCGATCTACCTCACCTCCGGGGAGGTAGAAAACGACCGACGCTCACTGAATGTAATTGGTGGTATGCGCAGGGCTATGAAAGAAGGGAGATATATGGGGCTTGCTCCAGTGGGGTATATTAATCGGGTAAAAGAAGATGGAACCAAATATATAGCGCCGAAGCCAAAACAAGCCGAGATTATGAAATGGGCGTTTGATAAATTGGAAGAAGGGCATGTCAATACCGAGCAAATATACTGGGAGGCAAAAAGAAAGGGATTGGAATGCACTAAGAACACGTTTTGGAATGCTATTCGTAATCCAGTCTATTGCGGAAAGATATTCATCCCTGCATACAAAGGGGAGGACAGTATGTTGATTGCGGGCTTGCACGAACCGCTTATTTCCGAAGCTACATTCTACAATATCCAGGAGATACTCGATGGAAGGAAAAGAATTAAAGCTAAAGAATATGCCACAAAAATTTTCGCCGGCGTGGAATTACCGCTCAGGGGATTCATCAAGTGTCCGAAATGCAGCCGTACGTTAACCGGAAGTACATCGAAAGGGCGACACCAATACTATAACTATTACCATTGTACTTCAAAATGCGGCTTTAGGGTAAGGGCAGAGGTAGCGAATGATCTGTTCGAGAAAGAACTGAGAAAGTATATTCCACGTCCTGAAGTTGCAACGCTGTATAAGACAGTCGTAAAAGATGTGAGCGACCGGCAAAATGACAGCGTTCACCTCGAGAAGACGAGGGTGTTGCGGCAAGTGGAGGAACAAACTAACCGTATAAATAAGGCAAGGGAATTATTGTTAAAAGGCGACTTGGACGCACTGGATTACAAGCAAATAAAATCCAGTGGAGAAGAAACGATCAACAAGCTCGAAGCGAAAATTACACAATATTCCTCATCGATAGACCGGATTGAGCCCCTGCTTGATAAAGCCATTAACGCCTTGTCGAGCCTCGGAAAACTATATAGGCATGTCAACGTAAAACGAAAGCGCGAGATTATCGGTTCGATTTTTAAGGAAAAACCGGTTTTTACAGGTGACGGTTATCGAACCGGTAAAACCAACGAAGTGGCGGGTGTTATCTTCTTGGTTAACAAGGAGTTGGATGTAAAAACAAAAAGGACAAGTCTGGAAAATTCCAGCTTGTCCTATCAAGTAGCGGGGACAGGACTCGAACCTGTGGCCTTCGGGTTATGAGCCCGACGAGCTACCAACTGCTCCACCCCGCAATGTATCTTTATAATAAGTTCCTGCAATCGCTGCCGGATTTTAATTCTATTTCCGAATTGGACTGCAAAGATATAATTTGTTTCTTTGCAAAACAAATCAAATTGTAAAAAAAATGTCGCACAAAGCCGGATTCGTGAGCATCATTGGAAAGCCAAACGCGGGTAAGTCTACGTTAATGAATGCGTTAGTGGGTGAAAAGATGTCTATCGTGACCCCTAAAGCCCAAACTACCCGGCATCGGATCATCGGGATTGTGAATGAACCGGATTATCAAATTGTATTTTCGGATACCCCGGGAGTCATCAAACCAGCCTATACACTTCAAGCGTCAATGATGAGTTTTGTAGAGGGTTCACTTATCGATGCCGATGTCATTTTATTGATGGCGGATATCCAGGAACGATATGACGAACGTGACGTCATCGAAAAGTTGCGGAAGACCACTTCACCGGTAGCGGTGCTCATTAATAAGATAGATAAGTCGACTGAGGAAGAAGTTAAAAGCAAAATCGCTTTTTGGGAAGAAACCCTGCATCCACAAGCGGTCTTTGCAATATCCGCATTGCACGGGCATAATCTGGCAGCGGTCATGTCTTTTATTTTGGAACATCTTCCCGAACACCCTCCTTATTATGAAAAAGACGCACTTACGGATAAGAGCGAGCGCTTCTTCGTATCGGAAATCATACGGGAAAAAGTGTTCAAGCTCTATGAAAAAGAAATTCCCTATAGTACGGAGGTGATCATCACGGCATTCAAGGAAGAACCCGCCATTACCCGCATCAGCGCGGAAATCATCGTGGAGCGTGATTCACAGAAAAATATTATTATCGGGAAGGGTGGTAGTATGATTAAGAAAGTGGGTACCTATGCGCGGGAGGATGTTGAAGCGTTCCTGCAAAAGAAGGTGTTTTTAGAACTCTTTGTAAAGGTGATCCCCGATTGGCGGAAGAAAGATAATTACCTGAAACGGTTTGGTTATGAGTAATAGTTTTCCTACCTTTGCAGCCCCGCAGCGCGAAACTCCGGGGACTATGTTGGATACATATTAACAAAAAGGAAATGGCAGTTAAAATTAGATTGCAAAGACACGGTAAAAAAGGTAAGCCTTTTTACTACGTAGTGGTGGCCGATTCACGTGCACCCCGCGATGGAAAATTCATCGAACGTATCGGTTCGTACAACCCCAACACCAACCCGGCGACTATCGATCTGAATTTCGATAAGGCACTGGACTGGTTGGATAAAGGAGCACAGCCAACGGATACGACCCGCGCGATTTTGTCGTACAAGGGCGTGCTTTATAAGAAGCATTTGTTGGGTGGCGTGAAAAAAGGGGCTTTTGATGAAGCTACCGCTGATACCAAGTTTGAAGAATGGTTGAAAGCCAAGGAAGCTAAAATCCAAGGTAAGAAAGAAGGCTTAGCTCAAACTAAAGAAGAGGTGAAGAAAGCAGCGTTGGCTGCTGAAGCGAAAAAGAAAGCGGAAATAGCTGAGGCTATTAAAGCCAAGAATACGCCTCCTGCTGAAGAATCTCCAGCCGAGGAAGAGGCTGCAGCCTCCGATGAGACTGCCGAATAAATCAAATTTCGCCGGAAAAACAAAGCCGCTTCGTGATATATGCACCTGAAGCGGTTTTTTTATGTTTGAGCCGCTCATCATGTATTAAGTAAAAAATGGAATTTCCCGACAACTTTTATATTGGTTATATTAGCAAAACCCGGGGACTTAAGGGGGAGGTACAACTGTTCTTCGAGTTTGAAGACTATGAGATGCTGGAACTCGATGTGCTGTTTTTGGAGGTTGATCGTAAACTGGTGCCCTTTTTCGTGGAAAACCTGAAATTGCAGCCCAATCGTACCGCTTATATTTTCCTTGAAGATGTCGATCATGTGGACAAGGCGCAAGCGCTGGTTCGTAAAAAGGTATATCTTCCCAATAATAAACGGCCTGAACGGCATCCTGGTGACTTCCGGATCACTGACTTAAAGGGCTTTGTCGTATACGATGTGACATACGGCCGATTAGGCCAGATCATCGCTATTCATGAATATCCGCAGCAGCATGTCGCGACAGTGAATTATAAAGGTAATGAACTCATGTTTCCGCTGAATGACAAATTGATTGTGTCCATTGATGCAGTTGACAGCCGACTCAACGTGGATTTGCCGGAAGGTTTGATAGATGTGTATTCCTCTTAAGCGGTCAACGGCGGCAACGCAACAAATTCGCTTTGCATATAAAGGCGAATTTATCTAAGTTTGGCGGCTGCAAAGTCAGGGCTCGCTGGTATGAAAATAACCGAACATATTAAGAACGCTAAAGGAAAGACGCTATTTTCCTTTGAAATATTGCCACCCGTCAAAGGGCAGAGCATACAATCCATCTTTAACGCTATTGATCCGTTGATGGAGTTCAATCCGCCGTTCATCGATGTTACTTACCTGCGCGAAGACTATATCTATAAACAGCATCCCAATGGGTTGCTTGAAAAGGTGGCATACCGCAAGCGGCCCAGTACGGTGGCTACGTGCGCTGCGATTATCAATAAATATAAGGTGGATGCTGTGCCTCACCTGATCTGTGGGGGCTTTACCAAGGAGGAAACCGAGAATGCACTCATTGACCTGCAGTTTTTGGGGATTGACAATGTACTGGTGTTGCGGGGCGATGCCCGCAAAAGTGATAGTTCGTTTATCCCTACGCCGGGCGGGCATGCTTATGCTTCCGACTTGCTGCAGCACGTGGTTAATATGAACAATGGCCGTTATCTGCATGAGGATATGGAAAACTCCGAGCGGACGGACTTCTGCATCGGAGTGGCGGGCTATCCGGAGAAGCATTTTGAGTCGCCAAACCTCGATACAGATTTCAAGTACCTGAAAATGAAAGTGGATTTGGGTGCGGACTTTATAGTCACCCAGATGTTTTTCGACAACAGCAAGTACAAGGCGTTTGTCGATAGGTGCCGGGCCAATGGCATCCATATCCCCATTATTCCCGGGCTGAAGCCGTTGACCGGAAGTAAGCAGTTGGTGAGCCTGCCGAAAACATTCCACTTGGACATCCCCTTGGAATTGAGTGAGGCGGTGCAGGCTTGTCGATCCGAACAGGAAGTTCGGGATGTAGGAATTGAATGGATGATCCATCAATGCAAGGAGCTCATTGCCATGGGAGCCCCTGTCTTGCATTTCTACACCATGGGTAACCCGAATCCGACTAAACGCATTATACAGGCCGTTTTCTGAAACGGCCTTATTCCTTCTGCATTTCCTTGGCCCACGTATCCCGCAATGTTACGGTGCGGTTGAATACCAGCTTGTCAGACGGAGACTTCGTGTCTAGTGTAAAATATCCCTTCCGAATGAATTGGTACCCTTTGCCCGGGTCGGCGTTCAATAGGTCGGGTTCTACGTATGCGCTCTTGATTATCTGGAGGCTATCCGGATTGATGCTGGCTTTGAAATCTTCCTCGGCAGCTGGGTTTTCTACGTTAAACAGCCGGTCATATAGTCGAATCTCCACGGTTTTGGCGTGCGCTACGCTCACCCAGTGGATGGTGCCTTTTACCTTGAGGCCACTGGTGTCTTCGCCGCTTTTGGACTCCTGTATATAAGTGCAGTGAATTTCGATCACGCTCCCTGTGGCATCTTTTACAACGTCATCACATTTGACGATATAAGCATGTTTAAGCCGGACCATCAGTCCAGGTGCGAGCCTGAAAAACTTCTTCGGCGGGTTTTCCATGAAATCTTCGCGTTCTATCCACAGCTCGCGGCCGAATGGGATGTCACGTTCACCTTCGCCGCCTGCTACTTCTGGGTTGTTTTCGCCCGAGAGGATTTCTTCCCGGCCTTCAGGGTAGTTGGTAATGACCAATTTCACGGGATCTAACACAGCCATGCGGCGCCATGCCGTTTTATTGAGATCCTCACGTATGCAAAATTCCAGCAATCCTACATCGATGATGTTTTCGCGTTTGGCTACGCCTATGCGTTCGCAGAAATTGCGGATGCTTGCTGGCGTGTATCCGCGCCGGCGCAGTCCACTGATGGTTGGCATACGGGGATCGTCCCATCCCTCCACATGCCGTTCGTTGACCAGTTGCAGGAGTTTACGCTTGCTCATGACGGTATAGTTAAGGTTTAAACGAGCAAACTCGTATTGTTTCGACGGGAAAATTTCCAACTGTTCAATGAGCCAGTCATAGAGCGGTCGATGGGGTACGAACTCAAGTGTACATACCGAATGGGTGATTTGTTCGATCGAATCGCTTTGCCCGTGTGCGAAATCGTACATCGGATAGATACACCATTTATCGCCAGTGCGATGATGATGTGCATGTTTGATTCGGTACAGCAACGGATCCCGCAGATGCATGTTGGGGTTGGCCAAATCAATTTTGGCCCGTAAAACCTTAGCACCGTCGGGAAATTTACCATCCCGCATAGCTTCGAATAAGCGCAAGTTTTCTTCCACGCTGCGGTCCCGGTATGGGGTAGGCTTGCCCGGTTCGGTGGGGGTGCCCTTGGATGCGGCTATTTCTTCCGGCGTGCTGTCGTCTACGTACGCGAGCCCCTTTTTGATGAGTTTTATGGCGTACCCATATAAAATCTCAAAATAATCAGATGTATAAAGCTCTTCGGTCCATTGGAAGCCGAGCCACCTAATGTCGTTTTTTATGCTGTCCACATATTCGGTTTCTTCAGTCACCGGATTGGTGTCATCAAACCGCAAATTGGTTTTTCCGTTGTATTTTTGCGCAAGACCAAAGTTGAGCACGATGGATTTTGCATGGCCGATATGAAGGTAACCATTGGGCTCGGGTGGGAAACGGGTAAGTACCCTGCCACCATGTTTGCCCTTGCGTATATCTTCTTCGATAATTTCCTCCAGGAAATTGAGTGATTTTTCTTCATTTATCATGTCGCAAAGGTAATTATTAGTTGGCTGATTTTTTATTGGATTTGACCTTTAAGCTGTAGTTGCTACGAACAGCCGATACCTACAGCTTACAGCCTGCAGTCTATAGTTTACGGCTTGCAGCCAAAAAATCAAAAAATAAACCTTGGTGAAGCATTTATGTCTAATTTTACGTTTTCTTTCAAATCGGCTAGTATGAATAAACTGTATATATACTTCCTAATTTTTATTGCACCGCTGTGGAGCATGTCCCAAAGCAAGCATCCGGAGGTGCTGGTATATGGTTATGGTCCGGATGCGTATGCCGCAGCGCTGCAATCCTGCATGTCAAATCTGAATACCGTTTGGGTCATAAACGGGGATAAGGTAATGCCGGAGTTGACTTCAACGGTAGTTTCCGTCGATGCCAACACCGGTCTGGATGCCGGAATATGGGCCAAACTATTGGCAAATACGTTGCGCCATGACAAACCCAGTGATTCCCTATCGGCTCTGGCCAAACGACGGATAAACCCTCGAATTGTACAGAATGTCGTCGACAGTGTATTAAAGGCAAATAAAAACCTGACACTAATTGAAGGAGGGCAATTGCGTTCCGTTAAAAAATCAGGTAAAAGTTGGCAAATCGAGCTGGCCGATCGAAGCCGCTTCAAGGTGCGGGCTGTGATTGATGCATCGGTTGACGCCTATCTTTATCAATTGGCTAAGGGCAATGTGGATAGTATAGCGGCGCGAACAGCATTGGCGGATGACTATTTCCAAGCTGGTGCTTATGAGGGGCTTTCCCGTACTGGAGTGGCCGTCGGAGATTTGGGCGGGCGATCCTTTACATTGCCTTTAGCTTCGCTGGTACCCCCGGACGATAGCAACCTCTTTGTGACTCACAGACTGCCGGTAATCGAACGTTTGTTAAGCGGCACGGTTGACGATATTCCGTTATTAATGCATGTGGGGCAGGCGGTCGGTGCAGCGGCCGCATACACGGCATTTTTCAAAACAACCTCAGATAAATTGGATAGTCGGAACGTGCAGGGTGAAATACTGCAATATGGAGCGCGTCTGATTCCCTTTGGTGATGTAGCCATTGAAGATCCGCATTTCGCGGCTATTCAGCGCATCGGTGCTACGGGTATGCTGTTGGGAAGAGCCGACAGCGATGGCAGACTGTATTTCGATGTCGATCAGCCTGTGACGGCCGACGAAATCAAGCCGGTTTCAAACCAGCTTTTTTCAAGAAGCCAGATTTGGTTTGTCGATCATCCCGATGTCGATACATTAACGCTAACCGACTTGTTTAGCTATATCAAATTTGTGGGGCAGCGCGGAAACGAATTGGAAGGGCAGGTGCAAAAATACTGGAAACGCCGCTTCCAGTTGGATGGTGAATATGACGAAAACATACCGCTGACCCGGAGGCTTACCGCGGTATTGCTGGATGCATATTGTAAACCGTTTGATGTGAAGGTGGGCCTGGATGGGGTCCTCCAGCGGTAGTTGGTCAGCTTTGCTTTCCGAATGGATTTTACATTGCTCCGTCTATGGCTTACGGAGCAATGCTTCCCGATTGATGCTTGGGTTTAGGCTATTGAGTTTTGGCCTATACCAAACTGATCTGCCGTTTGATACTTTCCTCAAGCGAAATGATGGTTTCTGTTCGTTGTATGCCTTTCACTGACTGAATATCTTCGTTTAGTACTTTTCGCAGATGTGTCGTATCCCGGCAAATGATCTTGGCGAACATGCTGTACGTCCCGGTACAGTAATGCAATTCTACAACTTCCTTTACCTGTTTTAGCTGTTCAACGGCATTGTTGTATTGAGAGCCCTTCTCTAAATAGATGCCAAGAAAGGCTGTGATGTCAAATCCAACCTTTTGTGGATTAATAATTAGGCTTGATCCTCTTATGATGCCTAATTCTTCCATTTTTTTCATCCTGACATGTATGGTCCCTCCCGATACAATCAGTTTTTTTGCAATTTCGGTGTAAGGTATGGAGGCATCGTTCATTAAAATAGATAAAATTTGGATATCTAAGTTGTCAAGGTCTAAATTTTCGTGCTTTTTTTCCATAAAAATTGATGTTTTTTTCAAATTATCTCAAATTTAATTATAAAAAACGTAAAAATTGAATTTTTTTGATAAAAAAACTTTAATAAATCAATATTATTATTACTTTTGTATCAATCGATCAGCAAAAAACAATGACGACTGCTGATTTTGGTATTGCCCTCCCTCAATTTAATATAGGTTTATAATTGGTTAGCGTAGAAGCTCCTCTCCCAAAGGAGCTTCTTCCTTTTATATCTGATATTGTTTGTCGGTTCTTTGTTCAATTGATAGATTAAACCCGTATTTATTGCCAATTCTTTAAAAATTTAGGCTAAATTACAGTTATTTATGAAGACTTTTTAATTTTCTGATGTATATATTAAAAAGCGTATTTTTACCTACTAGTTTGGTATGAATGTATGGAAGCTGAAGATGTAAGAATTTCTCGTAAGAAGCCGGTATATCCGGTGGCCCCTGCGCTGCAGAAGTACCTGCGTACCTATCAGCGCGATGCCCGGATGCCCATCAGCTATAAAAATTTGTTGGATTTCTATGAAACTGTACCGGTTATCGACAAAAATGGGAAGGATACCTTATGGGAAACGCCGCTTTATCCACCACATATTCAAGAAAATCTCTACAATGGATTGAAAATTATTTATGCACAGCTTAAAGCTTCCGGTAACACTCGGATTGTGGAGCATAAATACATTGATAGGGTGGAATATTGTGCTTTCGGCAATACACATCCTTTTCGGATACGCATTGTAAACCGATTGAATGATGTATATGATTATTTCTATGTGAAGCAGGCAGATGCATCTCGGATATATGGCTTGGAACTGGAACAGATAATATCTCCTAATCCGGTGAATTACATGGTAGATGGGCAGACACTCGTGGAGGAACATATTGTGGGGATTCCTGGAGATGTATTCGCTAAATCGTTGATGTATAATACCGACTATAATCCAAAACGGATTGCAAAGGAATTTGTAAAATTCAATGAGCGGTGTATTATCACGCTTTTGGGTGATATGCGGGCGTATAATTTTGTTATGCAGATTACGCCCGACTTTGATGATTTCCAATTCCGTATTCGTGCGATTGATTTTGACCAGCAATTTTACGAGGGCAATCCGAAGGTATACATGCCTCAGTTTTTCAAAGACAACTTACCGTATGTCAGGCTTTGCATGGAGCACCTGACCGACCGCACGGTATTGCAATACCAGCAGGAAGAGCGTTCATCCATTGTGCACCGTGTGCGTAGCGAACGTCATCGAATTGCAGCCTTACGTGATGTGTCCAACACCGAAGAATTGTCTACGTCTGCCAACGTCAAGCAGCTTAGGGAGGGGTACGCTCATTATTATCAAAATCATCACTACCTGAAATGCCGAACGATGACCGATATAATCGAATTGAATGTAAAAAATGTAATTCGGCAAGTAAAATTATGATGATTTACTTTAGACGGTCTGCGTTGTTGCGTACAAACGCTTCCCAGCTTGAATAGTTCCCTTTTTTCGAAGTCGATGGCCTGTTTTGGAATGCATGACAGACGGCTACAGCCAATCCATCCGTAGCATCCAAAAACTGCGGGGTTTCTTCAAACCTTAGCAGGGTCTTAAGCATTGCCGCTACTTGCTCTTTCGCCGCGTTGCCGTTGCCGGTGACGGATTGTTTAATTTTGCGAGGGGCGTATTCAAAGATGGGGATGTCCTTATTCAACGCCGCTGCCATGGCCACTCCTTGTGCGCGGCCGAGCTTGAGCATCACTTGAATATTTTTGCCATAGAAAGGCGCTTCAAGAGCTACGCAATCGGGCTGATACTGTTCGATAAGGTTGCTGGTTTTTTGGAAGATCCGTTGTAACTTTAGACCGTGGTCATCCAGATGATCCAGTTTGACTACGCCAAGGCTGACAAGGGAGAGCATCCTGCCGGTTTCTTTGATGATCCCATATCCCAGTACCGTCGTGCCGGGATCAATGCCCAATATGATTCGCTCCTTGTTAGCGGGTTGTTGCATGATGCAATATTACGGCTTTTCGTTCGAATAAACCGGCCATAAATCATCCCGTTAGGTTTGGCTCGTAAATTTTAGTAACATTGCACGCAAATCATCTGGTTTGAGCAATAGAACAAAAAAGATATTAAGTGCAGTCCTTAAAATCGCCATTTTGCTGCTGGTGGTCTGGGTGCTGTATCACAAGCTCAACAATCACAAAAATTTACGGGAGTTCGGACGGCTGATGCGTGAGTTAGGCGCAGGTGGCGTAACTGCCACGCTATCGGTAGTGGCGGCACTGATGTTTGTCAACTGGTTTTTAGAAGCGGTAAAGTGGCGATACCTTTGCCGGTATATCGAACGGATAAGTTTGTGGGCGTCCGTGCAGTCTGTTTTTTGCGGATTAACATGGGCGGTATTTACGCCCAATCGAATAGGTGAATATGGGGGGCGGGTTATGTTCCTTCCGCCGCGTAAACGTATTTTTGGTGTAGTGGCCATGGGGATAGGTGCATTGGCTCAGCTGGTGCTGACGAGTGTCGCGGGTTCGCTAAGTATTGCGTGGTTTGTCAACCGGTTTTTTGATATTAGCTTTATTTATGGGGCTGCCCTTTGGTTATTGGCTGTATTGTACGCAGGTTTTTTTGTCGTACTCTATTTCAATGTCAAATTGATTAACGGCTGGATAAAGCGGATTGGGTTCCTTCGCCGGTTTCATCGTTTCTTTGAAATTTTGACCCGTTACAGTCGTCGTGAATTGGCGTTGGTGTTTCTCAACTCGTTGGCAAGGTTTGTTATTTTTACGTCGCAGTATTGTATCTTGATGCTGGTTATTATCCCGGGTATTGAATTTCTGCCCATGTTGTTGATGATATTCATTCTCTTTTTTGTCCAGTCGGCATTACCGACACTTGACCTTTTTGATTTTGGGATTAGAAGCGTTACCGCAAGCTATTTATATGCGCACATTACTGATCAAGATATTGCGGTAATGGCGATAGCTTCTTGCGTTTGGTTTATAAACCTTATATTGCCCGCCATTTTAGGTTCGGTGTTTGTTCTAAAAATTAATTTCTTTGGCGACACAGCTAATTAACGTCTTTTTAGCGGTATTTACAGGAATATACGCGGTATTGGTATGGTATATGCGCGCTGGCTGGCTGGCGCTCCCCGTTTTCTCAAAAAAAACAAGACCTGTGACCAAGGTCAGTGTGCTTATAGCGGCACGTAACGAAGAAGCCAATATCGGGCGCACGCTTAGTGATATCCTGGCGCAGGATTTTCCAGCGGATCTGTTGGAGGTCATCGTGGTAGACGACCATTCTACGGACAATACGTCGGCTATTGTACAGACGTTTGCCCCTTTAGGGGTTAAGCTGCTGAAGTTAAACGAGTCTGAACCGCTGAACTCTTATAAGAAGAAGGCGATATCTACGGCTATCGCCGTTGCGACCGGCGAACTTATCGTCACCACAGACGCCGATTGCCGGATGGGTAAGAATTGGCTGGCTACAATAGTGAGTTATGTAGAACAACATCATAGCTTTTTAGTCTCTGCCCCGGTGATATATTCGGAGCAGCGAAGTTTTTTTGAAGAATTGCAGACGCTGGAGTTTCTATATCTGATCGGGCTCGGTGCCGCGGGCATAGGGCACCGGCGCCCGTCCACTTGCAATGGGGCGAATCTGGCTTATCGTCGCGATGTGTTTCATGAAATGGGCGGCTTCAACGGAATTGATCACTTGGCATCGGGTGACGATGAGTTATTTTTGCATAAAGTAGCGGCTAAGTATCCCGATAAGGTTGGGTTTTGCAAATCGAGGGACGCCATTGTATATACCGATGCCAAGGCAAACTTACGTGGATTCCTTCATCAGCGAAAGCGATGGGCATCCAAAAGCACGCATTATAAAAATAAAGGGCTCGTCGCGTTGGGTGTAGCCATTTGGTTGTTCAATTGTTTATTGCTGTTTACGGGCATCGCGGTGCTATGTTGCGACACTGTCCTGTGGCCAATGTTCACGTTGGCCCTTGCCATGAAACTGATGGTGGAATGCTGCTTTTTGTATCCCCTGTGCCGGTTTGCTAAGCGAATGGGCCTATTGGCCTATCTGCCGTTGCTCACTGTTTTACACATTGTGTATATGGTGTATATTGGTATGGCGGGCAACATAGGTAAATATCAATGGAAGGGAAGGCGCGTCAATTAACCAAAATCTTTGTCTTGATACGGGCTTCGGCTTGCGCAACAACCTCTTCTGCGCTGAGTCCTTGGGGCTCGATGGAAGGGAGCACTTCCCAGGACATCCGCGTAAATGTATTCAGTGGAAAAAAACCATAGCGCACCATTTCCCAGGAACGATTTATAACCACGGGAACGACCAGCACGTCAGGGACTTTTTTCAGTATCGTTGCAATGCCGCCCACATTAAACGGTTTTACTTTGCCGGTTTTTGAGCGGGTGCCTTCCGGGAAAATAAAGGCCGACCACTTTTTTGTCTTCATATGATTGGCCAGCTTGAGGATTTCGGCTATAGACTGCTTGGGATCTTTGCGATCGATGTTGGCTGCCCCGCCATGGCGGAGGTTAAACGAGATGCTGGGAATACCCTTGGCAAGCTCTATCTTAGAAATGAATTTGCCATGATGTTTGCGCAGGAAAAAAATTAAGGGAGGGATATCATACATGCTTTGATGGTTGGCCACAAAAAGGATCGGCCTGTCTGTAGGCAACGGTTGCTTATTTACGAATTTCACAGTATTGCCTAATACATAATAACAAGCTACCAGGCACCAATTGAGCGTATCAACCGATTTCTTATGTGCCTGATAACCGCCAAGCTTAAGGCACAGCCATTGGACAGGATGAAACACGGTGATGACGATACCAAAAAGCAAATAGAAAACAGGGGAAAGGATATAACCAAAAAACTTTCTCATTAGCAACACGATAGGACCAACCGGTCTCGGTTGCAAAGATATTATTTAAACAGCTATTACCAAATACAGGATGAAATACGACAGGACCGCATTTATCGCATGCTAATATTCCGCGGTACCAGCCTGAGTTGGGCTGCCAACGGAGTTATTTGGGGAGCGCACGGAGCTCTTCAAAGTGCTTTCTGGTATATGTTCCCGGAATGGCATGATCACCCTCTTCAAATCCGAAGTTGACGGCATTAATGCCGGGGAGCTCCGTATATGCGTACGTGGCTTCCAGTAAGTACATCTGCGATCCGGAAGATCCCATCTGCTGGGTAAGGTATTGAGCATCCGGAATCTGTAGGTAAAGCGTGTCGTTAGATACGTTTCGTACCACTATGGTGATCTCGGGATAGTTAGTGATTAGTGCTTGGGTCAGCGCTTCAATGGTTAGTGGCGAACCATCAAAATCGGGATTTTTCTCGGCCCCAAGTTGCTCCGACGCTTCATCAAAAACGGCGATGTAGGGTAGTGACGGCAGCGGTGCTTGATTCTCCTCGGCGATTTCAGCAGCCGCATCGCTGCCTGCATTTTCAGCACTGTCCCTTGATTCATTTCGGCAAGAAAGCGTTACGACGATGGCGCATAGCAATAACGTTAATTGATATAAACCTGACGTTTTCATCTTGTTTTTATTCATGCTTCTGTAATTCATGGTGTGGTAACCGCTACAGGCAATACCTTACCGTTGAACAGCCGGTGACCGGTAAGTGCGAAATGCGCAACATAAGCACCCATCTCCGACGCAGTCACAGGCGACTCATATTGTGGAAACGCTTTTCTAAGCATTTCTGTTTGCGCGGAACCCAAAGCTAAGCAATTTATTTTGATTTCTTTAGCCTCAAATTCCAAAGCAAGGCACTCGGTCAGCGCGTGCAACGCTGCCTTGCTTGCCGAATAAGCAGCTAAGCCGGGAAATTTCACGCTGCCCTGGAATCCGCCCATACTGCCAATGTTGATAATATGGCTACCTGGACGCATCAGAGGTAATAGGTGTTGAATCATGCGCACAGGCCCTATGAAGTTGCTCTGAAGCATGTCAGAAAATGCATCAATTGAAGTCTTTTCGAAGGGCTGGTTGATGAGTGCACCCGCGTTATTGATCAGTATGTCTACATGCCCGAGTTGCGTCGTCACAAACGGCAACAGGGAGTTTTCATAATCACCGTGTATGATGTCAAACGGCAGAATGTGTATGTTGGATTGGACAATGTTTTGAACGGAAGCCTGCTGTAAGTTGCCTAAGCCGCTTTGCGAACGTGCAACGGCTACAATCGAATGCCCGGTCGCCGCTAAGGCTAAGGCGGTTTCAAATCCGATGCCGCTGCTTGCTCCTGTGATTACAATCGTTGCCATGGCTTATTTTGTTAATTATTGTCTTCATCATCATTGCTCATTGCCGCCTCCTCGGAAGTGGGCAGCTTATCTTCACCCAATTTCCGGGGCCGGAAAATAAAATAAGCGCCTGAGGCAGCCAAAGTAGCTGAGGTTAGGTAGAACAGTAAACTGATTAACAGAGCCAGATGCTCATCCAGCTGAAAATATTGCGCTCCATAAACGTTGACCATTTCGCGCGCACCGAGCCCGCCTACCGTAAAAGGGATCACCGCCACTAACGATGAAAGCAAGAACATAAACAAATAAGGCGAAAATTTGCCTTCAAAACCAAGCGCATACAGTAGGAAGATGGCACATACAACCTGCATTGACTGTACGCCTATTGCTTTGATATGGGTAGTCACGAAATGCCGGCTATATACAGTAAAATATCGGCGGAGCACCGCATAATAAGCTACTGTGCCCAGCGCGACAGCTATGATGGGAACTTCATTTGGAATTTGCAGCCGGGGTATGAAGATGATCAACGCTGAAGTTATCAGGCACAGTGCCCAAAGCCCACTGAGACGGTCAAAAAAAACCGCAGACAAGAGATGGCGGCCCTTGACTTTGAATTTGCGCCGCAGGAAGAAAATTTTGTAACCGTCGCCGCCTACGCCGCCAGGCAAAAACAGGTTATAGAATAAGCCTAAAAGATAAAGTTTGAAGTTATACCTTTCGGTTAATTCCAGCCCGATATTGCGGAAAAAGCCGTTCAGGCGTGTGGAAGCAATCATAATTGAACAGGTATAAGCCACAAAAGCCAGCGCCAAAAACAGCGGATTGGAGCCAGCCAAGGCTTCTTTCAAATCCTTTGGCTCCACTTTGTTGAACACCCAATACAGTGCAGCGGCGGTGATCGCAATCTTAAGCACTGTTTTGGTTGCACGCCAAATTTTATTCTGAGCCATACATACGTCGTTGATAAAGATCCCAAAGATAAAAAAAATGGGATGACTATCCGGCCTTATCCGAAGATAAGTGGATAGAGCCTGGCATACAACATAATGACATAGATGATCAACAGAAGGGTATTAAGCGAAAGCATCCAGTTGAGGTCCGTTTTTTGATAACGATGACGAAGCGTGAGAATGAGTAAGGCCAGGAAACAAAGAAAAAGCAACCCAGGGAATATAAAAGCCCATTTATGCTCAATGTATACGAACGTTTGCCCTAACGGTCTTACGGTCTCTTGCTCGAGAATTGCGGGAGCAAAAGCGAATAAAAGCAACAAAATAAATAACCGCACCAGCAGTTTGGCGGCAAATTTACTGATGGTATGGTTTTTGGAAGGAGTCATGTATATTGCTTTCTTAGCCTTAAAAAAAACAAACATACGTGAATATTCAACATCACGCATAAAAAAACGATATTTTATAGAAGAATCTACTATCTTTACAATTTCTTTTAAACACTATGAATAGATTACCATTTCTGTTTGCCGCATTGATAGCTGTTTTTATTGGTGCAACCGCTTGCTCGTCACAGCAAGGCACGACAGGGGGGGCGCCCTCGGCCTCAGCATGGCGTAATGGTGTGAAAGGTCAATGGGTATTGCACTCCATTGATAAAGAAGCCTTTCCGTCCGCTTACGCTGTCAAAACAATTTTTGAAGAAGCTCCGGCAGAATGTTTCATTGGGAGCATATGGAATTTGCCAAACAACGGCAAGGGAAGCATCACTTTTGATGCAGAGGGTAAGCTTTGTGCTCCCGGCGCCGTGCGTAATATCGTTTGGTCAATTTATAATCCGGGAAAGAGTGGGGGAGAGCCCCAATTTCAATTTAAGAAGATTTACCCGGGAGACAAAGCCAGCAATGTAACGGCCGGTTACCGATTGGATTTGGCCTACGCGGATGCCGATCAACTCACCTTGCGGATGCCTGTTGATATGGAAGGCCAGACGGGATATCTGGTGTTTAATTTCGAACGGTTTTAAGAGATGGCTATCCCAGCCGTTTGCTACGATAATATTGTGAAACTATAAAGTTATAACTCATGAAAGCAAGTGTATTGTCGTTGCTGTTTGTAGCAACCCTGTCGGTAAGCTCCTTCGCTCAACAAGACAAAAGCCAGCGGGCTAGTCCGCCGGATAGTGTCAACGTCACCACCGATGACGGCGTCACAATAAAAATCCATTACAGCAAACCATCGCTCAATGGACGGCAACTGGGTTCAGCGGATTTTGTGCCGCTTGGTAAAAGATGGCGCACAGGTGCCAACGAAACCACCACGTTCGAAGTAGACAAAGACGTGTTGATTCAGGGGCAACTGTTGCCTGCGGGCAAATATGGGCTTAGCTCCATTCCGGATCAATATAGCACAACCCTTATCTTCAATAAGGTGTGGGATCAATGGGGCACGCAATATGACGAGTCAGCAGATGTCCTGCGTGTGGCCGCCACCCCGACAAACAGCGATGACTCTAGGGAGCAGTTTACCATCACCGCTGATAAAACTGGGACGGTTGCGTTACTTTGGGGAACTTGGCGTGTGCCGTTTACGGTGAAGGCTGCAAAATAGAGTGTCGGGCTAATTATTAACGGACGAAGTGAAAGGTATTATTTTAGCCGGGGGTTCCGGTACGCGGCTGCACCCCTTAACATTGGCAGTGAGTAAACAGTTGATGCCGGTTTACGACAAGCCAATGATTTATTATCCTTTATCAACATTGCTATTATCGGGAATCCGTGATGTACTGATCATTTCTACACCCCATGATCTGCCTGCTTTCCGCAAATTATTGGGCGATGGTTCGCAGTTGGGGTGTTCATTTACCTATGCGGTGCAGGAAGTTCCCAATGGGCTGGCGCAAGCTTTTGTACTAGGCGAGCAATTTGTAGGGAATGACAAGGTTGCATTGATATTGGGCGACAATATCTTTCATGGCGAGGGACTGTCGCGTTTGCTGCAGCAAAGCGCCGATCCGGATGGTGGCGTTGTGTTCGCGTATCCGGTGTCCGACCCTGAACGATATGGCGTAGTCGAGTTTGACGAACAACGCAATGTGGTTTCCATTGAAGAAAAGCCTGCCCATCCAAAATCTAATTATGCGGTCCCGGGCTTGTATTTTTACGATAATTCGGTGATTGGGATTGCAAAAAGTATCCAGCCCTCGGCACGTGGTGAATATGAAATCACCGATGTCAATAAAGCTTATCTTGAACAGGGACGGTTGAAAGTAGGCGTATTCAGCCGGGGTACGGCCTGGTTGGACACAGGGACATTTACTTCCCTCATGCAGGCAGGCCAATTTGTGCAGGTCATCGAGGAGCGGCAGGGCCTGAAGATTGGCTGCATTGAAGAGGTGGCCTACCGGATGGGCTTCATTGATGCCCAACAGCTTGAGGCTATAGCACAGCCTTTGCTGAAAAGTGGATACGGGCAATATCTCCTGAAATCCGTATTGCGAAAGCGCTAACTTTCGATACGAAGCGGTAAGGATGCCCCTCGGTGTGAGGGCAGACTTACCGCGTACTGAAGCCTGACGTCAGACATTTAATTTATTTCGCGTATTGTAGTTATCGAGCTACATCAATCCTTCTTTCGAAAGGATGTTGGAACAATTTTTGCATACTGGTTACCGTGTGTTAGGATAGCGTTTTGATGTATAGACCATGCAAGAAATACATACGATGCAAGAAACAGGTATGGAGTCCAAACCTGGCGAAATAAGAAAGGACTCCACAAAGATTTACTTCTTTGTAGTAGCTATTTTGGCTCTGCTTGCCACCAATGTATATTTTTATATCAAGTATAAAAATACTGGAGACAGGGTCTACGAGCTAACGGATGAACGGATAAGTATGCAGGCGGAGATCGATCGGATTGAAGCCGAGCTTGATCGGTTAACAGACGAGAATCTGACGCTTAGCACCTCCTTGAAAGCCGCTCAGGATAGTGTCCGCACCACGATTGCAGCATTGCGCAACCAATTAACACAAAACAACCTGACACGCGAACAACTGGTTAGCGCCCAACACGAAATCAACCAATTAAAGCAGCAAGTCTCCAAATACGTAACCGAAGTGGAAAATCTTCGAGTCCAAAACGAGCAGCTCCGATCTGAGCGGGATGAATTGAAACAGGAGATTTCTTCTTCCTCCGACCGAGTAGCTGCACTTGAAGAGGAAAATACCGACCTGACCAATAAGGTCAGGCTGGCTTCAACCCTCAAAGTTTCAAACATCTCGATAAACGGCGTTCGTGAACGCAGCAATAATAAGCAAAGTGTGGAGACACGGGCACGCCGGATAGATAAATTCCAGATTCACTTTACAATAGCAGACAATCCCTTGGCACAAGTGGGTATGCATGACGTCTACCTGCGTGTAATTGACCCGAATGGCAATTTACGGACAACGGATAATGGCCTTTTTGAAGTTGACGGCAACCAAATCCAGTACACCTATAAGACGGCCATCAATTTTGTGAATGATGGCGCAGACTATGTCATTGAGTGGACGGACACAAAGGGTTTTCAGAAAGGTACGTACACCATATTGCTGTATGCGGATAATACGGTCATGGGCCAAAGCAGCGTTGTGTTGAAATAAAATCCCCCGTTTCTCAGATAACCTCTTGCTGCTGTGTTTTCCGGATGCTTATCGATGGAATACGCAGCAAGAAAGTGGTGCCCTTTCCCACAGTTGTTTCGTATTGGATATTTCCGCCCATACCTTCTACTGCTTGTTTCACAAATGCAAGGCCAAGTCCGGTGCCGGAGCTTTTGGTCGTAAAATTGGGTTGGAATAGCTTTTCCCTCGCTTCGGGGCTGATGCCATGGCCGTTGTCCCGTACAGCTATCGAAAGATAATTATCCATGTCATAACTTATCGTAATATGGATATGGCATCTGCGTTTGGTTATGGCGGCTTCTATCGAGTTTTTTATCAGGTTGTTGAATGATCGCAGCAGTTGGTCCCGATCCCCCAGGATGTTTATTGGGCCGTCGCCGCATTGATTGATTACTTGTATTTTTACTCCTACATTATTGCTGAATACCTCTACTGCTTTATTGATAATGTCCAGCACATCCACTTCCTTAAGCTGTGTGTCGGGCATCTTTGCAAACTCTGAAAACTCTGATGCGATGAGCGAAAGGCTATCGATTTGCTCAATAAACGATTCGCTGAACCTCGCGAAGCGTTCGTCAAACCGGGGATCCTTTTCTTTCCAAGATCGCTCCAGCTGTTGGATACCAAGCTTAAGAGGTGTTAACGGGTTTTTGATCTCATGCGCCACTTGCTTAGCCATCTCGCGCCAAGCGGATTCCCGCTCGGATCGCATGATGGTATTGGCACTTTGTTCAAGCGCGGCAATCATAAGGTTGTATTCCTTGATAAGGCTACCGATCTCATCGTGCCTTTTCCAAAAGATAGGCTCATTCTGCTTACCGATGCTGGTTTTGGCAAGGCTGCGTTGTACTAACGCCAGCGGAGCGGTAATTTTGTTTGCGACGAATACCGCAAACAATCCCAATACCAGAATAATCAATGCGTAAATGTTAACGAGCGTATTGAGGAGCAACCCGACGTTTTGGTCAAATTCCTTTTGGTAGCTGTAATGAGGTAAACTTAAAAAGGCTACCGGCTGATATTCATCATCCCGGATGGGCGCATAAGCGGCAATGAAGTTTAAGCCGCCAATATGTTCATGTTGAAGAAATTCCGACCGCTGATATCGGGCCATGTGCAGCCAAGCCTGGGGATTCATGTAACGAGACGTTAATTGGAGGTCGTAGATCCTAGGTTGTGTAGAGTATATTAGCTGGCCATCGGTGCCGTAAAGATTTAAGTCGGACGCTATGGACTCGGCAATGATGTTGAATTGCTCGTCCGTGGATATTCCGCGGTTGGTGTTGGATTCCTTGAGTATCCGCGATTCATACCTTCCGGCAATATCCACGACATATTTCAAAACACCGTTTTCCTGTTGTTTTCTAAATTGACTGCTGATGCTGAAGAAGGTGATGATACCGACAACGATCAACGTGAACACAACCGCTACGACAATAAACGTTTGAATGCGTGTACTGTAAAGTACTTTATTGGTGAGGATCAGGAAGCTCCATCGGAGATTTCGCAAACTGAAGTCATTACTGTTTAACGTCAAGACCAGCCATTGGCAGATGAAGGCAAGTATGGCGAACAACAAAAAAACAAGGAAAATAAACGACAATGCTGCCAGTTGCATCCAACTGCTCTGCTGACGCTGGCTGAGTAATATCAGTGTCCTGCTATTTGGACGGTACATCATATGCTCAAAGCCGCCTTCGACGCCCAGCGGTATGTATTTGCGCTGCTCTGCTGGATAAGTCGCTTCGGACAGCGGATATACATAATCGCCGTATTGGCTTACCAAGTTGCCATCTCGGTAGAAAGCGTATGCATAGCGGGTTGATAATTCTGTTTGTTGCTGGCCTATTCTGCTGTCTGCAAGAATGTCGGGATAGGCGGCCAACTGGCTGAATGATCGGTTCTGCATCTCAATAAGCAAAATGCCTAAAGGATTTCCGCCCTCTTCTACGGGAAGCTGGGCGAAATATTCAAAATTGCCGAACCGACTACTGCCACGGTAAAAATTTTCCGACACTTTAATCGCACCGGATATTACCTTATCCCGGTAAGCTTCCCGTTTGCTTGCCGAGCTGTTACCAATCGGAACCCAGTTGGTGTCAAATTCATTTGCAACAAATTCATATCGGGATAGATAGCCACTTAGGTAGGTTCGTTTCAGATGTTCGTTGAGTAGTTCTTGATTTCCGTCTTTTGGCCGCTTAAAGTAGTCAATAAGGACTGGATCTTTTACTATTTCCTTCTCTAAATCATGAAATAATGCAATGGCATTGGCGTCATCTACGGCTTCCAGTTTAGAAATCTCCATCTTTTGTTCCTCCTCTTTCTTATAGCGTTGGAACTGGCCATGTTTTATCGATGTGATTGCAGCCAGTAGGAGTAAGGTGGAGATAAAGATGGCTAGATCAAACTGGCCCTTACGTTTGACATACCAAGCGCGCAGCCCTATGAGCGTGCTCAGTAAAATGAACGTTACAGGAAAATCCCGGAGCTGAAAATCGCCGAAGTAAATAAGTAGTACTGCCGCACAAAAGATAATTACCGTTCCAATAGTAAGTAGCCTGTGCGGATCAGGGATCAAAGTTTGGGCGAGTTCTACCAGCAAATCGATGAGCAGGAGAAGCGACATGATGCTCAGGCACAGGGCGAATATTCCAACCCAGCTGTATGCGCTAAGATTCAGGATGTTCGTCACGTCAAAGTTGATGCCCGAGTTCGTGACAAGCCCCGCAAATACCACCGATATGCCATGGCTTACAAAATAAATCAGCACGCTGAATAGAAAAATCAACATGCAACTCCCTACTTTGGTATAGCCAAAAGCGGGGATTTTCAGCCGACGCCGGAAAGAATATAAGTAACCGACGAACCAAGTAAAGGCAACGATATTCAGGAAGAAACCACCCAAATGTGGAAAGAGAAAGCTTGAAGCAAAATTTCGTGGGTCAAAAAGCCCCGTGTAAAAGTGAGAAGCCAACAGACCGTAATGCAGATCCAAATAACGTATGCCAACAAGACAGCATGCAAACAACAGCACGGAAGACCATACCCATCCCCGTCTGGCTAGCCACACACAGATGATGTTGAACAAAAGTATGACCGAAAACCCTGCGAGCATCCACATGGCCAACTCCAATTTGGAAAAAAACGTGTCGTGCTGCCCGTCACGTAGTTTGACGGAAAGCAAATATTCGCCGGTCATGCTTCTGATGTTGTAAATCAGTTGGTCATCGTATTCGGCTATCTCCAGGTTGTTGGTTTCGATGAGGTCTCTCGAAAACGTATTCTGCAAGTACTCATTGTTCTTTTGAAAGTCTGACTTGATAGGAATCAAAAATAATGCTGAAAAATTGCCAATATTTTTTTTAATCGACTCATACCAGCCATTTCCGGTTTGTATGATGTCGACACTATTGCGGATGCCAGCATCTGTTTTAGGAACAAATTTATCCGTTCCCCAAATAACCAATTCACTGTTTACATAGACGAAGGGATAAATTTCATGTTTATTGACGAAGTAGTCGAGAATCTCCTCGGTACGTTCGACGTCATTCTCCAAGGTCTTAAGCACATTGAAAAGACTGGAGTCATTAAGGAAATCATAGACAATCTCCTCTTTTTTATGTAGGTTGTTTTGGATGGTACGTGCATCAAGGAGAAGGATTTCTTCATCATTGAACGTAAGATTGATGGTGACGGCCGTACCTATAAAGCATAGGGTCAACACCAGTAATAATAGCCTTATTTTAACAACCGTGCTCACAATCTACAATGATGATTCCACGTAAAATTAAAAAATATCCCTACATAACATAAAAAAACTCCCGCAATAAGGTTGCGGGAGCACAAGGGTATTGGGTTAATCGTAATAATTTTAGTGAGGCTCCTCTTCTTTGAAGAGCTTGGCGGTTAAATATTCGCGGTTCATCCGTGCGATATTGGTCAGCTTGATGCCCACCGGACACTCTGCTTCGCACGCGCCGGTGTTGGTGCAGCTACCAAACCCTTCCGCATCCATTTGGGCAACCATGGCCTGCGCACGGCTGTACCGCTCCGTCTGCCCTTGAGGCAACAAGGCATATTGCGAGATCTTAGCTGAAACGAACAACATGGCTGACGCATTTTTGCACGCCGCAACGCAAGCACCGCAGCTGATGCAAGTTGCTGATTCAAACGCTTCATCTGCTATCACTTTGGGAATCGGAATACTGTTGGCATCCGGTACCCCACCGGTATTTACATTGATATATCCGCCCGCTTGTTGGATCCGATCAAATGCGGAGCGATCTACAGCCAGGTCTTTAATCACCGGGAAGGCCGCCGCTCGCCATGGTTCAATGACGATGGTTTGTCCATCGTGGAAACTGCGCATATGCAATTGGCACGTTGTCGTGCCTTGCTTGGGGCCATGGGGCCTTCCGTTGATATGTAGCGAGCACATGCCGCAGATACCTTCGCGGCAATCGTGATCGAAGTGGATTGGATCTTCCCCCTTACGCACCAATTCTTCGTTGACAACATCCAGCATCTCCAGAAAAGACATATCCGGCGATATATTGTTGGCTTGATAGGTAATAAATTTACCCCTGGTTTTGTCATTCTTTTGACGCCATACTTTCAGCGTCAGATTCATGTTTCCACTCATATTACAGTGCTTTATGCTGTAAGCCTGAGGCTTTATGCTTACGGCTATAGCTTCAGGCTTAGAGCTTATTGCTTATTTTACTTATAGCTTCGTTGTGTCAATTTCACGTTTTCGAATTCCAAGGGTTCTTTATGGAGCACCTCGGGCTGATTTTCGCCTTTGTATTCCCATGCGGCCACATAACGGAAATTCTCATCATCACGCTTTGCCTCGCCTTCCTCTGTTTGGCTTTCTTCGCGGAAATGCCCACCGCAAGATTCCCGTCGGTTAAGTGCATCGTCGACCATCAACTCGCCCAATTCAAGGAAGTCAGCTACACGGCCAGCTTTTTCGAGCGATTGGTTCATTTCCTCGTTTTCTCCAAGAACGGTCACGTCGCTCCAAAATTCTTTTCGCAATTCTTGAATAAGCCCTTTGGCCTTTGTCAATCCAACCTCGTTGCGCGCCATGCCACAGTATTCCCACATGATGTGCCCCAGTTTTTTATGAATATCGTCCACGGTTTTACTCCCTTTAAGCGAGAGCAATTTGCGCACGTTATCTTCCACCTCTTTGCGTGTCTTTTCAAAGTTAGGGTGGTTTTTGTCTACGGGGTCAAAGCCTAAGCCGGCCAAGTAATCTCCCACGGTATAGGGGATGACAAAATACCCATCGGCGAGTCCCTGCATCAATGCGGACGCTCCGAGGCGGTTCGCTCCGTGATCGGAAAAGTTACATTCGCCCAACGCGTACAATCCAGGCACAGTGGTCATCAGGTTATAATCTACCCATAAACCACCCATAGTATAATGCACCGCAGGATAGATGCGCATCGGTTGTTTGTAGGGGTTCTCGTCGGTGATCTGATAATACATATCAAAGAGGTTACCATATTTCGCGCGTACGGTATCCTCACCCAACCGTTTGATGGCGTCTTCGAAATCAAGGAAAACAGCGATACCTGAAGCGCCCACACCGCGGCCTTCGTCTACGACTTCTTTAGCATTTCTTGATGCTACGTCGCGAGGCACGAGGTTACCAAATGAAGGGTATTTGCGTTCCAGGTAATAGTCACGGTCTGCTTCCTTAATATCGGAGATTTTTATTTCCCCTTTGCGCAACTTTTGAGCGAGCTCGACGGTCTTGGGTACCCATACACGCCCATCGTTGCGAAGTGATTCCGACATCAGTGTCAACTTTGACTGATGGTCGCCCGTTACAGGGATGCAGGTAGGGTGGATCTGCGTGTAGCAAGGGTTGCCGAAGAAAGCGCCCCGTTTATGTGCACGCCAGGCGGCTGTCACGTTGCACCCCATAGCGTTGGTGGAGAGGAAAAAGACGTTGCCATAACCGCCCGTGCAGAGTAGCACTGCGTGGCCTTCGTGCGATTCGATGGCACCGGTAACCATATTACGGGTAATGATGCCACGTGCATGGCCGTCGATGGTCACCAGATCCAGCATTTCGTGCCGGTTGTACATCGTTACCTTTCCCTTGTTGATTTGGCGATTCAATGCTGAATACGCGCCCAGAAGCAATTGCTGTCCCGTTTGCCCGCGTGCATAGAATGTACGTGAAACCTGTGCGCCACCAAATGAGCGGTTGTCAAGCAATCCCCCATACTCACGCGCAAAGGGAACTCCTTGCGCAACACATTGATCGATAATGTTTACCGACACTTCGGCCAAACGGTATACATTTGCCTCGCGGGCACGATAATCGCCTCCTTTGATGGTGTCATAGAATAGGCGGTATACACTATCTCCGTCGTTTTGGTAATTCTTCGCAGCGTTGATGCCCCCTTGGGCGGCAATGGAATGCGCCCGTCTCGGACTGTCTTGATAACAAAACGCCTTGACGTTATAGCCCAACTCCGCAAGCGATGCAGCGGCGGACGATCCGGCTAATCCCGTGCCGACCACGATGATGGTGTATTTCCGCTTATTAGCGGGGTTGACCAATTTGAGGTTGAACTTATGTTTCGACCACTTTTCGGCCAACGGCCCTGCTGGTACTTTTGAATCTAACATATGATAAATCTCTCTTATATCAGGATGTGCCGCAACCATGGCGACTACATCGTAAATAGCTTAGTTGAAAAAATAGAAATAAATGGGCATGGCGGCAAATCCGATGGGAATAGCCACGCCAAACAGCCATATGCCAATAAACCGGATGATAGGCGCATACTTTTGATGGTCAAAGCCCAGGGTTTGGAATGCGCTCTTAAATCCATGGATAAGGTGAAATGACAAGGCAGCCATAGCAATCACATAAAATGCTACCAAAACCCAGTTTTGAAAGGTAAACTGCACTTGTTTATAAAGGTCTTTCGCCTTAAGTATCTCAATATCATTATCTACGTATTTCACATAGTCCGTATATTCCTCACCTACTAATTCCGTTGCGGTCGTCTCCTGGGTCGTTAAATCGGTGCGGTATTCAATGTACGGTACGCCGTCGTTATGGTATTTCCACCAGAAGTTGCTCATGTGCGTCACAATGAATACCAACAATACCGTACCTAAAAGGCCCATGTTCCGTGAACTCCAAGCACTGTTTGCCGAGCCTTCGTATGCCGCGTACCGAACAGGCCGAGCCTTTCGGTTGTTTATGGTGAGCACCAAGGCGTAAACGGCATGTATAACGATGGAAGCGTACAACAAATAAGAGACGATTCTAATCGGGGTAAAGTGCGTCATAAAATGGGCGTAATCATTGAATGCCTTGCCCTGGTCATCGTAAAATAACTGCAAATTGCCAATCAGATGGACAATTAAAAACGTACATAAAAATAGACCCGTTAAACTCATTATCAGCTTCTTCCCCAATGATGAAGAAAACAGATGTGTGGACTTGCTCATTCTCCTCGATTATTTTATTTTTGGTAAGCAAATCTACCAATTGATTTAATACCGGTGAAAACAAACAAGGAAAATCGGCAATTTAGAACTGTTCTAATTTTGGTTGCGTAAATAAAAAACGCCATGCTGATCGGCAGCATGGCGTTAATGGAGGACCTTCGTTATGGTTTGTTAGAACAATCGATAGCCAACACCCAGCGACCAAAGATTGATCTTTTGTGACCGATTGCTGTTCTCGCTCAAGTTGCTCAAGCCGTGTTCATAACGCAGGTCAGCCCGGAATTTGCTAATGTCTACTCCGATGCCACCCGTTACTGCCCAAGCCTGGCTTTTATAACTGTTAAAATCGGCGACGTCTTGCAGCGCTTGGCCAATACCTTCGTCAACGACAAATGAAACCACAGGGCCAGCTTGTACCCGTACACCTAATGGCCCTAACCCTATCCGAGTACCTAAAAGTAAAGGCAAATCAAGGCTGGTAAACGTTACGTTTGCCGTTACATTGCCTCCTTCAGGATTGTCAAATTCAGCTTTTGAGCTTTTTCCGGTAAAATAGAGCTCAGGTTGGAAATGTACCCCAGCACCACCTATCCGCGCCCAGATACCAGCCTGGTACCCTGTGCGGGTGCTTCCGTCGAGCCAATTACCATCATCCGTTCTCAAGGTGGAAAAGTTTAAAGCCCCTTTTAAACCTAATTGGAAGGTGGGCAGTAATTGCGCGTTAGCGCCAATAGCAGTAAAGGTAGACAATAATGCAATAATAAAATACTTTTTCATTTGAATAGTGTTTTTAGTAGCAATAGCTTGCATGAATCGCTCTTGTTTGTTTACGAAGGCAATTCATGCGGGTTTCATCAGTTAAATTTTTGTACGTAGCATTAAAATACGGTCCATGATTTGCTAAGCAAAATTCAAGCCGAAAATGATTCGTACCTCACAAACTTGGTCAGGACGGACGGAATCCCTACTTTTGTCGAAAACAACTAAGGAGTATGGCAGCTATCAAAATCACGCAAGCAGAATGGGATGTGCTGAAAAAGAAGTTTCTTCGTAAGTACAACCACCTTTCGGATGAAGACCTTGCTTTCGAAGAGGGTAAGGAAGATGAATTAGTCGATCGACTGGCCCGCCGTGTGCGGCGCACGAGAGATTACGTTTTGTTCACCCTCCAGAAGGGGCTGGCGGACTTGGAAAGCAACCGGTTATAAATAAGGCTATCAAGATATGGAGGAAATTGCTTGGTCTGACTTCGAAAAAGTGGAGCTGCGCGTAGGAACGATCGTCGGTGCCGAAGACTTTCCGAAAGCTAGAAAACCGGCGTACAAACTGCTGATAGATTTCGGCGAGGATATCGGCATTCGCCGGAGCAGCGCCCAGATTACCAAGCACTACCGCAAAGATCAGCTGATAGGTAAGCAAGTAATCGGAGTAGTCAATTTTCCGAAAAAACAGATTGCAGACTTTATGTCGGAATGTTTAATCACCGGTTTTGCTGATGAAAACGGTGATATTGTGCTTAGCGCTGTTGAACGTCCGGTGCCTAATGGGGCGAAGTTAATTTAGCCATGAAATACATCAACTTTGAAGATGCCGGTGATGCTGTCTCCGATGAAATCTATATGAGGGAAGCGTTGAAGGAGGCACAGAAGGCGTTAGAGCAAGACGAAGTGCCTATCGGTGCAGTGATTGTATGCAATGGCAAAATCATCGGACGGGGGCATAACCTGACCGAACGGTTGAATGACGTAACAGCGCATGCTGAAATGCAAGCCTTCACCGCTGCAGCCAATTACCTTGGTGGAAAATACCTGCTGGATTGTACGCTCTACGTGACCATTGAACCTTGTGTGATGTGTGCCGGAGCCGCCTATTGGACGCAGATTACACGCATCGTGTTCGGTGCGATTGATAAAAAACGAGGCTTTTCAGGGTTTGGCCGGGACCTGCTGCATCCGAAAACGACTGTTATAAGCGGTGTCCTGGAAAATGAATGCGCGGCATTGGTAACGTCATTTTTCCGTAATAAACGGAACAAGTAATCAAGCGTTAATATTTCGGTAAACAAAATTGGTTTGATAATCGTTATATTTGTCCAACACATTAACTAATTTTTAATTTAAAACAATATATTATGGCTTTTGAATTACCGGCGTTACCTTACGCCACTGATGCATTGGAACCTCATATTGATAAGGAAACCATGGAAATCCACCATGGAAAACACCATCAAGCTTATGTAGATAACCTGAATAAAGCCATCGCGGGCACAGATGCAGAAAACCTAACCATTGAAGAGATTTGCAAAAACATTTCAAAATATCCCGCTGCGGTGCGCAATAACGGCGGTGGGCATTACAATCACTCCTTGTTTTGGACCATCCTTTCGTCAAATGGCGGTGGAGCTCCTTCAGGTGATTTGGCCGCTGCCATTGATGAAGCGTTTGGCTCCTTTGACGAACTGAAAAAGAAATTACAGGAAGCCGGGGCAACCCGTTTTGGATCGGGATGGTCCTGGTTGGTGGTAGACGGAACGGGTAAACTTCAGGTGACCTCAACGCCCAATCAGGATAACCCATTGTTCGACATTGCCGAGGTTAAGGGCACACCCATCCTGGGGATTGATGTGTGGGAGCATGCATACTACCTGAAATATCAAAATAAACGTCCCGCATATTTGGACGCTGTTTTCAATGTTATCGATTGGGACGCCGTGGCTAAGCGCTATGCGGACGCGAAATAAAAATTGATTACGAAATATTACTGGAATTCGAAGCGGCCTGATGCGATATGCATGGGTCGCTTTTTCTGTCTATTAATGTACTGTTATGGCACAGACGATGAAGGCTATTGTACTTGACGGCATCAAAAAAACCCTCGTATGGATGGAAGTTCCCATCCCTAAGTTGGAGAAGGGAGAGGCGTTGGTGCGTACGAAAGCCGCGGCTTTCAATAGGCGCGACTGGTGGATACAGCAAGGCCAGTATGCAGGCCTGAAATTTCCCATCATATTGGGCTCGGATGGGGCGGGCATTGTAGAGGCCGTCGCCGGGGACGCTGGCCAGGCGTGGATCGGCAAGGAAGTAATTATCAACCCATCCATCGCATGGGGCGATCGCGAAGCTGTCCAACAAAAGGCATTTCATATACTGGGATTGCCCCAGGACGGCACATTTGCACAATACGTACGTGTACCGGTCGAAAATTTACACGAAAAACCGCGTCATCTCACGTTTGAGGAAGCCGCGGCATTACCCCTTGGCGGCCTGACGGCCTACCGTGCACTGTTTAGCCGAGCAGAGCTGAAGGCCGGCGACAAGGTGCTGGTCGTTGGGGTGGGCGGTGGCGTCGCGACATTTGCACTGCAATTGGCGGTGCATGCGGGAGCAGACGCATATGTTACGTCCAGCAAGGTTTCAAAGATAGAGCGGGCGATGGCCTTGGGAGCTAAAGGAGGCGTACGGTATACAGATGACGGCTGGAGTGAAACGTTGAAAGAAAAAGTGGGCGGCTTTGATGTCATTGTAGACAGCGCGCTGGGCGATGGCTTTGCTCATTATCTCGATTTGGCGAATCCAGGCGGCAGGATTGTTTTTTTCGGGGGTACGGCGGGGAATATCCCCGAGCTCAACGGACGCCAGATTTTTTGGAAACAGCTATCCTTACTGGGTACGACGATGGGCTCACCGACAGATTTCCGCAACATGCTGGAATTTGTTGAGCACCATCAAATCAAGCCGGTTATCGATAGCGTCCATCCCATACAAGAAGCTGAGGAGGCGATAAGAAAAATGACCGAGTCATCGCAATTCGGCAAAATTGTATTAAAGCTGGAGTAGTTTTTTCGCGGCGAGGAGCACCTGCTTTGGAATACCTATTTTGGTGTATTTTCGGGATTATTCAAGGAAAAGCAGTGGACCCTTTGTATTTTTGTGTGAAATGGAATCAGATTATGAGGATATTACTCGTTATTAGTGCCGCAATGTTGTGTACAGCCTGTTTGCAGACGGCAAATACCAATACGTCGCAGGCGCAGGTACAGCGGCATGATGGGGACGGTTCCGTGGGGACGGATACGGCCACATTCGCCGGTGGATGTTTCTGGTGCACGGAGGCCCAATTCCAGCAGTTGGCGGGTGTCGATACGGTTATTTCCGGATACACTGGAGGAACGGTGGCGAATCCCAGCTATAAACAGGTGACAACCGGACGCACAGGTCATGCAGAAGCGGTGAATGTGGTATATCGGCCGGATGTGATCAGCTATGATGAATTGCTTGAAGCGTTTTTTATTGCCCATGATCCTACCCAGCTTAATCGGCAAGGTAATGATATCGGTCCGCAATATCGTTCATCCATTTTCTATCACGATGAGGAAGAACGCAAAAAAGCTGAATATTACATCCAGCGGTTGAATGAAGAGCGGGTGTATAATCAGCCAATCGTAACCACTTTGGAGCCGTATACGGTCTTCTACGTGGCTGAGGATTATCACCAGAATTATTTTAACCTGAACCCCAAGCAGGCTTATTGCCAATATGTCATCGTGCCGAAACTGGAAAAGTTTAAGGCGGTATTCAAGGAGCGGCTTAAGCGGTAAACGCTATGCCGCTTACCTTTTACGAAAAATATAATCCGTCTGTAGCGGCTCCATGCCGTTTTGCCTGAATAACAAGGCAATTTGTCCACGGTGATAAGTGGAATGGTTGATAATATGAAACAGGACATCCCCAACCGTATTGGTAAACGGAATCCCTTTGCTGGTCTTATAATTCACTTCATCACCTACGATTGAGGTTTCCAAGATAGTCAACGTCTGGTCATAATTACGCCTATCTAACACAGCCAATATATTGCTGGGGTGCTTTTCCCATACGCTATGCCGGGTTGGCTGGTTTAATATCCGATGATTCCATATGTGATGGGCGTTCAGCATATGGCTGAATAGATCCATGGATTTTGCGTCAACTGCGGCCGCATGATCCATCAGCACCGCTGCCAATTGCTGATTGCAATGAAAATTATAAGCAAATAATTCATTAAAAAGCGCTTTCATTATTTTCCCCCGCTTATATCGATAAATGTTCCTGTTGAATACGATGATTTTTCGGAAATCAGCCACATGATAGCTTCCGCCACTTCCTCGGCAAGTCCGCCCCGGCGCATGGGTATACTTTCTTTTAGGCGATCTACACGATTCGGTTCGCCGCCGTCGGCATGTATCGCTGTATAAATGAACGCGGGGCGTACGGCATTAACGCGGATGCCTTCAGCGGCCACCTCCTTGGAAAGCCCGATAGTGAAGGTGTCCAACGCACCCTTTGATGCGGCATAGTCTATGTATTCATTTGGCGCGCCCGTTCTTGCCGCAAGGGAAGACACATTCACGATTGCACCGCCGTTGCCGCCATTGTTGGCCGACAGGCGCTTGACCGCTTCCCGGGCGCAGAGAAATTGCCCAATAACGTTTGCTGCAAACATGCGATGAAGGCGATCGCTGTCCATGGTTTCCAAGCGCATTTGCGTTTCAAGAATTCCCGCGTTGTTCACCAAGCCATATAGCGACCCAAGTCGCTTATCTGTCTCAGCGAACAATTTTATCACGTCATTTTCCCGCGAAATATCAGCTTGTATCGCGACGGCAGTGCCGCCTTCCTCGATAATTCGGGAGACAATGGTGTCGGCAGCAGCTTTGTCACTGCGATAGTTTACTGCCACTGCATATCCTTCGCTTGCCGCCAATAGTGCTGTGGCGGCTCCGATGCCACGGCTCGCCCCTGTGATGAGGATGGTCTTCATATATGCGATTTGATTTTTTAGTGCGTTTTTAAACTAATCACTTATCCGTACCAATTTGTGCAAAAATATCTTGGCAATACAACAACTGCAAGTTAAATAATTTTGAGGACAACCGTTTAGCTTATGGATGTCATACGTGTTGATGAGGCCTTCATCACTGTTTTTTTCGATGTTGTTCGCTGCGTTCGTTTTACGGCCTCGCGAACTGACGATGACTGGGGCGGCGACTTATGGTTGGTTAATATTCGGTCAAAATCGGTTAAAATATGGAATAGTAGCATAAATTGCGACACTTAACCGTTGTTTTTCAGGCGAAATAAATTGCAGAGCCGTGTGGGTTTTGGTAGTTTTGTACACTCAAGAAAGAAACAACACTATGTCAAAAGGATTTTTCAATGTACCTGTTCCGGTGAACGAGCCGGTTTTATCATACGCCGCCGGGAGCGCGGAGCGGAAATTACTTCAGCAAGCTCTGCAATCCGCACTCTCTACGGAAGCTGATATCCCGATGTACATCGGAGGGAAAGAAATACGTACGGGGAACCGTTTCGCAGTACGCCCGCCCCACAATCACGGCCATGTGCTGGGATACTACCATTACGGGGATAAAAGCCACGTCCAGGCTGCCATAGATGCGGCCCTTGCGGCGAAGTCAGCATGGGAGGACTTGCCGTGGGAGCAACGCGCGGCAATATTTTTGAAGGCGGCGGACCTGATAGCGGGGCCATATCGCTATCGGCTTAATGCAGCGACCATGCTGGGGCAATCGAAAAATGCCTATCAGGCAGAGATTGATTCGGCGTGCGAGATTGTGGACTTCCTTCGTTTCAATGTAAAATATATGGCCGAAATTTACAGTCAACAACCGCCGGTTTCACCGAGGGGCAGCTGGAATCGTGTGGAGCAACGTCCGCTGGAAGGATTTGTGTTTGCTTTGACGCCATTTAATTTTACGGCGATTGCCGGGAACCTCCCGACATCAGCGGCGATGATGGGCAATGTCGTCGTGTGGAAGCCGGCCAATACACAGGTTTATTCGGCTCATGTATTGATGGAAGTCTTCCGCGAAGCCGGGGTTCCGGATGGTGTTATCAATTTGGTTTACGTGGACGGGCCCGAAGCTGGGGACGTTATTTTTAAACACCCGGATTTTGCGGGCATTCATTTCACTGGCTCGACGGCGGTATTCCAGAACATCTGGAAGACAATCGGGGAAAACATTCATCGTTACCGTTCTTACCCACGTATTGTGGGTGAGACGGGAGGCAAAGATTTTATCTTGGTACACGCTTCGGCCGATGTGAAAGCTGCCAGCACGGCTATTGTGCGCGGAGCGTTTGAGTACCAGGGGCAAAAATGCTCCGCGGCATCCAGGGTATATATTCCCCGCTCATTGTGGCCGGAGATTAAAGATCGCATGCTGCAGGATATTGCCTCCTTCAAGGTAGGCCCGGTAGAGGATTTCAGTAATTTCGTCAATGCCGTGATAGACGAAAAATCATTTGATAAATTAGCGAACTACATCGATGGGGCGAAGGCTGATCCCGATGCCGAAATTATCGCTGGCGGCACATACGACAAGAGCAAAGGCTATTTTATTTACCCGACGGTCATTGTAGCTAAGCGCCCGGACTATGTAACGATGTGCGAGGAGCTTTTCGGACCGGTGCTTACGGTGTACGTATACGATGATGAGCAATGGGAAGAAATGTTTGAGGTAATTGATAAGACGTCCATTTACGCACTTACTGGCGCGGTTATCGCACAGGATCGTTACGCAATCAGTCAGGCCACGCACTCCCTACGCCATGCCGCAGGCAATTTCTACATCAACGACAAATGCACAGGCGCGGTGGTGGGCCAACAACCATTCGGAGGAGCTAGGGGATCGGGTACGAATGACAAAGCGGGCTCGATGATCAACCTGTTGCGCTGGGTATCTCCGCGAACGATTAAGGAGACCTTCGACCCACCAACGGATTACAGGTATCCGTTTTTGGAGCAAGAATAAAAGAAAGGCCGTTTCATTATTCGAAACGGCTTTTCTTTTACGCCGCTGGTTTATTACTACAGAAAAAATACGTCAAACATACTGTCGATCTGGAACGTTCGAACACCCGCCGCCAGAAGCGCTTTGGCGGCATCCGCCCCCTTGGTCATGGCGTCTCCTCGCTGTGCCCATGCATTGATGACACCCACTACAGGAATGCCATGCCTTGCAGCCCATTTCACGTCATCGGCAGTAATCTGACCAGAAAACAGGTAATAATGTGATGGGTGGTAATCCGGCCGTAGCATGTTATCCTCCAACTGCTGCCGTGTACAACTTAAGGCGATTTTGCCCCGGTAAAAGTCGGTCGAAGCTTCAGTGCCGATCATCATCCCGTCGGCCAACATCCCATATTGTGCGAGCATGTGTATGAGCTTGGCGTGCAGAAGCGTATCATTGCCGGGTATTTTGAGGTCTACCATCACCTTGATGTGCCCGCGTGCCGCCGAGAGGATCTCCTCCAGGCTATGCACACGATTGCCGAGGTTGCCTTTCAACTTTTGCATCGCTGACCATGTCAGCTGGTCTACGGGCTTGTCGAGGCCATAGTAACGGATAAAATTGCGGTCGTGGTGTACGATGAAGACACTATCCTTGCTCATGCGCACATCGATCTCTACACGGTCATAACCCCGTTCGATGGCTTTTTTCAATGCTTCAAGACTATTTTCGGCCGTGGTATTATCCACCACTCCGCCACGGTGGGCGATGAGGCCGTAACCTTGGGGTTCAATACGTGCTTGCGCTTGCAACCGAAGTGTCCCCAGCAGCAACAGTGCCAGGGACACGTAACGGTTATGTAGCTTTACCATCCTTCCCATACATCCATCCGCCCGTGAGTTGGCAGCGGCTTTCGCGCCGGCAAAAGCTCGCTCGTCATCTTTCTGCATGCGTTTGAGCAACTCCACATCTTCCATATTGCGAAGCTATCTGCGCAATATGAACCGCAGGTTAATCCTTCGTTAAGTTGAAGGAACGCATGGATATGCACCATAAAAGCAAAAAGCCGTTTTCATTTTGAAACGGCTTTTTGCTTTTATGGCTCGTCTGAGAGGTATTCTACGCGAATGCCAAAACTTTCCCTAACCCTTCCGAGTTGGTGAAGGTGATGTCAAGATCGACAATCTTGCCGGTAGCGATATCAATAACAACACCGTGAACAGCCAAATCATCGCGTTCCTTCCATGCATTTTGGATGATCGATGTCGAACAAAGATTAGATACCTGTTCAGCTACGTTGAGTTCAACGAGCCTGTTTACCTTCTTTTCCTCGTCTTGGATCGCGTCGATCTCTTCCGAATGGAAACGGTATACGTCTTTGATGTGGCACAGCCAGTTGTCGATGATCCCAAATTGCTTGCGGCTAAGTGCAGCGGCAACGCCGCCGCAGCCATAATGGCCGGCTACGATGACATGTTTTACCTTTAATACGTTAACGGCGTAGTCTAACACGCTGAGCATATTCATATCTGAATGCACACACATGTTGGCGATGTTGCGGTGTACAAACACTTCGCCTGGCAACGTGTTGGTGATTTGGTTGGCCGGTACGCGGCTATCGGCACAGCCGATCCATAAGATCTCTGGGCTTTGCCCCTTGGCCAACTGCTGGAATCTGCCGGTGGTATCTTCGGCAACCAGTTTCATCCATTGTTTGTTTCCTTCTAGTATTTTTTCGAATCCTGCTTGTAATTCCGGATTTTCAAGATGTTTTTTGTACATATGCTATCTATTTTGCTATTGTTTCAGATGGTTGTTTTACGGGTTTCCGGTTTAATGAATCGTTTTTCAAAATACTTTGTGTAAAACGCTTAATATTCGGCACATTCTTTTTGTTTACGATTCCTACCAATTCAATGGTTTTTCCCTTGCTCACAGCATGCTGCTCGAAATCCTTAATGACTTCGATGACGTCTTTATCAATATATCGGCTATGCGAGCCATCAATAACGATCTCATTGATACGCCTAGGAAGGCTATAGAGCGCTTTCTGTATGGCCGCTTTATTGAGAAACGTTACTTCTTCTGCTAGGGTAAACGTTATTTTGGCTCCCTCCTCATTTTCTTCAATGTCATATTCAAAAGCATTGGAGAGGTTGTTCCTAAGAATGTAGAACATGGCCACTAACAAGCCTACACCCACGCCGGTAAGCAAATCGGTGAAAACCACGGCAATAATAGTAACAATAAAGGGAATAAATTGGTCGAACCCTTTATGCCACATTTGCTTGAAAATTTCACCTTTTGCCAACTTATAGCCGGTGTGAAGCAGGATGGCAGCCAAACAGGACAAGGGAATTAAATTGATAATGTTGGGGATAGTGATGACCGCCAGCAGTAACCATATACCGTGCAAGATAGCACTTTGCCGGGTCCTGCCACCCGAATTGACGTTGGCAGATGAGCGGACAATGACGGAGGTCATCGGGATACCCCCTAAAAGGCCACTGGTCGTATTGCCGATACCCTGGGCCAACAGTTCGCGGTTGGTCGGGGAATTTCGTTTAAATGGGTCTATCTTGTCAACCGCTTCGATGCTCAGCAGGGTTTCCAGGCTGGCAATGATGGCAATGGTAAAGGCAATTATCCAAACGTCTTTGTTAAAAATCTGCGTAAAGTCAGGAAATGTAAATAAGCCCACAAATTCGCCGAACGATTGAACCACCGGGATGGTTACTAAATGATCGCTTCCGAGCGCTAAATCGGAGCCTAAAAACGCCTGGCTTAACGCTACCCCAACGACGACGACCACCAAG
Source organism: Parapedobacter sp. ISTM3 (assembly GCF_016533505.1). Taxonomy (NCBI): domain Bacteria; kingdom Pseudomonadati; phylum Bacteroidota; class Sphingobacteriia; order Sphingobacteriales; family Sphingobacteriaceae; genus Parapedobacter; species Parapedobacter sp. ISTM3. The sequence goes on along the minus strand of NZ_JAENGN010000004.1, from coordinate 43,317 downwards.
GGTGCGGGTATCAGCTTCAATTTTTTGAATTTTGGCCATAGAATGAGGATGGCAAGTGAAACCGCACAGATGATGAACGCCCCATAGTTGATCGCGTTGAACGCATTCTGCAAAGCAGAAAACGTATTTTCATTATCGCGCTGCGTAAAGCTCTCTTCGCCAAAGAATGCCGAGTCATACCCCACTGCATGAGGAAGCTGTTTGAGGATGATGGTAATCCCAATGGCCGCTAACATACCAATGATGACGGACGAAGGAAAATAATTGCCAATCATCCCTGCTTTGATAATTCCGAGCACTAACTGCATCAAACCGGCAATTACGACGGCCAATAAGAAAGTTTCATACGCGCCCAGTTGCTCAATAGCGCCCAGCACGATGACGGTAAGCCCAGCTGCGGGCCCACTTACACTTAATTGCGAGCCACTGAATGAGGCTACGACAATACCACCGATAATTCCTGTCAATAATCCTGCGAATAAGGGGGCTCCCGAAGCCATCGCAATTCCCAAGCATAACGGCAAGGCGACAAGAAAAACCACCACACTTGCCGGTAAATCATATTTCAAATCCCGTTTTGATAACTTCAAAAACGCAGATACTCGTGTACCAAACATGTTATTAATATTAACTGATTATGTTGTTTAATTCATTCGCCACTGTACTATTAACAACTCAACGTGCATCATGTTCACTTGGTGGCTAATAATTAATCAGCAATGGAATGACTACGGCCAATAGATCGTATTGGCATAAGAAGACTCAATCAGCTAACAATTAGGAGGCGGGGTAGGTACTGCTGGGTAAAATGCGCGGATGTGCCGCTCATCGTCTGTAATATAGGTCGTTTTTATCGTAGATTCAGCAGGAGGTTGGAGCATGAAGCAGCTAATTGACTTCGTGTAATCTTTGGCAAAGAAATCTTGATCGCCAAGACCGGATTTGCCGTTGTTATTTTCGATTTCGAGCTGTAGAACCACTTGTAGCAGTGCTTGTCGATCAAACCCATGCATGAAAATTGGCGCAGTAGAAATGACCATCTTTGAAAAAAAGATGGCAAAAAACAATTTTGCGTATATTTCCCTTTTTATCTTGGTCGACATATAGTATCTACTGCTCTGCACAAAAATATGTAAAAATTTGTGTGAAATTGTAAACATTGATTGAAAATGTTACAAAAACGGTATGCGATAAAAGGCTGCGTTAACAAATTGACATTTTGATGATTAAAAGTGCCGGTCGACAGCCGATAAGACAATATGAAGAAATAATGAGACAAAAAGGCGAACCAAACCCGGTTATTATTCAGTTGTTTTGCTCAATGGCTGGAGTGTTCGGCGAAGGCTCTACCATAAAACAGATACAGTTATAAACATTTAAAAAATACCGTATGGATAAGTCAAAAAGAATGAAAAATGCATTGGTTTTATTATGTTTATGTGGGTTGCAAGCTGGACAGCTTGTTGCGCAGGAGGCGACGGCATGGCATCCCGCTGGGGATAAGATCATGTCTCCTTGGGCCGAAGAACTAACCACCGCAAGCCCACTTCCTGAATATCCACGGCCGCAGCTGGTACGTGAGGGCTGGCAAAACCTCAACGGACTTTGGGACTATGCGATTGTGCCCGGTAAGTTAACGGAGGTGCCGACCGCGTACAGCGGAGAGATACTCGTGCCGTTTGCCGTGGAATCAGCGCTTTCAGGTGTTGGAAAGACCGTTGGAAAAGATAGTTCCTTATGGTACCGCAGAACGGTAGCCATTGATAAAAAGATGCGGAATCAGCGTGTGCTTCTCCATTTCGGCGCCGTAGATTGGGAATGCGAAGTGTATGTCAACGGCCAGCGGGCTGGTTCACACGAAGGTGGTTTCGATCCGTTTACTATTGACATTACTCCTTATCTGGCGAAAGGTGCCAATCAGGAGATTGTAGTGGGGGTGTGGGATCCTACAGACGAAGGCCCTCAGCCCAATGGTAAGCAGGTCGTGCGGCCGCATGGTATATGGTATACCCCTGTGACGGGTATATGGCAGACCGTGTGGCTGGAAGGTGTGCCCGAAACCTATATTGCGTCAACCAAACACACGCCTGATATCGACCGGAGTTCGTTGGCTGTCGAGACCACTGTCGAGGGGCTTCAGGAGGGCGATGAAGTACGGATTTCCGCTTGGAATGGTGGCGAAAAAGTCGGGGAAGCGGCGGGCGATGGCAAATCGGCTATCACGCTGCAACTGGATAACCCCGAATTGTGGTCGCCTACCAATCCGTTCCTGTACGATCTAAAAGTCGCGGTAATCCGGAAAGGAAAAACAATAGATGAAGCATCTTCCTATTTCGCCATGCGTAAGATTTCAATGGAAAAAGACAAAAAAGGAATCCAACGGATGCTGCTAAATAATGAATTTGTCTTCCAATATGGACCGCTCGACCAAGGTTGGTGGCCTGACGGGCTTTATACCGCACCGACAGATGAGGCATTGCGCTTCGATGTGGAAAAAACCAAGGACATGGGTTTTAACATGATCCGTAAACACATCAAAGTCGAACCTGCACGCTGGTACTACTATTGCGATAGCATTGGCGTTTTGGTCTGGCAGGATATGCCGAGCGGCGATTTGGGAGGCAACCACTGGGATATGCGGCCGGGAATCACCTCGGGGAAGCAACATGACAAAGATCGCTCTGCCGAGTCGGAAGCCATCTATCGCAAAGAGTGGAAGGCGATTATCGATGCCCTGTATAACTTCCCCAGCATTGTGGTATGGGTGCCGTTCAATGAGGCATGGGGACAGTTCAAAACAAAAGAAATCACCCAATGGACTGTGGATTATGATCAGTCGAGACTGGTCAACAGCGCCAGCGGGGGCAATTTCTTCCCTGTGGGACACATTCTTGATATACATAACTACCCCGATGCGGTAATGCCAAGGCCGGAATTGTTTGGCGAGAAGCAAATCTTGGTGCTTGGGGAGTTTGGTGGATTAGGCTTGCCTATTGAAGGACACACCTGGCAAAATAAGGATAATTGGGGATACCAAAGTTTCAAGAACGTAGACGAACTGAAAGATCGCTACCGGGGGATGGTCAATGATCTCGCACGGTTGATTCCGTTGGGATTGTCTGCGGCAGTATACACGCAAACGACCGATGTAGAAGTGGAAACCAATGGATTGATGACCTACGACAGGAAGGTGGTGAAAATGCCCGAAACCGAATTAAAAGGGTGGCATCAACGTTTATATGACATCCGAATAGATCAATAAATCTTTAAAGAGGGGCTTTTATAGCCCCTTTTTTATTGCTTATGCTGCGCGAGGTACTCGCTTGGTGACATGCCAAACTGCTTCTGGAAATTCCGCCCGAAATGCGTTTGCGAACTATATCCCACCAGATCAGATACCTCGTAGATTTTAAGTTGGCCTTCGCTGAGTAGCTCGGCAGCTTTCTTCAAGCGTGCCACGTTGATGAGGTCGTTGGGCGTCAGATCCGATATCGCCTTAATTTTCCGGTATAATGTCGGGCGACTCATGTTCATCTTCTCGGCCAAATGCTCTACATCAAAGTGTACTTCGGCCATATGCTGTTGGATAATGTCATTCAGGCGCTCAAGAAAACGTTCGTCTGCCCTGGTGTGCGCCATCGTTTTGATGTGCGCCAGGGGTGAGCTGGCAAAATAGGCACGTACCTTATTCCTGTTGGATAATAGGCTGTTGATTTGCGCGTGTAAATGCGCCGGCGAAAACGGCTTCTCGATATAAGCATCGGCACCTTGTTCCAGCCCTTGGATTTTGGACTGTAGCGTGTTTTTGGCCGTCAGCAAAATGACTGGTATATGACTATGCTCTTCATCCGATTTAATACGTTGGCAAAGCTCATATCCGTCTATGTAGGGCATCATGATATCGCTGACGATAAGCTGCACGGGGTTGTTAGCAAGGGCTTCGAGCGCAAGCTGGCCGTTTTCGGCCTTTAAAACCTCATAATCGTCACTCAAATCGTCCGCGATAAACTCGAGAATCTCCGGGTGGTCATCGACCACCAATATCACCGGTCTTTCAGTTCTTGGTAATTCCTGTGCCATAAAAAGATTGTTGGGTTTGTTGTTCGAGGGGCATCGTCAGTACAAATACATTCATCCCGTTTTCGGGAGCAGCCAAATGAAGGTTGCCGTCGTGCAGAAGCGCTAATGTTCGCGCGAGCGCCAGGCCTAGTCCCGTTCCTTGCTGCGTGTCTGTCGCCTTTAGCCGGACAAACGTCTCGAAAACCTTTTCCCGCATCGCTACAGGAATAAGGTAGCCATCGTTTTTGACCGATATCATAAACACACGATCATCGGATGGATGTACCACCAACGACACCGCTATATGCCGCTTGGCATATTTGAGCGCATTGCCTAGTAAGTTGCTGATGATCTGTGTGACGGCCTCCTTATCCACCGTCGCGATGAAAGGTGTATCGGGAAGCGAATAACGGAGCCGGATGTTCTTCTGCGCTGTCAATAATTTAAAGCCAAGTAGGTTTTCGCGTATCAGGGCGTTGATGTCCACTGGCGTGAAGCACAGTTGATAGCCGGTTACCTCCGCTTTCCGGAAATCAAGCAATTGGTTGGTGAGTGCCAGCAAGCGCTCGGTATTACGTTCCATGGTCTGCAGGTGCCTTTTCACGGTCGGCAGTTCTTCCGCTTTTTTCATTACTTTTTCCAACGGTGCCTTGATGAGCGTGAGTGGCGTCCGGATTTCGTGTGTCACGTTGGTAAAAAAGTCAATTTTGGCTCGGTAAAGTTCTTCCTCTTTGCGGTGCCGCATCAATTCCAGTTTTTGCTTATTTTTTTCCTTCATGCGGCGATGGTAACTGTGAATGCCATACCAAGTAACGGCAAGTGCTAACATTATATACACAAGATAGGCAGGGAGGCTTGCCCATAATGGGGGGAGGATGGTGATGCGCAATTGGGTTTCCTTGCCAATGAACCCACCTCGGCTATCTGCCACATTTACCCGGAAAAGGTAATCCCCGGGAGGCAGTTCGGTAAAATACGCTTTACGATTAGTGCGGATGTGTGTCCACGCCTTATCCAGTCCTTCCATCTTATAAGCATACTCCGTCATGCGGGGCGAAACAAAGCTCAGTGCGGCAAAGTCGATGCTGAAAGATGATTGGTTATAGTTGAGCTCAATATGATCCGTAAAAGTAATCGATTGGCGCAGGGGCGACCCTTTTTTATTGATTTCCAGTTCGCGGTTATACACTTGTAACCCGGTGATATAAACTGGTGGCTGGAAGGTACTTTCCCGATAGTTGGCCGGATTGAATCTCACCAATCCCTTTACGCTGCCAAAATAAAGTGTCCCGTCGGGAGCTTTATAAGCCGAGTTGTAATTGAACTGGTCGCTCAGCAACCCATTGGCTTGCGTAAACACCTTGATTTCTTCCGTTGCGATATCAAAGCGTACGAGTCCCCTGGAGGTGGTCACCCAAAGCTTGTTGTCTGTATCTTCGAGCATGGCCAATATCAGGTTGCTCGGCATTCCGTCAGCGGTGCCAAACCGCCTGAAGGTGCCGCTGGTGGGGTTGAGGAGGCATAGCCCGCCCTCGGTAGCTACCCAAATGGTTCCACTGCTGTCCTCGAATATCCGATTTACCCGATTGCTCCCGATAGTGCTTGGGTCGTCAGCCCGATGGGTAAATAGGCCCTTGTCACCTGTCTTTGGATTAAAATAGTACAGGCCGTCACGCCAGGTGCCTGCCCATATCGTCCCCTGGCTATCCTCAAACAATGTGGTATAAAAGATATGTGCCGGAAAACCGGAAACGAGATGGAAACCTTTGTTTACGTCAAGATATTCATATATGCCCCGGCCTGTAGCCAGTAATATCCTCCCTCCGCCGGTTCGGTAGCTGTTGAATATGAAGTTGTTCCCTAAGGTCCCTTCCTTGTTTTCTGCGGTGTAGTGGCAGATAACTTTCCCGGTATTGACGTCCAATAGGTCGAGCCCGTGATCGAATGTGCCTACCCAGAGTGTATCACCGGTGACCAGCAGGCCGTGGATATTTGAATAGGCAAGGCTACCCCGATGGCCGGCGGGTTGATAATTGGTCATTCTGCCGGAGGAAATATCCATCTTATTCAGTCCGGCATCCTCGGTTCCAATCCATAAAAAGCCTTGCTCATCCGCACAAATCTCCCTTACCGCGTTACCCGAAATGGTGTTGGTGCCTTCGCCTTGGGGGAAAAATTTTTCAAAAAACGTATTGTTCAACGCATAGTGGTTCACTCCACCGAAATAGGTGCCCGCCCAGATGTTGTCTTCGGTGTCTTTGCAAAGGGTGTAGACAGCATTGTCAGATAACGCCCAGGGACTGCCCAGCTGCTTCCGGAGGTTTATGCATTCGCCGGTATCGTGGTGGTAAATGAAAATACCGGATTCAGTGGCAAACCAGTACTCATTATGTTCGTTCTCCAGGATGTCCCGCACGAAGATGTTCGTCCCATATTCGTCATGGGTCAATAGATCGCGATACGTGCCCGTGGTTGGATCGAATAGTTTTACACCTTGCTTGGAGGTACCCACCAGAAAAAATCCCTTGTCACTGCAATGTATGGATTCAATCCATTCAGAGACCACGGATGGGGAATGGTCGAATAACGAATATCGGCCTTTTGTGCCCTGGGTGGGGTGGTAATGGAACAGGTCGCCGCCGGCGGTGCCTATCCAAATGTCTCCGTTTGCACCTATTCCAAATGAGCTCACTGAAGATTTTGCTTCGGCGATTTGCGTCAATTGCGCCGTTGTAGCGGAATATCGATATAGTGTCAGGTTATCAATAAACCAGACATTGCCAGCGTCGTCGCCCGCTATATGGAGAATTTCATTAATGATGGTTGGGTGAAACAACGAAAATTTTTCGGATTTCGGGTCGAAGATGTAGATACCTTGATCGGTACCCACCCAAATACGCGCTGTTTCATCCACAAATAGCGCCCGGATGAAATTACTTCCCAAACCGTTTGAGTTGTCAGGGTCGCTGTGGAACACCTTGAATGAATACCCATCAAAGCGGTTAAGTCCATCTTTGGTGCCAAACCAGATAAACCCCATCCTATCTTGTACACTGCACAGTACGGCGTTGTTCGACAAGCCGTTTTCGACCTGATAGTGCGTGAAGTAGTAGGGTTGGCCATAAGCACATTCCAGGGATACCAACACGCATAAAAAATATTTCAGCAGGAGCAATCTCACATCAAAAGGCCTTGTGGTTTAAGTCAAAGATAGGAGTAAAAATTGAATTGGAAGTCAATTATATGTGCTTTGTTTCAGATAACGGGCGCGCTGATTTGCACGGTTATCACCATGAAGCAAGTCGTCGACGGCAGCGGATCCGAACTGATCGGCAAGTAACTGAAAGCCTATGCCGCGTCAATGAGACAAAATAATGAAAAATTGAAACAAAATGATATCGTGAGCTGCGTGCGTAATGCCGTCATTTGTAATGACGAAGGCCAAGCGCCGATTTAATAACCAATAATGAAACCAAACACTATGCGAATTTTTAGCACATCTTCCCTTTTTATTCCGTTATGTGCACTTTTTTTATGGTGTGGCTGCGATAACCATCGAAAAACAGAAACAGGGGATGTTGACCCAAACCGAAAGATCTGGACGGCCGAGGAAGCTAATGCTTGGCAAGCGGGGCAGGGATGGCTGGTCGGGCCCAATTATACCCCGGCGACAGCTATCAATCAGCTTGAGATGTGGCAGGAAGATACGTTTGACCCCGAGACCATCGACAAAGAGCTGGGTTGGGCCGCGGATCTTGGCATGAATACGGCACGTGTTTACCTGCACGATTTGCCGTATGAGCACGACTCGGCAGGGTTTATTGCCCGGATTGACCACTTTCTGCAATTGACTGATAAGCATGGTATCCGGCCGTTGCTCGTTTTTTTTGATTCCTGTTGGGATCCCTTCCCTGTTGCCGGAAAGCAGCGCGATCCCAAGCCCCATGTACACAATTCGGGGTGGGTACAGAGTCCTGGACAGCATGCGCTGAAAGACAGCACCCAGTACCCGCGGCTGGAGCGTTATGTGAAGGGAGTGATTGGCCATTTTGCTGATGACCCCCGGATTTTGGGTTGGGATGTCTGGAATGAGCCGGATAACATGACCGGGCCATCTTACGAAGCGGTTGAAATCAAGGATAAAGTATCGTACGTGTTGCCCCTGTTGAAACAAGCTTTCGAATGGGCGCGGTCAGCCAATCCATCCCAACCACTGACGTCTGGAGTGTGGGCAGGGGATTGGTCATCGGATAGTACCTTGAAGCCAATCGAGCGTTTGCAAATCGAGCAGTCTGATATTATCAGTTTTCACAATTATGATACGCCAGAAGATTTTGAAAAACGCATCCAGCAGCTTCAACGCTATGGCAAGCCGCTTTGGTGCACCGAATACATGGCACGTCCCAACGGCAGTACATTCGAAGGGTTTCTGCCCATCGCCAAAAAATACAATGTAGCCATGTTCAACTGGGGATTTGTCGATGGCAAGACGCAGACTATTTACCCGTGGGACAGTTGGACAAAATCGTACACGGCGGAGCCTCCATTGTGGTTTCATGATATTTTCCGCGGCGATGGCACGCCGTACAAACAAGAAGAAGTGGACGTGATCAAAACGCTCACGAATGCTGAGTAGATTCAAACGTAGCTAAACTTATTTTTATGATACACAGGATTTTTATATGTTTTTTCTTTGTTGTCAGTGTTCATACCATGGCGTTTGCGCAACAGGTATTGAACGGGCAAGTAGTGGACGAGGGTGGGCAACCGCTGCCCAATGCAACCATTGTGGTCAAAGGGACCAGCCGTGGCACAGCGGCGGATGAGCAAGGACGGTTCAAGCTTGATGTAGCCGATGGCAATGCCGTCATTGTGATTACTTACCAGGGATACCTGCCGCTTGAGGCGGTGGTGGGCAATGAGCTGGATCAGGTATTTACGCTTCAGGTAGATGAAGCGCAGGCTACATTGGATGAGGTAGTGGTTATCGGATATCAGGCCGTTCGCCGTAAAGACCTTACCGGCGCCACAGGGATTGTCAATACCGCCGAAGCACAAAGGACCGTAGCGCGGTCGCTGCCCGAATCCTTGCAGGGACTGTCTTCCGGCATCACGGTGCGGAATGGCGGGGCGCCCGGGCAGGAGGCCGTGGTGAATATACGCGGCCTCAGCACTTTTTACGGCAACGCCAATCCATTGTATGTTATCGACGGCATGTTTGCCGATCCCAACACGACCGTAAACCCCGCTGATATTGAAAGCGTGCAGGTGTTGAAAGATGCGTCCGCGGCAGCCATCTATGGCTCCCGTGCGGCGAACGGCGTGGTCATTATCACCACCAAAAAGGGTCGTCCCGGCGAACCGAAATTCGAGGTTTCAGCCCGGCAAAGCGTATCCACCGTACCGCGCCGGTATGACATGATGGACGGCCCGGAATATGCTGCAACCAACAGAAGGGCCTATGAAATGGCTGGTTACGCTATTCAACCGGGCATTGCCAACTACCAGGGGGATGTGAATACCAATTGGGCCGATGAACTGTTGCGTACCGGAGCGGTAAGCGACCTGAACGCGTCTATATCCGGGGGAAGCGAAAACACCAACTACCTGATATCTGCTGGCTATTTCAAGGACAAAGGTACACTTATTGCCCGCGATTTCGAACGGATGTCCCTTCGCGTAAATGGCGAGCTTCGAAAAGGCCGGGTCAAAATAGGTGAAAATATTGCGATTACCAACTCGACGAGGAATACGCCGTTCCAAGGTGGGGCATTCGCTGGTAATCCTTGGTATGATATGTGGACGAGCGTCCCAATTCTCCCCGTGCGGAGCGACGACCTGATCAGCGGCGCCAACCCTGGAGGATGGGGTTACGGGTCGGCATCGTTTATCAATACCTTTTCCCGCAACCAGGTAGCCATCGCTGATATCACTTCGACGAGGAATAACTTTGCAAAAATCATCGGTAACGCCTATGTGGACGTCGATATCATCAATGGTTTGAGCTACCGGTTCAATGCCGGACTGGAAACCAGCTTCGACAAGAGCAGATCGATCCGTAAGGACGGCTCATGGTATCAAAACCAATCACCCGAATTTAGCTCCGTCGGGGAAAACCGGTCCCAGTTTTTGAGTTACCTTTTTGAACATACGGTCAATTACGACTATAACTTTGGCAAACATCACTTGAATGGAGTGGTCGGATTCACGCAGCAGACTGTGCAGACGGACAATGTCAATGCTTCGCGTTTGCAGCTGGCACGGTTTGGCGGTGAGTATTTTACCACGATCAACTCGGCAACAGGCGATATGGCGGCAGCAGGCAGCCTGCAGCGCTATTACATCGATTCCTATCTGGGCCGGATCAACTATACGTATGACGACAGGTACTTGGCTACGTTTACCTTTCGCTCGGACAAAGATTCGCGTTTCTCACCCGATTACCGCGTAGGTAATTTTCCTTCCGTAGCCTTGGGCTGGCGGCTCAGCAATGAGGAATTTTTCGACATACCCTGGGTAAACGACTTTAAAGTACGCGGATCCTACGGGGTACTTGGTGCGGCAAACCTCAGTGCTTATGAATACATCGGATATCTCAACCAAGGCCCCAACGTTGTCCTGGGACCTGGGCAGGAAACGTTCCCCGGCGCCATACAAGCCCGTCTCGTATATGAAGATCTCCGGTGGGAATCAAAAGCTACCACGAACATAGGTTTCGACGCCACCGTGCTGGATAACCAAGTGATGGTCGGATTCGATATTTTCCGGTCGGTTTCAAAAGATGTATTGGTTGGGCAGCCGCTGCCAATGTATTTGGGCAACTTGCAGGGGGATCCGTTGGTCAATATCGGATCGATTGAAAACAAAGGTATTGAGATTGATCTCGGTTATCGGCCCCAGATCGGCGGCGAATTCAAATGGGATGTCATGGCTAACGTCAGCTTTATCCGGAATAAGGTACTCGAACTAGGGAGCTTGGGCGTCGATCCGGAAACGGGGCTTCAACGCAACTACATTACCTCAGGCCATACGCGTACACAAGTAGGCCGCTCGGTAGGTGAGTATTTCCTGATACGCACCGACGGCTTGTTCCAATCCGCCGAAGAGATCGCCGAACACAGGGCGCAGGCAGACATTGCTCAGCCCGGCGACATCCGGTATGTCAACTTGGTTGACGGAGGCACTGGCGATGATATCAATGACAACGATAGGACGTTTGCCGGATCGCCTTGGCCGAAATTCACCGCAGGCATGCAGTTTAACGCGGCGTATAAGAACTTTACGTTGGGAATCCAGCTTCACGGAGTGTTTGGTCATATGCTCTACAACGATGTCCGCCGCGATTTGGATAGCTATGGCAATTCCAACTACCGCCGGGCAATCAACCCATGGACCCCGGAGAATACCAACACCAGTTTCCCGCGCTTGGGCGTGAGTGAACTCCCCGCAGGAGAAATAGCCGACCGGGGTATTATTTCGAATGCCAGAGCAAACTCCGACCGTTGGCTGGAAGACGGATCGTTCCTGAGACTGCGCAACGTTGAATTGGGGTATACCATTCCTGATCGCCTCCTGGGCAGAATAGGTATTACCAATACCCGCGTTTATGTGAGCGGGCAAAACCTGTTCACGCTTACCGGTTATACGGGGCTCGATCCCGATGTGACAGGCGCCAACGCCAACCTCCAACCGGGGGTTGACAACGGAAATTACCCTGCATCCAGGATTATTTCATTCGGATTGGGTTTTGGATTTTGATGTAAATAAGTTAGCTAATTAAGAAACTACGACATGAAAAAATTAGGAACGATAGTATTGTCGGTGCTGTTGATAGCAGGTTCATGTACGCGCGATTTCAACGAGATAAATCCCAATGCGGCTACCATCGCCAGTTTTTGGGCGACCGCTGATGACGCCGAAAGGGGAGTGAACGCAGTATATAGCACGTTCTACCGGACCCCTGCACTGTATTCGAGATGGATTTACTACCACGGTACGCTCAAATCGGACGAGGGTTTTGGCTCCGGCGGTGACGGCGGGCTCAACAACCTGATGAGTTTCAACCAAACGGACTACAACCTGGGATTGACAGCTTCTACATGGCACACGTTGTATGTCGGGGTATTCAGGGCAAACCAAGTATTGGCCAATGTACCTGAGATAACGATGGACGACAACCTGAAAAGAAGGCTGATCGCTGAGGCGAAGTTTCTTAGGGGGTTATTTTATTTCAACCTGACCCTTTACTTCGGGCGTCCGCCGCTTATGCTCGAGCCATCACAAGTGGATGATATGCCACCGAATGCCACTACGGCCGAAGCATATGCGCAGGTTGCGGCCGACCTGACCGAGGCGATTCCCGACCTGCCCATTTCCTATACCGGTAATAATGTCGGGCGGGCTACAAGAGGAGCTGCGTATGCGTTGCTCGGCAAAACCTACCTGCAACAAAACCTGTATGAACAGGCCGCCCAAGCATTTGAGTGGTTGGTCACCGGAGAGGGGCGTAATGTGTATGACTTGACACAAGATTACAGGGATAATTTTTTGGTAACCACTGAAAATAATATCGAATCGGTGTTTGAAATTCAATTTAGCGAAAACTTGGCGGAAACCACGGATGACGACGTGAACGAAAGCCAGATCAATAACACCGGTACGTCGATAGCCCAGTTCTATGCGCCGCCGGGCGTGGGCTTCAGCGATGGTGCTGCCCGTCGATGGGTAGTCGATGAGTTCCTGCAAGAGCAGACGGTAGACGGCGAACGCGATCCGCGGCTAGCGGCTTCATTTATCTTCGACTATACGGATCCGGCCGGGCCAGCGGCTACCATGGTGTACGGACAGACGTTCGCCGAGCGGTATGGATCGGGGCCTCAGGCCAATGGCGTTTGGTTTAGGAAATTTTTGAATGACCATTGGAAAAATCAGGAGGGATTTCGTTCGCCCAACAACTATCGGATGATCCGGTATGCAGATGTCTTGCTTATGTATGCTGAATGCCTTAATGGTATGAATCGTACCGCTGAGGCCTATCCATATGTGGACCGCGTGCGTGTACGTGCTGGGCTGCAGCCGCTGAGCGAGGCTCGGCCGGGGCTGAACCAGCAGGCTTTCCACGAACAGATTAAGCATGAGCGATTGGTGGAACTGGCTGGTGAGGGCTGGCGGTGGGCAGATTTGCTGCGTTGGGGAGATCTTGGCCCCCATCTTGCCGACCGTGATCCCGAATTTACTAACTTTGTGGAGGGACGTCACGAGTATTATCCCATTCCGCAGACCGATATCGATTTGAACCCCAACTTATCGCAGAACCAAAATTACTAGCGTTAATGATGAAGATATCGATGAGAACAACAGCCGTTCGCTCTTCCGTTTTGGTTGTACTTATACTGGTTGCCATCGCTTGCAGCAAGTCAAGTAACAACGATGGGCCGGAGGTGCCTGGGCCTGAGCCGGAGGTGACTCGGTACACCAACCCGGTATTTGAGCCCATCTTGGCGGATCCATCGGTTGTGCGCGATCCACAGACCGGTTTTTTCTACGCCTATGGTACCGAAGATAATTGGGGAGACGGACAAGGCAGTCGCCTGATACCTATTCTGCGATCCGCAGATCTTGTGAACTGGACGGTAATGGGCAATGCGTTCACCGCCAAGCCAACATGGAAGGACAATGGATGGCTATGGGCGCCGGAGGTCGTTCACGTGAATGGCCGGTATTACATGTATTATGCTTATTCCACTTGGGGTGATCCCAACCCGGGGATCGGTGTGGCATTGGCTGATAATCCTACCGGGCCCTTCGTCGATCATGGCAAGCTATTTACCAGCCAGGAGATAGACGTGCCTAATTCAATTGATCCATTCTATTTTGAAGAAGATGGGCAAAAGTATCTGTTTTGGGGTAGTTTCAGCGACGCGCCCACGCAAGGTACTTATGGCGTGCTGTTGGCCGATGATGGTTTATCCATACCGGACTTCAGCCGGAAATTCAAGATCGCCGCAGGGGATTTCGAGGCAGTGATGATTCATAAACGGGAAGGTTTCTACTATTTTTTCGGTTCAAAGGGCAGCTGCTGTGAGGGAGCCAATAGTCAATATCACGTATTGGTTGCGCGATCAACGGATTTGGCCGGACCTTACTTGGATAAAAACGGAGATGATATTTCAGAACGAGGCAAAGGAACGCTGCTCATCGAAGGTAATAATGTGTTCGTAGGGCCCGGGCATAATGCGCGGTTAATCACCGACGACAATGGTACAGATTGGTTTATTTATCATGGTATCGATAGAAGCCGGGGAACCGTGAGCAGCGGCGCCAGCCGTCGGATGCTCATGCTTGATCGCATAACCTGGCGTGACGGCTGGCCGGCGATTGCCGGGGGTACACCTAGTACTTCTCCGCAAGAAGCGCCGGTGTTTCAATAAAAGGGGAGTATAAAAGATAAAAAATGAAAATGCTTATTCGTTATGCCGTCATGCTCATCCATGTCTTGTCATTTTCTGCAATGCGGCTATCAGCCCAGGAAGAGCAAGATTTGTTTTTTGCAGATCCGACGATATATGTAGACAATGGTAAATACTACTTGACCGGAACCGGAGGCAGTGCCGGTGGGGCACCGGGGTTTTCCATGTTGGAATCTGATGACTTGAAAACCTGGGCTCCGCCTACCGGAGCAAATGATGCTGTACACATGATTCTGACCCAAGGAGACCAAACGTATGGTACAGAAGGCTTTTGGGCGCCACAGCTATTCAAGGCAACGGACACGTATTACCTCACGTATACAGCCAATGAACAAACCGTATTGGCACAGTCAACGACTTTGTTTGGGCCATACCGGCAAAAAGAAGTCGTCGCCATTGACAGCTCCGAAAAAAATATCGACTCTTATATTTTCAAGGATGACGACGATAAATACTACCTTTACCATGTGCGGTTTGATGACGGTAATTACCTGTGGGTAGCCGAGTTTGATTTAGCAAAGGGCACGATTAAGCCGGAAACGCTGACAAAATGCTTTGGCCAGACCGAACCCTGGGAAGCCACTCCGGCTTATGGGGCGTCGCCCATCATGGAAGGTCCGACCGTTGTCAAACTGAAGGGCAAATACTACCTGTTCTATTCGGCCAACCATTACAAAAGCGTTGATTATGCTGTCGGATATGCCGTATCGGATTCGCCATACGGCCCTTGGGTCAAGCACCATGATAGTCCCATCCTGCACCGTTCTGTCGTAAGCGAAAACGGAGCTGGGCACGGTGATTTGTTCGAAGGATTAGACGGCCAATTGTATTATGTATATCACGTGCATTTTAATCAACAGCAGGTAAGCCCCCGGAAGACGCGGATAGTCCCTGTCATCAAACAATGGGACGCTGAGGCTGGCCTATACACGTTTAGTATAAATAGCGACGCGGTCATTGAACCCGTGCTGGCCAAAAAAAATTGAACTTTTCAATGGTGCATACATCGATATCCTTCCGAAGTGTTTGCGGTGGATTGAAACACAAAAAATAATAAGCAATGATATTACCTGTATTGTTTTCCCAGCTACTTACAGCAGCTGTTGCCGGATGCGGCACCATGGTCGCCAGTCCGCATCCGGATAGTCAGCATGCTCCTGTCCGTCAAGACAGCACCTATATCAACCCCGTTTTTGAACCTATCCTCGCTGACCCATCGGTTATCCGTGATCCACACTCGGGATACTTTTACGCCTATGGTACCCAAGATAATTGGGGTGATGGCCAAGGCAGCCGGTTGATTCCCGTTTTGCAATCAGCCAATTTGGTCGATTGGCAAGTCGTAGGGCAGGCGTTTTCCAGTAAGCCTACGTGGAAAAGCAATGGCGGCCTTTGGGCGCCAGATGTAAACTATGTAGACGGCATGTATTACCTCTACTATGCATATTCCACATGGGGCGACCCCAATCCGGGAATTGGCGTGGCCGTAGCGGAGAAACCCACCGGACCTTTTGTAGACCATGGCAAGTTGTTCGCGAGCGAAGAAGTGGATGTACCCAACTCCATCGATCCATTTTATTATGAAGAAGCAGGGAAAAAGTACCTGTTTTGGGGCAGTTTCAGTGATGCGCCTACCCAGGGCACCTATGTTGTGGAGTTGGCAGACGACGGCCTGTCCGTACCTGATCTTAGCCGAAAAATCAAGCTGGCAGCAGGCGATTTTGAGGCCGTCCTGATCCATAAGCGGGATGGATACTATTACTTCTTCGGCTCCAAAGGCAGCTGCTGCGATGGTGCCAACAGTCAGTATCACGTATTGGTAGCCCGGTCTGAGCGCCTGATGGGACCTTATCTCGATAAAGCTGGGAATCCGATCACAGCCCGCGGCAATGGGACGTTGTTCCTGAAAGGCAACGACAAGTTCGCCGGCCCTGGACACAATGCGCGGCTCATTACCGATGATGCAGGAACAGATTGGTTCATCTATCATGGTATCGATCGAACGCAAGGCAAGGTTTCAAGTGGGGCAAGCCGGAGGATGCTGATGCTCGATAAGGTCATCTGGCGCAACGGTTGGCCGGAGATCGCCGGTGAGGTGCCCAGCACAACCCCGCAGCGGATGCCTTTCTTTCAGTGATAGTGATGATAAGATTCGATCGCCATTTTTTGGTATTCATTTCGGTATTGGTGTGGCTGCTTCCCGGTAACCATCTTGAATTGCTTATTGAAGTTGGTGAGTGACTGGAAGCCGCACTTATAACCGATACGGTCAATGTTCATTTTGTCTTCTTTGAGGAGTTTGCATGCGTATTCAATGCGGATTTCTTTCAAAAAGTCCGAAAAGGATTGGTTGACACGTGATTTGAAATACCTGCTGAATGATGTGCTGGTCATACTGGCGATGGAGGCGACTTCTTCCAGATGGATTTTGCGGTGGAAATTTTTCATGATAAACGCATAGACCTTATTCATCCGGTCTGTCTCCGCCTCGGTGTTGTAAGCCTTGGAATGGGTGTCCGTGATGAGCTGGCATTCATCGGATAGGGCAATGGTATTCAATATTCGCAATAGTTGGATAATACTGTCCGCACCTTTCAAGTCCAGTAATTCTACCATCAGCTGGCTTACCTGTACTTGTGTATCGCCCTTGATCTCAATACCGCATTGGGAACGCAGAAACAAGTGTTTGATGCTTTCAAATTCTTCCTTATTATGGATGGTCTCGCCTAAAAAATGATCATGGAAATAGATGACGACCACGGTTGTGCTTAATCGACTGTCTTTTTCAAAATAGGCATTATGGTTACGCCAAACATGCGGCAAGTTGGGGCCGATTAATACCAGATCATTTGCTTTGAAGGGCTTGATGCTGTCCCCCACGAACCGGTTCCCTTCACCTTCTACGACATATGACAGCTGGAATTCGGGATGCAAATGAAAAGTGGGATCGAAGTATGGTTCAACCTGTTTTCGCACGACAAACGACTTGTTTTCCGGGATAAGTGCTTTCGGTATGATGTGGCTTTTCTTCATGATTTATCTTTGGTTGTCCATAAATATACGCAATTATGATATAATTTGACTATAAAGGGATAACATAACGCGGTTTTCTTGTGATTTTGCCGCTTACTTTTGTATGACCAACGGTTATAGAGCTATATTTTATGAGAATAATTTCCTACTTGTATATTATCTTTTTCTGCCTGTTTCTTTTCCAATGTACGCACGACAACCGTGATTATCCGCGGAGAGCCGAAGTCTTGTTTCTGGAAAGCGCTAATGCTCCCGATGTATCGGGCAAATACGCGTCTTGGTTGGCCATCGAACTTTTCAAGAGCGGCATTAACCTTACTTATACAACGGATCGTGCAGACTTAAACGATGAAAACCTGCACTTGTATGACGGTGTAATTTTATTTACGCTCCCGGATTCCATTTCTTCCGATCAGGAGCGCGCACTGGAAAAGTTCGTAGATAGTGGCAAGGGGTTGGTTGTGCTTGGTGGGCAGTTTCTTGGTGCCAATCAACCGCGATGGGTCGCCAAGGCACTTGATGGCAGTGCACCGGTTGCCGATACAGGCTCAAGGGAGGCATCCACTGATTCCCTATACCGGTTTAATAAAGGAAAAGGTCGTGTATACTATACAGTCAGCGGCCATGACGAGCCGACCTGGAAAAGCCTGGACTTCCTCCGGTCCGTTAACAAAGGCGTGCAATGGGCGATAGGAGATCGGGTAATGGAATTGGTTGCACAATTGCAGATTCCCAATGTCAGCATCTATGAAGATACAATTGCCGATTTCACTGCTCGGCATTTTGTGCCGAAAATGCAGGAACCGTTGTCGCCTGAAGAATCGAAAAAACTGATACAGGTCCCCGTAGGTTTCGAACTAAAACTATTTGCCGCAGAGCCGGATATTGTAAATCCCATTGCAATGAGCTGGGATGAAAAAGGGCGGTTATGGATCATTGAGACTGTCGATTACCCCAATAATTTCGTCGAGCTCAAAGGGGAAGCAAATGACCGGATCAAAATATGCGAAGATACGGACGGCGATGGCATCGCCGACAAGTTTACGGTGTTTGCTGATGGGTTAAATATTGCCACGAGCCTTACGTTTGCCAACGATGGTGTGATTGTGGCCATGGCCCCACACTTCATCTTCATGAAAGACACGGATGGAGACGATGTGGTTGACTTACGGGACACCATCATGACCGGTTGGAATAAGAATGACACACATGCCGGGCCTTCAAACTTGCAGTATGGGTTTGATAATAAGATTTGGGGTGTCACGGGCTATGCAGGCTTCGATGGCCATATCAATGGTCGGCGGCTTGCCTTCGGCCAAGGCGTGTATCACTTTAGACCGGACGGTACCGATTTCGAATACTTGGCAACCACCAGCAACAATACATGGGGGTTAGGTATGACTGAAGACAACAACATATTTATTTCTACCGCAAACAACACACATAGCGCATATTATTCCATGCCTGAACAACTGGTGCAGCGCCAGCTTACGGACGACGGTAGGAGGGTTACTGTCAATGCGGTGCAGAAAATCGACGGTCATTATGATGTGCATGCTATGCAACCCAATCTTCGGCAGGTGGATGTAGTCGGTGGCTTCACATCTGCTGCGGGGCACCAGCTTTACACGGCGCGCGATTATCCTCAGAAATACTGGAATAAGGTTGCCTTTGTAACAGAGCCGACGGTACGCTTGGTACACAACGCTCTCATTGAGCCTGATGGTGCCGGTTTTAAAGAGCACGATGGGTGGAACTTAGCGGCCAGCTCGGACGAATGGTTTGGCCCTATTCACGCAGAGGTAGGGCCGGACGGTGCAGTTTGGATACTCGATTGGTATAACTTTATCATCCAACATAATGTATTCGTGCCGGCGCAGGCGCCTTCAGACAAGGTGTTGCCGTTTGTCGAGCAGCCGCATGGTCCCGGAAATGCGTTTGAAAGCGACCTGCGCGATAAGAAATACGGCCGTGTTTACCGGTTGGTGCATAAAGACGGCAAACATAAAGCTCCCCATAAGCTTTCGAAAGATGATACGGGCGGCCTGCTGAAGGCACTGAAGAGCGACAACAAATTCTGGCGGACGCATGCCCAGCGGCTATTGGTGGAACGGCAGCGCGACGACGTAACAGGTGAACTGATCCGGATTGTGTCCGACCAAAAAGTAGACCAAATCGGACTGAACGCCCCCGCTATCCATGCGCTTTGGACGTTGCAGGGATTACACCTTATTGATAAGCGGCAAGACGTATTCAATATCGTAGTGGAGGCCTTGAAACACCCTTCGGCGGGGGTACGGAAGGCGGCTGCCCAGGTACTTCCCGTAGCCGATCGATCCCGCGACGCACTACTGAATAGCGGGATCTTAGCAGACACCAACCTGAATACCCGCATGGCAGCGTTTGTAAAACTGGCCGAATATCCTGCTTCGGAGGCCGTTGCCAGGGCCCTGCTTGAAGCGACAGATGATCCCGCCAACGAAGCAGACCGATGGTTATCGCAAGCCCTGTTTGCGGCGATTGCCCGGCACGAAGATGCATTCTTTAAGCTGGCGCCTGCACAAGCCGGCAGCAGTTTCGCCAACCGAATCCTCGAATCGCTGGCCAATGAGCAGTACATGCTGGGGCGCCGTAGTCGTTTCCCGTTCTCGCCGGATGTTTCAAATAAGGAAATCCAGATCCAAGCAGATATCCATAGGCGTGATAACCAAGCCTATAATGGGCTGATTGTCGGACAAGGAGACAAGGCGGCGGGATACGCGCTTTATGTCAAAAACAACCGGCTGTTTTTTGAGGTCTATCAACATGGCCAGACGGCCACCGTTTCTTCACGGGGCCTCCTGCCTGATAAGTTTGTGGCCGAGGCACGGATGGCGGCAGATGCCTCAATTGAGTTATCCGTAAATGGGGCTACCCAAGGCAAGCAGCAAGTTATGCATTTGTTTACCGAGCCGTTGCAGCTCAACCTGCGCTCGGGCGAAGATTTTGATGAAGCTTATGCCTTTGCGGATTACGGCGGTCCATCGGATTTTACAGGTGATATCAATAACATCTCCTTGAGACTGTCAAAAGCGCGACAATCTGCTGTACACGCTCAGCGGGGGATGTCAGCGACTGTAGACCCAGCCACTCATATGCCCTCCGAGCGTGTCGAGCTAAAAGCGGTCAAAGACATCATGCAGTATGATAAGAAATTAATTACGGTTCCCGCGGGTAAGCGAATCACGTTGGTATTTGAAAATCCCGATGGTATGCAGCATAACCTGTTAATCATCCAGCCCGGAACGTTGGACATTGTCGGCAAGGCGGCCGACGACATGCTGCGGTCATCAGAAGCATTTGACAGGCAGTACGTGCCAGCGATTCCTGAAGTATTGCACCATACCCCATTGGTAAATCCCGGCGAGAGCTTCACGCTGGAATTTACCGCACCCAGGGAGCCCGGCGATTACCCGTATGTCTGCACCTTTCCGGGTCACTGGCGGGGGATGAATGGGATTATGCGCGTTATTAAGTAAATCAGGAACACAAAATGTATATCAAGATGAAACACACAATGAAGCTATTCGCAGTCCTCACCTTAATGGCGATGGCTGTCGGCACAGCGCTCGCTCAAACCAAACCGCTCCGGATACTGATGGTGGGCGGCGGCGGATCACATGATTTTAGTCGTTGGTACGGCGAGGAAGATGCAAAAACGATTGAATCGACGGGAGCCTACCAAGTAACATACACCGAGCAGGTGGACGCTATACCGGCCTATCTGAAAAGCACCGATATCCTTATTCTGGCCAACAATCAACCCATCGATGCAACGGGGCAGGCTGCCATTACCAAATTTGTCGAAAAGGGGAAGGGGTTATTGCTGCTCCATGCCGCCGTGTGGTATAACTGGGAGGATTGGCCGGCGTACAACCTGAATTACGTGGGCGGCGGCAGCAAGAGCCACGAAAAATTCCAGGAATTTAAAAACTATGTCGTCAATCCCGCGCATCCCGTTACGCAGGGCGTTGCTCAAAAATTCGAGTTTCAGGACGAACTGTATCGCCACGTTCCCGACCCGGCCGCAAGGGGGATTGAAGTACTGGTTATCGGCCAGTCAAAAGAAACGGATGCGGTCTATCCGGTGGTATATACCGTAAAGCATCCCAAGGCGAAAATCGTAGGAATCACGTTAGGGCATGACGAGCATAGTCATCAGCATGAGGCTTACAAAACCTTGCTAATCAATGCGGTCAATTGGGTTTCTAGCAAATAACAAGTATAACCAGCTAAATAAAAATCAAATATGTCAAAAATCACTGTCGTTATCGTTGGTATGGGTTTTGGAAAAGAGTTCATTCCCATTTATCAGAAGCATCCGAATATTAAAGCTGTCGGAATCTGTACGCGAAATGAAAACACGCTCAACGAGCTGAAAGCGAAGTTTAACTTAGACGAAAACCTTGTTTTCACTGATTTCGAAGAAGTGGTGAAACGGGAAGACGTGGATGCCATCCATATTGTTACGCCTGTGCCCGAACATGCCCGGATGACGCTGGCGTCGTTGAATGCAAATAAACACACGGCCTGTACCATACCGATGGCGATGACCGTGGAAGACTGCAAAGCCATTGTGGAAGCCAAGCGCCGTGCAGGGAAGGTGTACATGATGATGGAAACAGCACTTTACACCCGGGAATTTCTTTACGGATTGAAACTTGCGGAAAGCGGCCAGCTGGGTAAAATCCAATTTGTCCGCGGGTCGCACATCCAAGACATGAGCATGGAAGGGTGGGCTGAATATTGGAAGGGCTATCCCCCGATGCTCAACGGTACCCATGCGATATCCCCGTTACTGCGCATCAATAACACCATTGCGGAATCCGTGGTTTGCCATGGTTCCGGTCGACTTTCCGATGATTTAGCCAGCCGGTATAATGCACCTTATGCCGTGGAAACTGCCACGTTCAAGCTGAAAGGTTCCGATGTAGTGGCAGAGGCAACCCGTTCGTTGTTTGACGTGGTGCGGCAGTATCGGGAGAGTTACGATGTTTACGGTACCAAGATGTCCTTTGAATGGGAACAGCTCCAGGACGAGGGCCACGCGGTCTTTGATGGCGGTGAAAATGCCCAGCGGCTGGATGTGCCCGACACGGATGAACTGCTGATTCCGGAAATTGCGGACTTCACGAAGCGCGAGCGGATTGATGACCCCAACCACGTGTCCTTTTTGCAGGGAGCAGGTCATGGCGGTTCGCATCCGCATCTGGTGCAGGAGTTTGTAGCGGCTATCGTGGAAGGGCGGGATTCTGCCGTGGATGCAGCATTGGCCGCCAACTACACCTGCGCAGGAATATGCGCCCATGAGTCGGCCATGAAGGGCGGTGTCCGTATTGAAGTGCCAAGTTTTGAATAATCTAATGTTGGTTTGTTACGATGAATATAGGAATAAGCACGTTTGTTTGGGTTTCACCGTTTTCAACGGCGTCGTTTGACATCTTGCGCAAAGCCAAAGACATCGGCTATGATGTTATCGAGATTGCTGTGGAAGATCGGGAATTGATCGATTGGGCTGTTTTAAGGAAAACCTGCCGGGAAATGGACCTGAGCGTCACCGTCAGCGGCGCGTTTGGCATGGACCGCGATATTTCCAATGAACTGCCCGAGATCCGGGCCAACGGGCTTTCCTATATCATCGATTGCCTCGAAATCGCCAGCGAATTGGAAAGCCCGCTATTCGGCGGACCATTATACTCAGCCGTGGGCAAGACGCGGTTGGTTCCAGAGAGACAGAAACAGCAAGAACGCCAGTGGTGCCTCGATAACCTGTACCAAGCGGTGCAGCGTGCCGAGGCGCTCGGTGTGACCTTGGCGTTGGAGCCGCTAAATCGATTTGAAACCGATATGGTTAACACGGTTGACCAAGCCATAGCGCTCGTGGATGAGGTGGGGAGTGCCCAGCTGAAGATCCTCCTGGACACCTTCCACAGCAATATCGAAGAAAAAAATATTCCGGCAAGCATTATCAAACTGGGTAGCCGGTTGGCCCATATCCAAGCCAACGAAAACGACCGGGGTACACCCGGCACAGGCCACCTCGACTGGGTCGGTATCTGCGATGCACTCCAGACCATTGGTTACCAGGGTAGCTTGGTTATCGAAACGTTTGGTGCGCCATCCAAAGAATTGGCGAGAGCGGCCAGCATATGGAGACCGTTGGCCGCCAGTGCCGACGAACTGGCCGAAGAAGGATTTGCTTTCCTGAAGAAAACATTTACCGCTTAACCTGATGAGTCCTACAACCATACAAAACGCCCAGCACCCGGAGACACCCAGCAAAACACTTTTCTGGGGATGCTTCATGGTGTTGGTCGCTTCGGCCTTCGGGTTTGTATTCCGCTCATACCTGATGCATGAGTGGGGCATCCGCTTTGACCTGAGCAAGACCCAGCAGGGACAGATTTTTGGGGTCAGTTTCTGGCCATTTGCGTTGAGCATTGTTTTGTTCAGCCTAGTGATTGATCAGATCGGTTATAAAAAGTCCATGATTTTTGCGTTCATCTGCCACGCAGCTTCCGTCTTGCTGACCATTTTCGCCAACGGTTACTGGATGCTTTATTTCGGTACATTCCTGTTTGCGCTGGGCAATGGAGCCGCCGAGGCTGTCATCAATCCGGTGGTGGCCAGTATGTATCCGCGGGAAAAGACCAAATGGCTGAATATCCTGCATGCCGGGTGGCCGATGGGCATCGCCATCGCCGGCCTGTTTGGGATCACGCTGCTCCACCTCGAGGTCGACTGGCGGATCATGATGTTGTTTATTCTGTTGCCTACAATGGCGTACGGTGCATTGATATTCAATGCACATTTCCCGGTCAATGAGCGTGTAAAAGCGGGCGTGAGATATATCGACATGCTTCGGGAAGTGGGCGTGTTGGGGTTTCTCATCATTACGAGCCTATGCGCCTTCGAATTGGGTAATTTGCTGGGTTGGGGTACGGCGCTCAGTTTGCTGGTCATTGTCGTTGTAGTGGCGTTTGTGGGATTTTACCTGAAAGCATTGGGCAGGCCGCTGTTGGTCGTGCTGCTGCTTGTCATGGTGCCCTTGGCTACGATGGAATTGGGTACGGATAGCTGGATCACAGACCTCATGACGCCGGAAATGCAGAAGCTCGGTTTTCAGGGTGGATGGGTATTGGTGTTTACCGCGATCATCATGACCGTGCTCCGCCTCTATACAGGGGTGGTCACCAAGCGTATGTCGCCCTTAGGCATCCTTGCGATCAGCGCGTTGGTATCAGCGGTAGGCTTACAGTGGCTATCTTTTTCGGCAGGAGCCACTATTTTGCTGGCAGCGGGATTTTACGCCGTGGGCAAGACTTACCTGTGGGGCACCATGTTGGGCGTGGTGTCCGAGCAGTTCCCCCGGGGCGGTGCTTTGGCGCTGAACATCACCAGTGCGGTGGGGCAGTTAGGCGTAGGCATTATCGGCGCCGTTTTTTTGGGAGCCGTGCAGGATAGCGAAATCGATTCGACACTACAGGCATACGACCTGGAGCACCATACCACCTATTACAGCGAGTATGTTACGGAGGTTAAGCGGAGCATCTTTGGCGAGTATAAATCCTTAAACCAAGAAAAACTGTCGCAGGCAGACACGGAGACGCTGGACATCATCGCCGGCGTGGAGAACGAAGCAAAAAAATCGGCACTATCTACCGTGTCGATACTGCCGATGTTTATGTTTCTATTTTATCTCGGACTTGTCCTGTACTTCAGGGCGCAGGGAGGATATAAACCCGTCGTCCTTGAAGACCCACCGGAAAGTTTTCATTAAACGGAGTAACGAAAATTAAGTGATAAACCAATTGTTAAAAACGACCCGATTATGATGAACAGAAGAAAATTTATCCATGCACTGAATGCGGGGGCTGCATTGAGCTTGGTAGCAAAGCCATCACTTGCAGCGCTCTTCATGGACGGCCAGTCTGCACGTATGCAGGATGAACTTGCTTATCACACCATTCAATCGATCACGTTTGGCGACGTACGGTTGCAATACCCCCGGCTTGTCGGGAAGAACGCCCGGCTCGATCTACATGGGTATGGCATAAGAAATGAGATCTGCATCATCACGACAGACCGGGGTGCTAAGGGCTGGGCATCACTTCGCGGTGGCCGTGGCGGGGCGCAACGTGTCGTGCCGGAGCTGGTAGGAAAGAAACTCTCGGATGTGTTTCAGGTAGCCATGGGCATTACAGACGAGCGTTATCTCCCATTCGATATGGCGTTGCACGATTTGGCCGGGGTTGTGCTTAATAAGCCCGTATACGCCTTGTTGGGCCGTGAGCAGCCGTTTACCACGAAGTATTACAGCGGCATGATTTACTTCGACGACCTGGAGCCCGCCCACGCGCCGGGGGGAATCGACCAGGTGCTTGCTAACTGCCGCTACGACTACGACTACGGCTACCGGCAGTTCAAACTGAAGATCGGGCGCGGCCACCGGTGGATGTCGTACAAAGACGGACTGGCACGGGATGTTGAGGTGACGAAGGCCGTCGCGGCGGCGTTTCCCGACTGCGATATTTTGGCAGACGGCAACAACGGCTTCACCGTTCACGAGTTTATCGAATACCTCAAGGGAATCGGTAACATTCCACTGTTCTGGATCGAAGAGCCTTTTCACGAAACCGTTGACGACTACCGGAAATTGCGCGACTGGATGAGCCGGGCAAATGTCAAAAGCCTGCTTGCCGATGGTGAAGCCGACCCCGATCCAGCGCTGCTCGACGAATTGATGCAGCAAAAGCTCATGGATGTCCACCTTACCGATATCGAGGGGCTTGGATTCACCAATTGGCGGAAGCTCATGCCGAAGCTGGTTGAATATAAGGTGCAAGCATCGCCCCATGCTTGGGGCTCGTTGTTGAAATCTTACTATACGGCCCATTTGGCTGGAGGCCTTGGGAATACCGTAACAATCGAGGGTGTCACGAGTACATCAGATGACGTGGATCTCAGTGGATATACGATTAAAGACGGCGAGCTGATTCCACCTGCTGCGCCTGGATTTGGCATGGCGTTACTGCGTTGAAGTAGCTAAAAATCTTTTCAGGAACCTGTTTTTGCCACCCGGGAGAAATAGGTTCCATTTTGCGGACTTGAAATAGCGTTTCGAAGTCCGGTTGACCAATACAGTTATAAACAATTAAAACAAAACAATTATGAGTAAAGCTTTACTTGTATCGTTGCTATGGTGCGTTGGACTATCCATAGCAATGGCCCAAACCCGCTCCATCACGGGGACGGTAAGGGATGCGGCGGATCAATCACCGATTGGCGGAGCGACCATTCGGGTGCAGAGTAGCCAGCGAACCACTTCCTCGGGAGCGGACGGGACTTTTTCCATTGAAGTGGCTTCGGGGAGCGACTCCCTGTTGGTCTACTTCCTCGGGTATGAGGAAGCACGGGTTGCTGTGGAAGCCACACAAAACATCGTGTCAATTGCGCTTACGTCGTCGTCCGAGTCGCTGGAAGAAGTGGTGGTGACGGGGTTTGGTATGACGCAGAAGAAGGCATCATTGACAGGTTCGATATCAACGATAAATGCGGAGGACATCAGTCGTTCACTGGCATCAACTACGTCAGGTGCCTTAGTCGGCAAAATCCCTGGTTTGAATTTCCGGCAAACGGATGGACGGCCCGGTGCGACCACCAACATCCAAATTCGTAACATGGGCAGCCCCCTATACGTTATCGACGGCGTGCAGAAGGATGCAGGACAGTTTAACAATTTGGATTTCAACGATATTGAATCCATAGCAGTGCTCAAAGATGCCTCTGCGGCAATATACGGGGTGCGCGCCGCGAATGGCGTTATTGTTGTGACGACTAAACGAGGAAAGCGTAATACCAAGAACACTATCAGCTTAACTTCTAATTTTGGTTTTCAGAATTTGTCTGCGTTCCCACGACCTGCAGATGCCGCGACCTATGTAGAAAATTACATCCAATCCGAAACGGTCCAAGGAGCCACCAATTACCGCTATACCGCAGAGGATCTACAGAAGTGGCGGCAAGGAACAGAGAAGGGGTATGTGCCGTTTGATTGGTATGATTTTATCTGGGAGACTTCTCCGCAAAACTATATTAATGCCAATGTTTCCGGTGGGTCGGATAAGATTAATTATTATTTCAGCGTTGGGCATCTCAATCAGCAAGATGTAATTGTAAACTACGGTGGGTTTAAGCGTACAAATGTACAAATGAACATTACATCACAGATTTCCGACCGGTTCCGTGTAGGCGCAAACTATAACGCCCGATTGGAGCAAAAAGTAAACCCCGGTGTGCCCGGAGGCGATGATTTGTGGCTGCCTCGTTTTGCGACCTTCCGTAATCTGCCGACTGTTCGGCCATTCGCAAACGATAATCCCGATTACCCAACGTTGACATCCAATGATCCAGGTACAAATTTCGGTTGGTTGAATTATGATCTGTCCGGTAAGTTTCAGGATACTTGGCGCGTAAGCCAGCTCAACTTCGATGCTGAATACGACCTTATTGACGGCTTGAAAGCGAGGGCACTTGTTGGATATTATTACGCCAACCGTCGTATGGACAACCATGAGTACACCTACAAATTGTACGGTTATGATGAGACTACGGATACGTATCCGGTGATTTTTGAGAACAACAACCCGTGGCGCGAACGTATGATTGAACATGTTGAAGAGATGACATCTAATGTTCAGCTGAATTGGAATAAAACAATCAATAAACACACATGGGCCGTCCTCGGGGGCGTGGAAACTATTCTTAGAAAGCATCCATCAACGTGGGTACATTCTATTCCGACAGCCAATGCGTTAAGACTCATTGATTTCGAAACAATGGATACCTATAACGATGTGGGTGATAATCCTCAGGCCCGGGTTGGATTTATTGGTAAAATAAATTACGATTTTGCAGGTAAGTATCTGCTTGAATTCATTGGTCGGTATGATGGTTCGTGGAAATTCCCACCCAATGATCGCTGGGGGTTCTTTCCGGGCGTGACCGGAGGTTGGGTTGCTTCTGAAGAAGCATTTTGGAAAGATAGTAAATTGGGGAGTGTGGTCAATTATTTAAAGTTGAGGGGTTCGTATGGCATGGTAGGTGACGATGATACCAATCTGATTGGATATAGTCCGTTTGACTACCTTGCTGGCTACAATTATAAACAAGGTGGTTCGGTGATCGACGGCAAGTATGTGCTGGGTACGCAACCTCGTGGTTTGCCTGTAACCACCTTGTCTTGGTTGCGGGCCAGATTAGCCAATATCGCTATCGACGCGGCTTTTTTGAACAATCGGTTGACAACCACGTTTGAGATCTTTCAACGTAAGCGTACAGGTTTGCCCGCGGCGCGCTATGACGTCTTATTACCTCTTGAGGTTGGATTTGGATTACCCAATGAGAACTTGAATTCCGATATGCATCGGGGATACGAAGCGGTGATCCGTTGGAGCGATCGCGCAGGTGATTTTACCTATTCGCTCGGTGGTAATGTCACGTATTCAAGGTTTTATGATTGGGATCGGTATAAGCCCCGCTTCAGTAATTCGTGGGATGAATATAGGGGTTCTATTGTGCGACGTTATGGCCATCTCAATTGGGGACTTGAGTCAAATGGACAATTTCAAAGCTGGGAGGAAATTGCCAACTGGCCCATTGACAACGACCGTCAGGGTAATCGAACCTTACGTCCAGGCGATGTGAAATATGTGGATCAAAACGGTGACGGCGTGATCAACCATCTGGATGAAAGGCCAATCGGTTATCGGCAAAATGAGACACCAGCGCTTAATTTTGGATTGAACTTCTCTTTCGCTTACAAAGGGTTCGAATTGGCTCTGGACTTTTCCGGTGGTGGTATGTTCACGTTTTATCAGGAATGGGAAATGCGTAACCCATTCCATGACGGTGGAAACAATCCGCAATATTACTTCGATGATGCGTGGAAACTGTCCGATATCTGGGATGCCAACAGTGAGTTGATTCCCGGTAAGTACCCGATGCTCCTGATTGGCAATAGCGCACATAGCAACTATTGGAATAGCGACTTCTGGAAGCAGAACATCCGGTATATCAAGTTACGCAATCTGGATTTCGGTTATTCTCTCCCAACGCGGATTTTGGAGCCACTCTCCCTTACTGGAGTCCGAGTATACTTTTCGGGGCAAAATCTCGTGACATTGACTAACTTGATAGGTATCGACCCTGAAATGGATGCTACTAACGGATTAGGGTATCCTACGTATCGGATCATGAATTTCGGTATAAATGTAAGGTTTTAGTTATTTGGGATAGTGTCAAAAAGAAAGAATGTATTATGAAAACGTCAAACATATTCAAAATATTGGTGTTGGCTGGAGGATTGTGCTGTTTTAACAGCTGTTCGGAATTCCTTGAGCGCGAACCCGACCAAATCCTGACCGATGATCAGGTATTTGGTGATCCGGTGATGATCCAATCGGTCTTAGCTAATTTTTATGGTCGTGTGACCTGGGGCCAACATATCGGTGACTGGTATCAGTACACGATATTAGATGAAGCCGGCAAATCCGACGGCGGGCCAGATAACATTCAAAACTACGGGAATGCCCTATGGCGGGTATATGATTACACGTTAATCCGTAACATTAACCAGTTTCTTCAAAGCCTCCGCGCCACTACGGTAATAACTGATACTGAGAAGCAGGTATACGAAGGAGAAGTCAGGTTTCTTCGGGCATGGACCTATTTCAATATGGCTCGTGGCTTGGGAGGCATGCCGATCGTAGGTGATGAGGTGTTCGACTATCAAGGTGGTATGGACATCACAACGTTGCAATATCCGCGTTCCACTGAGGCGGGGATATATGACTACATCATTGAAGAATGTGACGCAGTATCCGCCATGCTCAATGAGGAAAAGACCATCAATTCTGCAAGGGCAAATAAATGGACTGCTTTGATGTTAAAGGCCCGTGCGGCCATCTATGCGGGATCATTAGCGAATTATAACAATAAGATGAGTAGCCCAATTCGCACAGCTGGTGGCGAAGTGGGGATTTCGGCTGAACGCGCGGAAGGATATTACCAACAAGCATTAGCAGCGGCACAAGAAGTGATTAACAACAGCCCGTATCAGCTTCAACTAAACAAACCCGACGATTTGGAGCGCAATTTTTATGAGGCGACAAGTGTCAAGGATAATAATACGGAAGTGATTTGGGCAAGAGATTACCGTTATCCGGGACAGACCGTTGGCTTTACCACACAGAATATCCCAGGGTCACACGCCGAGGATATCGATCGTGCTGCTGCAGGCCCGATACTCAATCTGGTCGAGGATTTCGAATATGTAAACAATAGGGATGGCTCGATCCAAATCCGGGACAATCAAGGGAACTATATTTTCTATGACGATCCGGCTGATGCGTTCGCAAATAAGGACGCCAGGTTGGGCGGTTCTGTTATCACCCCCAATGCGGTATTTAAAGGAACGCCTGTTGAGTTGCAGGCAGGTCAGAAAGTCTGGAGCAATGGTGCTTGGCAAACCATTGCAGGACAACCTGGAGAACGTGATGGGCAAGGGCGTTTGATTACCTCATCCAATGGCCCCAACCGCTCTAATGAGCAATACATCAACAAAACCGGCTTTTTCTTCCGTAAATTCTTGGACGAGGCGGCCGGGGCGTCCACCCGCGGACGCAACAGCGAGATGTGGTTCCCCCGCTTCCGTTTTGCCGAAGCGTTGCTGATTGCTGCCGAAGCTGCGATGGAATTGGGTCAGCAGCCAGTAGCGGTTGGTTACATCAACCAAGTACGCGAGCGTGCTGGCATACAGCCGTTAACCTCCGTGACGTTGGATGATATCATACAGGAGCGCCGGGTGGAGTTTGCATTCGAGGATCATCGGTATTGGGATTTGAAGCGTTGGCGCCGGGCCCATATTGTATGGAATGGCGTAGTCAATAGCCCAACGGCCCAGCATTGGGCATTGTTTCCCTACCTGGTGGTCGCTCCCGGTACACCGAATGATGGCAAATATGTGTTCGACAGGTTGACGTTTAGCAACTCGTTGCATCCACGATTCTTTGAATTAAGAAATTACTATAACTTCATCGACCTGGCGTGGCAAAACGCAAACCCGAAGATTGTATTAAATCCGTTTCAGTAAATTTTATTTGAAAGACAATGAGAAGATATTTAAATATGTTACTGTTTCCCGCGGTCGTTGCGGTAAGCAGTTGCGGACTGGATAATTATGATGCGCCGGAGTCGACGATATATGGACGTGTGGTCTACAATGGCGAGCCTATCGGGGTACGTGGTACAGGTGAGGCGGTCCAGCTTCAGCTATACCAAGATGGATACGAGTTGCGCAACCCTATTCCGGTTTACGTGGGGCAAGATGGTACCTTTGAGGCAAGAGTATTTGATGGCGAATACAAACTGGTTACCCGGGATAACAACGGCCCGTGGGTGAATGACCGTGATACGACGATAGTGAATTTAAGGGGTACGGCCAACGTGGATGTGCCGGTTACGCCGTTTTATACCTTGTCCAATGTACAGCTGTCGCTGAGTGGTAGTAGCGCGAATGCTTCGTTTCAAATCAACGAAGTAGCAGGTGGCAGGGACATTGAATATGTGATGATTTTGGTGGGCAAAACGTCCTTCGTCGATGATGTGTCGTACACTGCCCGGCTCGATATCAATGACGTGACCGAGGGAAGCACCATCACCGGATCACTTGACCTGACGAATAATGCCGACTTCAATTCGGGCCGGGCCTTGTTCGCCCGAGTAGGATTGCGCCCTGCGGGTAAGGATCAGGCGATTTATTCGCAGGTGGTTCAATTGCGATGATTATTCGTTCTTATGATTTTACCGCTATCGTCAAAAATGGGCGATAGCGGTTACCTTTATATCGGCAGATGGAATATGCACGTACGGCGCAAAAATGCCCACCTGTTGACATACAAAAAATAATGAGCTATGAAAGTAATTTTCATTATCTTGCCGATTATTGCCCTGGTGTTTGGTGACGATTTTTACCGGCCTAGCGAGAGCAACTTCGAAATGGAATTGCTGAAGCTCTTGAATTAGTCGTGGTACAACGTTCATGTTTTGTAGCTTTACAGACAACACGCGTCATGGAGACTTAGCTAAAACAAATTACTATAATGACGATACGTAATCATAAGCCAGGACACGGATACGCCAAATGGATAACGGTATGCGCCATTGTCGGCTTTTGGCTTGGCATTTCCTGTACTGCGGCACATAAAACGGAAAAGCCCAACATCCTGCTAATCCTCGTTGACGACCTGCGCCCTGCGCTCGGAGCCTATGGAGACACCATCGCCTTTACGCCCAACATGGATAAGCTGGCTTCAAAAAGCCTGCTGTTTGAACGGGCGTATGCCAACCAAGCCGTTTGCGGCCCTTCCCGGTACAACCTCTTGCTCGGTAGTCGATCTACCTCATCAGGAATTTATAACTTCGGGAGTGATTTTCGCGATCATTACCCCGATGCGGTGACCTTGCCCCAGTATTTTAAGCAGCACGGCTACCATACCGAATCAATGGGCAAGGTGTTTCATATGGGGCACAATACGTATGACGATACCGCCTCCTGGAGTTTGCCGCATCATAAGGATTTGGTCATCGAGTATGTCGATCCGGCCAGCAAAGCGGCGGGGACTACCCGCGAGGAAGCCTTGTTCTCCAATATGGAATGGGGGTATTCCCGGTCGCTCCCGCGGGGACTGGCCTGGGAATCGCCGGACGTGGCTGATGATGCCTACGCCGATGGCCGTATAGCAAACCGGGCAGCCGAACGGCTCAGGGCGTTGAAATCGCAGTCTGACAGCTCTTTTTTCCTCGCTGTCGGATTCGCGCGCCCACACCTTCCTTTTTCGGTGCCTAAAAAATACTGGGATATGTATGACGAAAATACACTTCCTCTGCCTCAGCACGTTACCCGGCCAGAGGGCGCCCCGCCCTATGCCGTTAAATACGGCGATGAGATCGATCAATATGCGCCTGTCCCCGCAAAGGTGACCGAGGAGCCGTTCCCGGATAGCCTGGCGCGCAAATTAATTCATGGCTACTATGCAGGTGTCAGCTACGTGGATGCCCAGATCGGCAAGGTGCTGAATGAACTGGCGGCGCTCGGCCTCGACGAAAACACGATCGTGGTGCTTTGGGGCGATCACGGCTACCTGCTCGGTGAAATGGGGATGTGGACCAAACATGTCAATTATGAATTGGCTAACCGTATTCCGCTGGTCATATCGGCTCCGGGCGTCACCCGTGCGGGCTCGCATACCGATCAGCTGTCGGAAACGGTCGATATTTACCCGACATTGGTGGAACTCGCCGGACTGCCAGCACCGGATGTCCGGCAGCCGATCGATGGAGTCAGCATGGTGCCCGTGCTCAAAGACCCCGGAAGTCATATCCGCGATCATGCTTACCACAGTTTCCCAAGGGGCGGCCGATTGGGGAGGGCTGTCCGTACCGACCGATACCGCTTGGTGGAGTGGACGAAACTCGATGGCGCCGAGGAGGCCCCGGAGTACGAACTGTATGATTACCACAGCGGATCAATGGAGCTAAAGAACATCGCTGATGAACAACCCGAGGTAAGGGCTACGCTTCAGGCAATGCTCTGGCGGCACCCGGCAGCGATGCCCCCGCGCCCGCAAAGCCCGCGTAGGGAGTAGGTTTCCCATTTTCAGCGGCATTGTGTACCTTAGCGATTTCAATGTCCAAGTTGGAATCAAAATAGCTAAGTATGACTATCAACAAAAAAACATATTACTCAATGGTGATGGGCTGGTGTCTGGTTGCTTTTGTACTGACTGCATATGCGCAACAAGCAGCGGAGCCCACCACCTATCGTCTGGTGCAAAATGTCAACTACCGCCCGGATAGCACGGATGATTACATCCGTGAGCGTTGTGTGCTTGATGTTTATTATCCAGAGCAGACGAAAGATTTTCCAACGGTCGTGTGGTTTCACGGCGGCGGGATCACGGGTGGAGAGAAGTTTATCCCGCAGGAGCTGAAGGAAAAAGGTATAGCGGTAGTGGCGGTCAATTACCGCCTAAGCCCGAAAGTCAAAAATCCGGCGTACATCGATGACGCTGCGGCAGCGATAGCTTGGGTATTTCAGCACATCGGTGAATACGGCGGAACCGCCGACAAAATATTCGCAACCGGCCATTCCGCAGGCGGGTACCTCGCTGCGATGGTGGGCTTGGACAAATCCTGGCTGCGCCAGTACGGCGTGGATGCCGACAAACTTGCGGGGATTATCGACTTCAGCGGCCATGCGATCACGCACATGACCATCCGCGCGGAGCAAGGGATAAAAGAGACCCAGCCCATCGTGGATGAATACGCACCGCTGTTTCATGTGCGCAGCGATGCTCCGCCGCTGGTGCTGGTATCGGGAGACCGTGAGCTGGAGCTATTGGGCAGGTACGAAGAGAGTGCTTATTTCTACCGGATGATGAAGACCGCCGGCCAACAGCACGTATACCTTTACGAGCTGGATGGTTTTGACCATGGTGCCATGGCCGCACCCGGATTCCATATCTTGCTCCACCATGTAAACGAATTGACAAAAAAATCAGTCAAATGAATGTCCGTATAATTATTGCCAGCGTTTTATTCGCGATACCATATGTCGGTAGCGCACAGGAAGCTTTATCTTCATTTCAAAACCCTTTGAATGTCGCTTTCGGCGACCCTTATGTCATTTATGACGACGCAACCGACCGCTATTATATGTATGGGACGGGAGGTGGTGCCAAGCATGGTTTTGCAGTCTATTCGTCTGCCGATCTGTCGGACTGGAAGAACGAAGGCCAGGTTTATGACGCTGGCAATGAAAATGGCTGGAGCGATTCCACCGCTGCCTGGGGTGGGGCATATTGGGCACCCGAAGTATACGCGCATAAGGGCAAATTTTATATGTTTTATAGCGCGCAATGGAAAGATAATCCCGGTAAGGAACTGGAAAACTTCCGTATTGGCGTTGCCGTGGCGGACAAGCCCACAGGGCCTTTTATCGACCTATATAACCACCCCATCTTCGACCCCGGTTATCCGATCATCGATGCCAATGTCTATTTTGGAGAGGATGGACGGGTATATTTGTATTACTCCCGCTGTTGCTACAAGCATCCCGTAAAGAGCGAAGTAGCCGAGTGGGCAAAGCACAAGGGATGGTTTGACGAAATCGAAGAAAGTTGGGTGTATGGCGTGGAGCTCAAGCCGGACTTTTCAGGTGTCATCGGCGAGCCGGTATTGCTCTTGCGCCCACCTGTGAGGATGGACGATGCCCAGGCCGAATGGGAGAGCCGCTCGGTGACTGGCCGCGAAGTCAATCGCCGCTGGACGGAAGGTTCGTTTGCATTTAAACATGGCGATACGTATTACATGATGTACTCAGCGAACCATTTTGCTGGAGAGCATTACGCTGTGGGCTATGCTACTGCGCAACATCCGCTGGGGCCTTACACCAAGGCGGCTAACAATCCGGTGCTGGAGAAAAACACGGCAAAGGGTGGTGATGTAACGGGTACGGGCCACAATAGTGTGGTATTCCTGCCGGATGGCCGGATGCTGTGTGTGTACCACGGTCGTACCAAAAAGACCGGTGACGAACGGATGGTATTCATCGACGAGATGGAAATAGATGAGCATGGGGTATTGACCGTTTTGGGTCCGACGACACGATAAGCGGTAAAAAAACCGCAAATTTAACGGCCCGCTATTTGGATTTACCCAAGGAAGTGCGTAGCTTTCACCCATCATATTCGTCGCTCATTTATGGGAAATCAAGCCGAATTTATCGACAAGATAACAGCCTCATATAATCCAAAGGGGGCTTTTATTTTCCTTGGGGCAGGTCTGCTCGATGGGGAAATAGTAGCCCAGGCGAAGGTAAAACTTCCCTTGAAGATGATGAATCGCCATGGCCTGATTGCGGGCGCTACGGGTACCGGCAAGACACGTACCTTACAACTGATTGCCGAACAACTATCGGATGCGGGAGTACCGGTGTTTTTGCTGGATGTAAAAGGCGACCTTTCCGGCCTGCACCAGCCGGGCGGGCCAAATCCGGCTTTAGTGAAGCGGGGAGACGCGTTGGAGTGGCCCTTCGTGCCGTCCGGCTTTCCAGTGGAGCTATTCTCGTTGTCTGGCAACGTTGGCAATCCCATGCGGCTTACGGTGGAAGATTTCGGCCCAGTAATGCTTGGGCGAATCCTGGAATTGAATGATACCCAAACCGGTGTGCTGGCGGCGTTGTTCAAGTATGCAGAAGATACCCAGCTGCCGTTGGTCGATTTCGCCGATTTAAAGAAACTGCTCAATTACCTCACCGGCGGACCCGGAGCCGAAGAAATCAAAGACAGCTATGGCCGCATTAGCGGAAGTACTGCTGGAACCATACTGCGTAAGCTGGTCGCGCTGGAACAACAGGATGTGTCCGGTATTTTCGGTGAAAAAGAATTTGATATCAATGATCTGTTTGAAAGGGTGGACGGTAAAGGCGTGATTAGCCTGCTGAACATTTCGGATATTCAGCAACAGCCGGTATTGTTTTCGACGTTTTTGCTGAGCCTGCTGGCACAGTTGTTTAAAAAGCTGCCCGAGGTGGGCGATTTGGACAAGCCGAAATTAGTTTTTTTCTTCGACGAGGCCCATTTGCTATTTAAGGACGCGCCAAAAGCATTTCTTGCTCAAGTAGAACAAATCGTTCGGCTCATCCGTTCAAAAGGGGTGGGTGTATTCTTTTGTACGCAGTCGCCGATGGATGTCCCCGAAAGTGTGCTGGGGCAGCTGGGCAACCGCGTGCAACACGCTTTGCGGGCGTTTACCCCCAATGACGCCGAAGCACTAAGGAAAACGGTAAAGACCTACCCAAAGTCAGATTTTTACGAGATAGATCGGGTATTGACATCGCTTGGCACAGGACAAGCGCTGATCACCGTACTCAATGAAAAGGGAATCCCTACCGAAGTAGTGGCTACACACCTTATCCCGCCGCGTGCAACGATGGGCCCTATTGACGCACACACGTACGCTAAGCTGGTAGACACTTCTCCCTTCTATGCCAAATACCACCAGCCCGTGGACAGACGGAGCGCGGCGGAAATATTGGAGGATAAGATGCGTGCGCACACGATTCAGACAGCTAAGGATGGAACCAACCGCGAAACGGCGAAGCGGGGCGGCCGGACGCGTAGCCGGCAAACGCCCCTTGAAGCGGCGCAAAAAGCAGCCACCACAACGTTGGCCAGGGAAGGGGCAAAATTATTGGGCAAGATTGCCAACGGCATCTTGGCTGCTATGTTGCGGAGAAAACGTTAAGATAGTAGGTGAATGATATATTTGGCATCAATTTGGCATCAGTGAATAAGTTTTAATTCAATAACCATAATTTTTCCAACGATGAGTAAACCCACCTTGTTGATTCTTGCGGCCGGAATGGCCAGCCGCTACGGAAGCATGAAACAGATTGACCCGTTCGGGCCTAATGGCGAAACGATTATCGACTATTCCATCTATGACGCGATTAGGGCAGGATTTGGAAAAGTAAGCTTCATCATTCGCGAAGAATTTGCCGATAAATTCAAATCGATTTTTGAACCCAAGTTGGCAGGTAAGATCGAGACAGACTACGTTTTCCAGCGTTATGATCTAACGCCGTTTGGTATCAATAGGGAGATTGAACGTTCCAAGCCCTGGGGTACGGCACACGCTGTGTTATCTGCACGCAATCAAATAAACGAACCGTTCTGTGTGATTAATGCGGATGACTTCTATGGTTATGAGGCTTTTGAGAAAATGGCAAAGTTCCTCAGTGATGAGGTAGCTGACGATAAATTTTCGTTAATGGGTTATCAAATCGACAAGACATTGTCCGAACATGGGTCGGTATCACGAGGTGTGTGCAAGGTTGATGATAATGGGAATATGACCGAGATTAATGAGCGGTTAAAAGTTTATTTTAAGGAGGTTGACGGCGAAAAACGTATCTTCTTCGAGGAAGATGGCGTAGAGACGGAATTGCCGCAGAGCAGCCGCGTTTCGATGAATTTTTGGGGATTCACACCTGCGATTTTCGGAGTCAGCGAAGAATTGTTCAAAGCATTCGTGCCGGCCAATGAAGATAACCCGAAATCGGAGTTTCTGATTCCTAAAGTGGCTGACGAACTCATCAAGCAGGGTAAGGCGCGTTTTAAAGTCATTCCTACCTCACAGAAATGGTTTGGTGTTACTTATCCGGAAGATAAACCCATCGTGCAGGAGAACATTGCACAATTGGTGAAGGATGGTGTATATCCGGAGAAGTTGTTTTAAAACCGGAAGCTGCCGGAGACTGGACGTAAAAAAACCTCGGAGGATAATCCCCCGAGGTTTTTTTGTGTAACTGCTAAAGTGCCGTCCGGCTTGGACTTTTACTTTTTATCGTCCTTGACTTCTTCATATTCTACGTCAGTCACATCGTCGCCGCCGGTGCTGCCAGCAGCCGATTGGCCGGCGTCAGCTTGCGGCCCGGCTCCTTCTTGCGAAGCTTTGTACATGTCTTCCGAAGCGGCGTTCCAAGCTGTTTGCAGTTGGGCCTGTGCGGCGTCGATAGCTGCGAAGTCCTTAGCTGCATAAGCTTCTTTCAACTTCTTCAGGCCATCTTCGATGGGCGACTTTTTCTCAGCGCCGATTTTGTCGCCATATTCTTTCAACTGTTTCTCAGTGGAAAAGATCAAGGCGTCAGCGGCGTTGAGTTTTTCTATTTCCTCTTTCGCTTTTTTATCTGCCTCAGCATTGGCTTCCGCTTCCTGCTTCATCTTCTTGATTTCGTCGTCGGTCAAACCGGAAGAAGCCTCGATACGGATTTTTTGTTCCTTGCCCGTAGCTTTGTCTTTGGCCGACACATGGAGGATACCGTTTGCATCGATATCAAATGTTACCTCGATTTGGGGTACACCGCGCGGTGCGGGCGGGATACCATCCAAGTGAAAGCGTCCGATGGTCCGGTTTTGCGCAGCCATGGGCCGTTCACCTTGTAAGATGTGGATTTCCACAGAAGGTTGGTTGTCTGATGCCGTAGAGAATACTTCCGACTTTTTGGTCGGGATAGTCGTATTGGCCTCGATGAGCTTGGTCATGACACCACCCATGGTTTCAATACCCAATGAAAGTGGGGTAACGTCCAAGAGTAACACGTCTTTTACTTCACCGGTCAATACACCACCTTGTATCGCTGCACCAAGGGCTACTACTTCATCCGGATTCACGCCTTTCGAAGGCTCCTTACCAAAGAATTTTTTTACCGCATCTTGGATAGCAGGGATACGGGTAGAACCACCCACAAGGATGATTTCGTCGATATCCGATGGGGAATAGCCTGCATTTTTCAATGCTGATTTGCAAGGCTCAATGGTGCGTTTAATCAAATCGTCAGCCAACTGCTCGAACTTGGCACGGCTCAATGTGCGGACCAGGTGCTTCGGTCCGGTTTGGTCCGCCGTGATGTATGGCAGATTGATTTCAGTGGATGACGAACTTGAAAGCTCGATTTTGGCTTTTTCAGCAGCTTCTTTCAAGCGTTGCAAAGCCATTGGGTCTTTGCTGAGGTCGAACCCGTTGTTGTCGTTTTTAAATTCATCGGTAAGCCAGTCAATGATGACTTGGTCAAAATCATCACCTCCCAGGTGAGTGTCACCGTCTGTCGATTTTACTTCAAATACACCGTCTCCCAGCTCCAGTACAGATACGTCATGTGTACCACCCCCGCAGTCGAATACGACGATTTTCATGTCCTTGTTGGACTTGTCCAATCCGTATGCCAGTGCTGCTGCGGTCGGTTCGTTTATAATACGTTTTACATTCAAGCCAGCAATTTCACCAGCTTCTTTCGTTGCCTGGCGTTGCGCATCATTGAAGTATGCCGGTACGGTGATAACCGCTTCGTTTACTTCGTGGCCCAAAAAATCTTCCGCAGTCTTTTTCATTTTCTGCAAAATCATTGCAGAAATTTCTTGCGGTGTATATTTGCGGTCGTCGATTTCCACGCGGGGGGTGTTGTTGTCACCTTTCACAACGGAGTACGGTACACGCTCAATTTCTTTACGGGCTTCGTCGTAATTGGTACCCATAAACCGTTTGATGGAGTACACGGTCTTCTTTGGATTGGTAATGGCTTGGCGTTTCGCAGGGTCACCTACTTTGCGTTCGCCATTCTCCACGAAAGCCACAATCGAAGGCGTAGTTCGCTTTCCTTCGTTGTTCGTAATGACTACCGGCTCATTACCCTCCATCACGGCTACGCAAGAGTTGGTAGTTCCTAAGTCGATTCCAATAATTTTTGCCATATCTATGTTCCTTTTCTACGTTGATGATAAATCAATATGTTTCATAATGGTTTAACAAGCCTTGTGCCAATCGTTTTTCTGGCACCAATTAGGCGTAGGATGGTGAGAACCGTCATTATATCTATGACGTCGTCATGACAATGTGTCATTTTGAACCGGGTGATTTTAAATTTCAAGTTTAAGGTGTTAATTTTACAACGCCGGATATCCAGTTCCGTTTTTAACAATGCACATCGAGCAACTACGTGATTATTGCCTCAGCAAACCAGGGGTTACGGAGAGCTGCCCTTTCGGGCCGGAAATACTGGTGTTTAAGGTGGCCGGCAAAATGTTTTTGCTCACGCCATTGGATAGCCAGCCGCTGTCCTTCAGTGCAAAGTGTGATCCCGAATATGCCGTTGAATTGCGGGAACGCCACCCCAATACCATAAAAGGAGCGTACCATATGAATAAGCGCCATTGGAACGAGGTGGTCTGCAATGGCGAATTAAGTGATGGGGTGTTGGAAAACCTTATCAGCCATAGCTATGAACTGGTCGTGGCCGGTTTACGCAAACAAGATCGAGAAGCATTAAAGCGTGCATAGACAACGCAATGGTTATGACATTACGTCGACCATTTTCTTCTACCATTCCATTACCTTTGCCGATAATTTTTTCAATGATGGATTTCGCGCGTTATTTGATCGAATTTGAACGTATTCTGCATGATCCTGCGCCTGCCGGACCTTATGACAATCCGGCTTATATGGAGTATACGAAGTTGAATTGGTCGCGGATGCACCGCTGGCTGAAAAAGGGCGTGTTGGCGGACGAAACGAAGGAAGTGCTGGAAGGTATTGCCCAGCCGCTGCGTTGGGTGATTATCACGGAGCCGTGGTGTGGGGATGCGGCGCATACCGTGCCTTTCATCCAGTTGATGGCCCAGCATAATGCGTTAATTAGCGTTGCGTATGAGCTAAGGGACTCGCCCCCATTCCGCATCGAGCAATACTTAACCAATGGAGGCAAATCGATTCCCAAGTTGATAATCCGCGACGACAAAGGGGACGACTTGGCGGTGTGGGGGCCGAGGCCAACAGATTGCCAGCAATTATACGAACGCCTGAGAGCGGAGGGCGCCGACTTCGAGACCCAAAAAATAGCCCTTCAGAATTGGTATAACAAGGATAAGGGGCATGCCGTACAACAAGAGCTGACGCGCTTGCTTAGCGACATCACATCTTCAGTCCGATCGCTCTAAGCCGCTCGTCCAGGTAGTCCCCAGCCGTTATATCGGTATACGCTTTGGGATTATCTGCTCCTATACAGGACTCCAGCACGGCCAGGCTCATGTCGGCTTTTGGGTGCAGGAAAAAAGGTACGGAATAACGCGATGTTTTCATCTGTTCGCGCGGCGGATTGACCACGCGGTGCGTCGTCGACTTCAACTTATTATTGGTAAGCCGTTGCAGCATGTCACCTACATTGACCACGATGTCTTCGCCATGCGCCTTGACAGGGTACCATGTGCCTTCACGGGTCAGTACTTCCAATCCATCGGCGCTCGCCCCGATAAGGAGGGTAATCAGATTAATATCTTCATGTGCCCCTGCCCGTACCGCATCATCGGGAAGGCTATCGGGCTCATCGATGGGAAAATAATGGATAGCCCTGAGAATGGAGTTGCCTTGGTGCACTTTTCCTTCAAAATAATCTTCCGGCAAGTCCAGGTAAACAGCAATGGCCTTAAGCAGCTCGCGGCCAGCTGATTCCAGGCGGCGGTAGACTTCACCGGTGATCTCATCGAAGCGTGGAAGCTCATTTACCACCGGGTTGTCGTCCTGTCCCCGTTGCCAAAATTCCTTCAGGTCGGGTACTGTGGCGTCCTTAGCCTTTTCCTTGCCCCTCGATGTATAACCGCGTTGTCCCGCCAGCCCCGGGATTTCGTACTTCAATTTGGTGACCTCCGGCAGGGCAAAGAAAGCCTCGACCACAGCATACAATTCGTCAATTAATGCCTTATCCATGCCATGGTTAGCAATGGTAACAAAGCCGGTCTCATTAAAAGCTTTGCCGATTTCCTTGGAGAATTGGTGGCGTTGGTCGGTAGTTCCTTGCGTATAATGGAGTAGATCCAGTCGTGGGATGTTTATTGTAGGTGTCATAAACGTGCTTATTTTTCAGGTAAAGATAACGGTTTTTCAATTTACGACCATGGTATTCCATGCGCTATTTTGTGCTGTTAGTTGTTTTTGGCGGTCGGTTTTCTGATTTTATTTATTAATAACAATAGTTGAAACAATGGGGCCGTTTTGCCTACGGTTGTGCGGTTTTTTTGAATTTTATGCGTGCATTATTTGCCTC
>NZ_JAENGN010000039.1:0-4906 GCF_016533505.1 Parapedobacter sp. ISTM3 | reverse complement strand
GTATGACAGTGAAGTGGTTAATCAAAATTTAGTGCTTCGATTGAAGTTTAGTGGTAGAAATCGCCACCTTCGCAAAGCCGCGAAACGTTAGTGGCAATGGCAGAACAACCGTACCCCTGAAATTAAACGGCTGAAAAATAACAACCTGACACAGAAAAAAATAATAAAAATCTACCACACAGGATTTTTTTGCAGTACAAAATTCAACCTTGCTTCAACACCTTTTTCC
The DNA here is from genome assembly GCF_016533505.1 of Parapedobacter sp. ISTM3. Taxonomy (NCBI): domain Bacteria; kingdom Pseudomonadati; phylum Bacteroidota; class Sphingobacteriia; order Sphingobacteriales; family Sphingobacteriaceae; genus Parapedobacter; species Parapedobacter sp. ISTM3. Next base: position 4,677 of record NZ_JAENGN010000039.1, on the reverse strand, counting down.
TTTTAAAATACAAAGCTACATAAGACAAAACCGCACAAACAAGTCCAATCCAAATCATAGCCCAAATTGCACCCGAACATTGGGACAACGTTCCTTCTTCTATCAGCAAAATTCTGAATGCCTGTAAGAAATGCGTAAGCGGAATCACATTTGCAACAGCCACAACCCAATCGGGCATTTGCGAAAGCGGCCACGTAAATCCGCTCAAAATAAAGCTCGGAGTGGCTATAACCATCAATATTTCGGTTGCTTTGAGCTGACTCGGAATCAGTATGCTTACCAATATCCCGATAAAGCATACCGACAACACGAAAATTCCCGCTACAAAGGTCAAAGCACCTAGATTTTCATAAAACGGAATCCTGAACCAAAACGTAAACAGATAATACAAGATCCAAATACCGAAGCTCATTATCAGATACGGAATTATCTTAACTGCCATTATTTTAAGTAGGGATTTGTTTTCCGAAACCAATGTTCTGAAAGTTCCGTTTTCGTATTCGGAAGCAAAGGACAAAGCCAAGCCTAACAGCAAAACCTGTTGTAAAACCGTTGCCAAAATGCCAGGCCACAAAAAGTACATATAGTTCGTGCTTCGGTTGTATTTTTTAATAAATGTGGTTTTGAACGGCTCATATTGCGACATTGCCACACTTTCAGGCATTCCTTGTTTTTTAAGAGCTTCAATCTGAACTCCCGCTTTAAGTGTTCCTAAACAAATCTGAATGGCTGTCGAAGCATAATTGGCTGTTAAAACATTCGAAGTATTTACAATGGTAAGCACTTCGGGATATTTTTTGGTCATTACCTGTTTCTCAAAATCTTTCGGAATAATCACAACCGCAGGAATATTATCGTTTTCCGCTACGATTTTAGCTAAATCGTTCTGGTCGTACCGGATAAAAGCCACGTTCAGAACCTCATTATCCTGCATCATTTCAATAGCTTTTCGGCTCATCTGACTTTGGTCTTCATCAACCACCACAACAGGCAAATCGGTAACTTTACCTTTCTGATAAACAAAGCCTAAAAGTATTCCGTACATAATCGGAGCCCCAATAAAAAGCAACCGAAGCACACTGTTATCCCAAAACAAACGGAATTCCCTTTTTATAAGCGAAAAAAAGTTTTTCATAATTTCTTATTACAATTCTAAAGTAACCGTAGTTTTCGTAAACAAATCTTTAGCTTGTTCTACATCAATCGGACTGATTTTTATCTCAAAAAGACTCTCCTGAATTTCATAATCGGGATAAGCCGTTGCGATGTTTGCATAAGCTCCCAAAGCCTTAACCGAAGTTATTTTTCCCTTAACCTGACTTTTGTTATAGACCACATTAACCATTACTTCCTGTCCTTTCTGAACCTTTGAAAGCCGGCTTTCGGGAATCGTAAAACGGAAATAAGTCGATTCCGAAATCGTTCCGCTAATCAAGGTATAACCGGGAAGTGCCAGCTCCCCTGCTTTAAGCGTAATGGACTCTACCGTCATATCCTGCGGAGCAATTATATACCGCTCGGAATCCGCAACCGAAACTTCCTGTAAAGCACCCAAAGCTCTTTCCTGCTGTCCCAATGCCATTTTTTGCTGTTCAATTCTCGCTCCGTATTTCACGTCCGAAATTTCAGCCTGAACAGCCAGATACTGCGATTGGGCTCCCTGATATTTGGCGAAAGCCTCGTCATACATCTGTTGGGAAACCAACGAATCTTTAAGCATATTTGACAATCGGTCAATGGATTTTTGAGCCAATTCGTACTGTTCTTTGAGTGCTTTTTGTTTGGCTTCTAGCTGTTTGAGCTGATTGTCCGTAGCTCCTTTCAAAGTCATATCATATTGGGCTTTTGCCGACTGAACAGCACCCTCTGCCTGACTTTTTTTGGCATCGACTTCGGGAATGTCCAAAATAGCAAGCGTATCTCCTTTTTTGACAAAATCTCCTTCCTGAATACGGATTTCAATGATTTTTCCGGGAATTTTCGATACGATTCCGATTTGCTCCCTTTCGATTTTTCCCTGAATAACCTCGGTTTTCGGCTTACCACAACCGACAGCGGAAATCACTACAACTAATAATAAATATATCTTTTTCATTACTTTTGATAATTTAGTTTAAAATGGTTTTGGTTAATTCTCCTGTTACGGAAAGTGTTTCTAAAGCGGACAGCCTTTGCTCTACTAAAATCTGAATTTTATTGGCTGATGCTTTAAACAAATCGTTTTCTGCTTCCAATCTTTCGGAAATGTTGATAAGCCCTTCCTGATATTGCCTTACAGCCATATACAGATTGTTTGAAGCCACTTTTTCCTGCTCCAGACCGATTTGGTATTTCTGATTCTGAATCCTGTAATTCGCCAGGTTATTTTCCAAAAGCAAAGCAAATTTCTCCTTGGTATCGTCTAATTGATTTTGCACCTGTTCCGCATTTATCTTGGCTTCGTGGATTTTGTGCTTACGTTCAAATCCGCTGAAAATTTCCCATTTCATCGAAAGCCCTACCATCCAATTCGGACTCATCGTAAATTCGTTCATTCTTCCGTAAAGTCGGGAATTTACCATTGGAATTTCGGGAGTAATCATCGTAGCGTCAAAAAGGCTCGCATAAGTAACACCTCCGAATGCTCCCAAAACAGGAAGATAACTCCCTTTTTCTTTCTTAATCATATAATCCGATGCTTTTTTGAACGATTCCAAAGCTTTTAGCTCCTGTTTATTTTCAACCGATAAATCTTCCGAAATCACATAAGGAACAAGTAAATATTCTACTTCTTTGATTTGGTTTTCGGAATATCCCGTGAGGTAATTTATTTTTTGGTAAAGGACTTTTCGTTTTCCTTCCATTTCTATCTTTTTGGATTGTAATTCGAGATTTGCCAATTTGATTTTGTCCCTGTCATACGGAATGGCAAGTCCTTCTTCGATAGCCCTTTCTACTCTTTTGGCTTCGGTAGCCAATCGTTTTTCGCTGTCAATCAGCAATTTTTCGACTTCGTTCAACAAGTGTACTTGGTCAAAGGAATGAATCACTTCTTTAATTAAACTTTCTTTTTCAGCCTCGGAAAGATAAGCCGTTCCGATTCGTTTTTGCTCCAAAGCCTTTGCTCCGTTTTCAATCTGAAAACCACTAAACAAAACCGTTTTTGCCATCAGGCTACCCATCAATAAGTTTCCGTAACTGTCAAACGATTGCTTTCCGTCAAAAACCGGCTGATTGATAACCGGAATGTTTCCTGTCGGTAAATCGAGCGTTATTTTCGTATCGAAATACATATAATTTGCCGAACCCTCTACTTTCGGAATGTATTTGTTCCAAACGCTTTTCTTTTCCGTACTGATTTTTTCCACTTCCAAATCTTTGTTTCGGATAGATGCGTTTTTGTCGATTGCTTCCTGAATTGCTTCCTGCAAAGACGAACTCACATCAATTTGAGCCTTTCCTTCAAAAGCCAAAAAACAGAAAAGTATAGGCAGTAATTTTTTAATTTTCATTTTACCTCTAAATTTTGATATATTTTATGGAACACTTCTTTTACTGTCAATATATTTTCCACACTGATTCCTTTAATAGATTCTTCTACGGTAGCATTGACAAGATTCATAACTTTTTCCTGCATTTGCTTTCCTTTTTTTGTCAGAAAAATCAAATTAGACCTTCTGTCGTTTATATCAGGCTTCCGCTTAACCAAACCGTCTTTTTCCATATTGTCAATCAAACGGGTTACGCCTGGTCTGTCCCGAAAGCTCTTATCTGCCAGATACTGTTGCGAACAGCCGTCATTTTCCCACAAAACAGCCAAAATAGACCATTGTTCCTTGCTTAATTCTACTCCGTTCTGTTTGAAATTCTTATTCAAAACACGATTAAATGCCTGAGGCGTCCTGCCCGTAAGCAGATTGTAAAAATCCTGATATTCTAAAATTGATTGCATAAACAATTGTTGTTTCTGCAACAAAAGTATAACAAATTTTTCAAACGAAACTGTTTTTTGAAAAAATTAACTTTTGGAAAAAAAGCAAAAGTTTTTTTAGTCTTTTGATTTACAGATAAATGAATCAAACAAAGAGTAAACAAACAGCCACAGCCACTAACAAAGGTTTTGCAAGAGAGCGGGTTAAGTGCTAAATTCAACTTTTGTGCTTCTATTCCGCAAAAACCATTTTTTATTTGCTTGAAAAGTGTAAATTAGCAAATAAAAAAATGGTTTTGCTACGTTGGTGCTAAATTGAAAGTTTGTGCTTTCTAATCCTCTCCCTCGCAAAGCCCCGAACCGTTGATATTTCATTCTTACATCACAGAAATTTTGTATCTTAGCATCATAGCAATTGCAGCTAGAACGTATGTCAAACCAGTGAGCGATTCGGTGAGTTGGGAAAAGGGATGGTTGTAAAACATTGATAAAGAGATTGCTGCCCGATAGGTTCGATTCCCCTACGGGCTACCGAGAGGCTCCAAAGATAGCCGACAAGATTCAAAAACCGCCTTTAAATACGTTTAGAGGCGGTTTTTCGTTTTATAAGGTTCGTCAAAATTCACCCAAATTCGACAAAAAGAACCCCCAAAAGAACCCCCGACACCTTGCGTGTCCGCCCGATATTCTGTATCTTGCATTATTGTTTAACGGTTTAAAATCAGAGGATTATGAGCAGAACGGTAAAAATCGAATGTGGCATCAGT
>NZ_JAENGN010000038.1:0-5571 GCF_016533505.1 Parapedobacter sp. ISTM3 | reverse complement strand
TTCTACTTTTGCAGCCCGCAAACGGGGAAACGGTAAGAAGTTTTGAGTTTGCGGTTGTTTTTTGAACGGTTTGGGTAAGGTTTTGCGTTTGTTTGGGGGCGTTTGGTTTCCGGGCGTTTGGGGGGATAAAAAAAAGTAAAATTTTTTTTTGGTGGAATGAAAAAAGCTCCTTACCTTTGCAGTCCCAAACGGAACGGGGGGTTGAAAGACGGTAGGTTCCGGAGCCGGCGCGCGATGTGCCGGCGGCAGACAAAGAAGCAAAGACGGATGCGGCCTTTCGGGGCTGCGGAAGATAAAAAAGCCGAAGCGTGAGCGGAGGCGCGAGAGTTCTTGAAAGATATTGATATTCATGTAGCGTAACGAGTAGTCTGTCATGGGCGAAAGTTAACAAGACAGACCTAAGTCAATCCAGGTTAATAGACATAATTAAAGATTGATTCCGAGCAATCGGGTCAGATCGGACATCATTTTTACAATGGAGAGTTTGATCCTGGCTCAGGATGAACGCTAGCGGCAGGCCTAATACATGCAAGTCGAACGGGATTCACTCCTTCGGGGGTGATGAGAGTGGCGCACGGGTGCGTAACGCGTGAGCAACCTGCCCGTCCCAGGGGGATAGCCCCTCGAAAGAGGGATTAACACCGCATGACGTTGTTCCATGGCATCGTGGGACAACCAAATATTCATAGGGGACGGATGGGCTCGCGTGGCATTAGCTAGTTGGTAGGGTAACGGCTTACCAAGGCGACGATGCCTAGGGGCTCTGAGAGGAGAATCCCCCACACTGGTACTGAGACACGGACCAGACTCCTACGGGAGGCAGCAGTAAGGAATATTGGTCAATGGAGGCAACTCTGAACCAGCCATGCCGCGTGCAGGAGGACGGCCCTATGGGTTGTAAACTGCTTTTGCACGGGAACAAACCCCGGTACGTGTACCGGGTTGAGTGTACCGTGAGAATAAGGATCGGCTAACTCCGTGCCAGCAGCCGCGGTAATACGGAGGATCCGAGCGTTATCCGGATTTATTGGGTTTAAAGGGTGCGTAGGCGGCGCGCTAAGTCAGTGGTGAAAGACGGTGGCTCAACCATCGCAGTGCCGTTGATACTGGCGCGCTTGAATGCGGATGAGGTAGGCGGAATGTGGCAAGTAGCGGTGAAATGCATAGATATGCCACAGAACACCGATTGCGAAGGCAGCTTACCAAGGCGTAATTGACGCTGATGCACGAAAGCGTGGGGATCGAACAGGATTAGATACCCTGGTAGTCCACGCCCTAAACGATGATGACTCGATGTTAGCGATATACGGTTAGCGTCCAAGCGAAAGCGTTAAGTCATCCACCTGGGGAGTACGCCCGCAAGGGTGAAACTCAAAGGAATTGACGGGGGCCCGCACAAGCGGAGGAGCATGTGGTTTAATTCGATGATACGCGAGGAACCTTACCCGGGCTTGAAAGTTAGTGAAGCACCCAGAGATGGGTGCGTCCTTCGGGACACGAAACTAGGTGCTGCATGGCTGTCGTCAGCTCGTGCCGTGAGGTGTTGGGTTAAGTCCCGCAACGAGCGCAACCCCTATGGATAGTTGCCAGCATTTAAAGGTGGGGACTCTATCCAGACTGCCTGCGCAAGCAGTGAGGAAGGCGGGGACGACGTCAAGTCATCATGGCCCTTACGTCCGGGGCTACACACGTGCTACAATGGTCGGTACAGCGGGCAGCCACCTGGCAACAGGGCGCCAATCCCGCAAAGCCGGTCACAGTTCGGATCGGGGCCTGCAACTCGGCCCCGTGAAGTTGGATTCGCTAGTAATCGCGTATCAGCAATGACGCGGTGAATACGTTCCCGGGCCTTGTACACACCGCCCGTCAAGCCATGAAAGCCGGGGGTGCCTGAAGCATGTGACCGCAAGGAGCGTGTCAGGGCAAAACTGGTAATTGGGGCTAAGTCGTAACAAGGTAGCCGTACCGGAAGGTGCGGCTGGAATACCTCCTTTCTAGGGTACCGGATTGGTACTCGTTGCGCCATGGATTATCAATTGAAAAGAGAGAAGAAGATATCAGGAAAATAGAGGACACCGTTCCCTTACACGGTGTGTCCTGAGAGGCGAGAATAAAGCTAGTCCCGTAGCTCAGTTGGTTAGAGCACTACACTGATAATGTAGGGGTCAGCAGTTCAAGTCTGCTCGGGACTACGGGTACGGGGAATTAGCTCAGCTGGCTAGAGCACCTGCCTTGCACGCAGGGGGTCAACGGTTCGAATCCGTTATTCTCCACGCGTTTAGGATGAGGGGTTTCAGGAAGGGGAAAAGGACGTTGTCCTTGCGCCTTATTCCGGAGGTCCCCGCTCCCGAACAGAAGTTCTTTGACATATTGGAAGAAAACAAGAAGAGAAGAGAGAAGGCAACAGTAGGGCCTGCATGGCGACATGCGGTCCGAAGCAGGCCCGCGGTTGGCAAAAGGGCCGCGGGTTGAAGAAAGTAAAGAAGGGCACACGGGGGATGCCTAGGCTCCCAGAGGCGAAGAAGGACGCGACAAGCTGCGATAAGCGCCGGGGATCGGCAAATGCGAATTGATCCGGCGGTTTCCGAATGGGGTAACCTGATGTACTGAAGGTACATCGTATAATACGCGAACGCGCTGAACTGAAACATCTAAGTAGGCGTAGGAGGAGAAAACAACAGTGATTCCGCAAGTAGTGGCGAGCGAACGCGGATTAGCCCAAACCGGATATGTTACGGCATATGCGGGGTTGTAGGACCACGAAGTGGCATGCATGCGTGAAGTGGAAACCGGAAGGGAAGCCGGTACCGGAGAGGGTGACAGTCCCGTACACGTAAGCAAGTGCAGCCTAGTGGTATCCTGAGTACCGCGGGGTCGGAGACGCCCTGTGGGAATCCGGCGGCACCATCCGCCAAGGCTAAATACTCCTGGGAGACCGATAGTGGACCAGTACCGTGAGGGAAAGGTGAAAAGAACCCCGAACAGGGGAGTGAAAAAGAACCTGAAACCGTGTGCCTACAAGCGGTCGGAGCCCTTAGGGGTGACGGCGTGCCTTTTGCATAATGAGCCTACGAGTTACACTTCACCGGCAAGGTTAACCCATTCAGTGGGGCAGCCGAAGCGAAAGCGAGTCTGAACAGGGCGTGCAGTCGGTGGAGGTAGACGCGAAACCTTGTGATCTACCCTTGGTCAGGCTGAAGGTGCCGTAACAGGTACTGGAGGGCCGAACCGATAAGCGTTGAAAAGCTTCCGGATGAACTGAGGGTAGGGGTGAAAGGCCAATCAAACTGGGAAATAGCTCGTACTCCCCGAAATGTTTTTAGGAACAGCGTTGCGGAGAGTCCTGCGGAGGTAGAGCTACCGATTGGGTGCGGGGGAGTCACATCCTACCAAATCCAGACGAACTCCGAATGCCGCAGGATATACGCAGCAGTGAGGCTTTGGGTGCTAAGGTCCAAGGCCGAGAGGGAAAGAACCCAGACCATCAGCTAAGGTCCCCAAATACACGCTAAGTTGGACTAACGAGGTCCGGCTGCTTAGACAGCTAGGATGTTGGCTTGGAAGCAGCCATTCATTTAAAGAGTGCGTAACAGCTCACTAGTCGAGCGGCCGGGCGTGGATAATGAACGGGCATCAAGTGTGTTACCGAAGCTATGGGATATTTAATATCGGTAGGGGAGCATTCCGGCGGGGGCGAATCCGGTCCGTAAGGGCCGGTGGACTTTCCGGAAAAGCAAATGTAGGCATAAGTAACGATAAGGCGGGTGAGAAACCCGCCCACCGAAAGACCAAGGTTTCCTGATCAACGCTAATCGGATCAGGGTCAGTCGGGGCCTAAGGATAAGCCGAATGGCGAATCCGATGGACAACGGGTTAATATTCCCGTACTTTTGGTTGCTGCGACGCGGGGACGGAGAAGTGACACCACCGCGCACTGACGGAATAGTGCGTTGAAGGGCGTAGGTATACCCGGGACAGGGAAGTCCGTTCCGGGTGCTGAAACCCGATAGTACGGCAAACCTTCGGGGGCGCCGATAGTGTGGGTAATCATGCTTCCGAGAAAAACCGCTAAGCTTCAGGCAACCAAAACCCGTACCGCAAACCGACACAGGTGGTTGGGGTGAGAATCCTAAGGTGCTCGAGTGAATCATGGCTAAGGAACTCGGCAAAATGGCCCTGTAACTTCGGGAGAAGGGGCGCTGGCGTGAGCCAGCCGCAGTGAAAAGGCCCAGGCGACTGTTTAACAAAAACACATGGCTTTGCGAAATCGAAAGATGAAGTATAAGGCCTGACACCTGCCCGGTGCTGGAAGGTTAAGGGGGGATGTTAGTCAGCAATGGCGAAGCATTGAACCGAAGCCCCAGTAAACGGCGGCCGTAACTATAACGGTCCTAAGGTAGCGAAATTCCTTGTCGGGTAAGTTCCGACCTGCACGAATGGTGTAACGATCTGGGCACTGTCTCAGCCATGAGCTCGGTGAAATTGTGGTATCGGTGAAGACGCCGGTTACCCGCAACGGGACGGAAAGACCCCATGAACCTTCACTACAGCTTAACATTGGGACTGGGTGCGTGATGTGTAGGATAGGCGGGAGGCTTTGAAGCGGGTTCGCCAGGACTCGTGGAGCCAACCTTGAAATACCGCCCTTTGCGTATCCGGTTCCTAACCCTGCGTAGCGGGGGACATTGTTTGGTGGGTAGTTTGACTGGGGTGGTCGCCTCCAAAAAGGTAACGGAGGCTTTCAAAGGTAAGCTCAGTACGCTTGGTAACCGTACGCGGAGTGCAATGGCATAAGCTTGCTTGACTGTGAGGCATACAGGCCGAACAGGGCCGAAAGGCGGACATAGTGATCCGGTGGTTCTGCATGGAAGGGCCATCGCTCAAAGGATAAAAGGTACTCTGGGGATAACAGGCTGATCTCCCCCAAGAGCTCATATCGACGGGGAGGTTTGGCACCTCGATGTCGGCTCGTCACATCCTGGGGCTGGAGAAGGTCCCAAGGGTTCGGCTGTTCGCCGATTAAAGTGGCACGCGAGCTGGGTTCAGAACGTCGCGAGACAGTTCGGTCCCTATCTGTTGCGGGCGTTGGAATATTGAGTGGGGCTGGCCTTAGTACGAGAGGACCGGGCTGGACCGACCGCTGGTGAACCAGTTATGCCGCCAGGTGTACGGCTGGGTAGCTATGTCGGGTTAGGATAAGCGCTGAAAGCATCTAAGTGCGAAACCGGCCACGAGATTAGTATTCCATTGAGGGTCCCCGTAGACTACGGGGTTGATAGGCCGCAGGTATAGAGGTGGCGACACCACAGCTGAGCGGTACTAATAGCCCGAAAGCTTTCTCGCGCAGAGATGCTGTTGCCTTGCTCGGATTCTCGTTCATGTTTTCTTCCGATGATATGTCATAAAGGTATTCAGGTGCCTATATCGGCGGTGTCCACCTCTTCCCATCCCGAACAGAGCAGTTAAGCCCGCCAGAGCCGATGGTATTGCCGTAACAGGCGTGAGAGTAGGTCGGTGCCGGATTTTATTTGGAAGCCCCGCGTGCAACTGCACACGGGGCTTTCTTTTTGG
>NZ_JAENGN010000037.1:0-6995 GCF_016533505.1 Parapedobacter sp. ISTM3 | reverse complement strand
ACATGAGTGACCACAGCATCAACCCTATTCAGGGGCGTATTTTGATAGTCAAGACATCATCCGGCAAATACGCCAAGGTAGAAATCCTGGGTTACTATAATAAGTCCAACCACAATGCTGCAAGCTATTCCTTCCGGTACAGTTTTTTATAAAAAAAAGAAGCTGCCGATTGGCAGCTTCCTATAATATCTAGCATGTTCACGTGTGTTAAACCCTCTTGGATTTAATACGAGCGGCTTTACCAGTAAGACCACGCAGGTAGTATAGCTTCGAGCGGCGTACTTTTCCGTAGCTGTTTACCTCAATTTTTTCAATGTTTGGCGAGTTTATGGGGAAAATACGCTCAACACCTACGCCGTTGGAAATCTTACGTACCGTAAACGTCTGATTGGCGCCGATGCTATTGCGTTGGATGACAACACCTTGGTAAACCTGAATACGCTCTTTGTTGCCTTCCCGAATTTTATAGTGAACGCTAACAGTATCCCCAGCCTTAAATGCGGGAACTTCGTTATGTGTTACCGCCTGCTCTTCTACAAATTTTACTAAATCCATGATTTTGAGTAATTAATGACGATTATTATCCCGTAAAAATCGAGCTGCAATATTAGTGATTATTTTCTGAATATAAAAACCGTTTTTAAAAAAAGAAATATGAAGTTATTTTTGGAATTTAGATTTAATTTTTACCTTTGCAAACCCTTACGGGAACGGGGTGTAGCGTAGCCCGGTATCGCGCCTGCTTTGGGAGCAGGAGGTCGTAGGTTCGAATCCTGCCACCCCGACAAAAGCCACTGAATATCAGTGGCTTTTTCTATTTTCGGACATATTTCGGACAGAATCGTATGAATTTTATCGGACTTGTTAAGTTGAGAAAAGTTGGGTTTGAAGCTTTATTTATTAGAAGGTATTCTCGTTTTATCAACCTTTAAAGCCATATATTCAGTATTTAATGTCCAATTTTCATCTGAATGAGGGTTTAGTTGGCAATATTCCCCTATTACAATATTGTTAATGGGAAGTAACGACTCAAATGGAAATCTTAATCCTCTTATACCTTTTTTAAAAGCATCATATCCCCAAGCAATTAATGACGTATCGTTATACTTACGTACAATATATACAGGGTCTATCACTTGATAGGTAAATATTTGCCACTCTAATTCATCGTAAAACTTCTTTTCATCTATTCTGGATATTTCCTTGAGAAATTCGTGATCAATTTGAGAATGATCTATATTGTTTTCAGTAAAATGCCTATGAAAGATGAACGATAGTCCGTTCTGATTCGCAATTCTGTTTATCTCTTCGTAGTTCTTTTTAACAAATGCTTCGTACCTTGGTCTTTTTCCTAATTGAAAATAAAAAATACGGTGATCCAATAGCCATGGTGTTTTGGTTTTTATTGGGATAATGTGGTAATTAAACATGTTTATAGTAAAATAGATGTAAAACTTATTTTTTGGAGTTTAGTAAAACTTCATACCATTTTCTACTTTCGAGTTTTTGGACCTGTTCTGTAAGCGTATGAACCATATTCTTTTCTACACCTAGAGTATCCTCTAATTCTCTGATTTTTGCTTTGCTCTCAAAGTAATTAGATTTTACTTCAGATATTTCGATATTTAAACCATTGTTTTTCAAGGTCAAATCATCCTTCTCTCTTTGTAATTCGTGGATCTGTTTTTCAAAACTGGCTGTCTGATCCAACAAGGTTTTAACAGCATTATTTTGCTGGTCGTTTTTTTCTGCTAACCTTTGATTTTCTTGTTCTAATTCGGAGATACGTGATTGTAAGTAAGTGTGCTTAGCTTTAAATAAATGATTTTGTTCTTTTTCACGATTATATTTGCTTCCGTATGAACTTAACCTTCCCGCAACGGTAACAAAATATTTTTTAAACAATTCGGTTTCAATATCATTTCTAAACTTGATTGCTTTTACAAAATTATCGTATGCATTTGCAAAGTTTAATGCTTTGATTTCTTCACGAGCCTTTTTGTAATAAAAATCTGCTTTCCCCGACTTTAATTCTTCAACGATTAGCGTACTTGGTGTTTCATTTTCAGCGAATTCTATTACTTTAGAGTCTACGATGATTGATTCCTTTGTGATTTTTGAATTAAGGATAAGACCGTTAAAAGAAGTACAACGGCTTAGTGCGACATATACTTGACCAGAAGCAAAGGCGTTTCCAACATCTACGATAACTCTTTCAAAAGTCAAGCCTTGGCTTTTGTGAATTGTTATAGCCCACGCCAGCTTAATTGGGAATTGGGTAAATGTTCCAATTTCTTCTTCTTCAATCTTATTTTCTTCATCGTTCCAATTATATCTTATGTTTTTCCAAACTTGTTTTTCTATAATTAATTCTAATTCTCCCTCCTCTTTATCTTCATACAAAACTGTTATCCTGTTGCCGTCTATCTTGTTGATTTTTGCTATCTTACCATTATATATGCTTTTCGTTTTAACATTTTTAATAAACATTATTTGAGCACCTTCTTTTAGTTGAAGTGTCTTTTCAGTCGGTAGGATATTATCAGGAAAATCACCTGTAATAGCTCCCTCAAAAAGCTGTACCTGACCAGGCAATTCCGCTAAATTGGTGAGATTAATACTTTCTACTTTGTTATTATGTGTTGCAAGTGTTATGTAGTCTGCAGTCAAACTAGGCCTGAATGATGGATTATATTTTGAGTTTATTAGGTTAAGCTCATTGTCTGAAACTTGGTTTACACGAATTCTGTTCAATAAGTCAATAAACTCTTTCTCATTTTGTCTATAGATCTTTTTCAGCTCAATGTAAATAGGCTTGTTTTTTAGAATTACTTTTGAGCTAAAAAAGAAAATACTGTCGTAAAATGGTTCAAGGACATGCCACTCTTTGTCAATGGGGGGCAACTGAAAAGTGTCACCGATAAGAATGACCTGAACACCACCAAACGCTTCATTTTCCCTCTTTCTGTAAACTCGAAGAAGCCTATCAATTACGTCTAGCAGGTCGCATCTTACCATAGATACTTCATCTATTATTAACAATTCCAACCCATTGATAATTTTCAGCATTTCTCTATTATACTGAAAACAATGATATATCGTGCTTCTGTCTGGATCACCTTCTTCTACTTTTGTTCTCAATCTTTTATCGCTCGGCACAAATGGCCCGAAAGGTATTTTAAAAAACGAATTAATTGTTTGCCCTCCTGCATTCATGGCAGCAACACCAGTAAAAGCTAGCACTATTGTGTTTTTTTCTGTTGTTTGACGTAGATATTTTAAAAAGGTAGTTTTACCTGTTCCTGCTTTTCCTGTTAAATAGATAAGTGGATGACCGTATTTAACCAATTCAGAAGCCAAAAAGAACTCTTCATTTGATTCATCTAATTTTATGTTATCTATTGTTATCATTTATATCCTTAATTTATGTACATTCCTAACAAAAGCTTTATAGTCTTTCATGTTTGTTCGATTAAAATAACACAGATCATTTCAAAATTCAAACTTCTTTAAGTGTCTCATCGCTTCCCGTTCAACCTGTTCGAAGTCGGGTAAATCTTTGATTTGGTCAGACATTGACTTTCGCCAACGACCTTTGTATTGCGGCATTCGTTGTGCCAATTTCGTGTGAAAATCTTCAGAATTAACCTGCTTGCTCTCGCATTTCGCCCGAAACTCTTTCGTATAAAATTCAACATCCATCCCATGATTTTCCAACAAATACCAGATATCATAAAAATCCCTTGCCTGCATTCGTTGCATCACGGAACGAAGTTTCTCTACTAAAACCTCTTCCAAAGGATAGCAAAGCAATGAATGCCCCTCTTGGTCACTATACGTAAGGATTGCATTTTGAAATATCGGTTCAAAAACCAACTGTTCACTCCGTGAAATGTCAACTTTCACCTTTTTGTTATTTCCTTGTCCGCCAAGTGGGCCGATATAGCCAATATAGAAGTTGATGCCACCATCTTCATGTTCATTATTGTCCACGAGTTCCAGGGGAATGTTAGCTTCTTCTTCGATGTATGCAAAGACTTCTTCATACCATTCAAAAATCAGGTTATTTGATATGGTATCATCCAATAGCGTAAAATCCAAATCTTCAGAAAAGCGATAATCGGCGAAGTAAATTTTCTTCAAAACCGTTCCCCCTTTAAAAGCAATCACTTTCGATAAATAACTATGATTTGCGATTCCTTGTAAAATCCAAGAAAGTACATAGTCTTTTTCAATTTGTTGGTCGCGAACACCAACTTCTCTTGCTTTATTTTGTATTTCTCCCGGTTTTATCATGTGTAAATTGCTGATTTAATCGTTTCCATTTCTATATTTTGCTGAATGTTCCAACGACTTAGCAGTTTACCGTCCTTTGGTAATTCCGTATCCAGTACCACATAAGAGTTCGTTTTTATTGTTTGTAGTTTTTGAATAATATCTGTTTTTATTTCTAAAGCTTCTAACAGATACCCCAGTCGTTTTATAACAGCTTGGGAATTGAATTTTTGTACATATTCAAATAATTTGGTGAATTTGATCTTATCCATAGAAAGATAGATAGCTTTAGCTATTTCCACGATACCTCCTGCGTATTCAGGCTTAAAAAGACAATCAATAATAGTTTTTTCCAAATCGGAGCAAACCACCTTGTGAAAGCTATCAATCCAGATTTTTTTCATTCCGAAAAAATGTTCCTTGTTGTGATATATAAACTGAAAAGCTATGCCTTTAACTTCAATCTGCGAAGGGCGTAGTTGTTTGGCAACAACAATTTGCTCTTTTAGGGACGGTTGTGTTATCAGATTATGAATTTGTAATGCCGAATAATAACCAATATAATGCTCTGTTCCTCTTGTAAGTGGCTCAGCCAATAGATGCCAATCAGGCATAAAGGTTTCGGGATTCTGTTCATAGGGAATTAGATAGTACACCCCCTTTTTGACACGCATGAGAAGCCCTCGTTTTGTCATATCACTTAGCAGTTCCCGAATTGCACTTTCTGAAGAGTTCGGCAATGCTAACCTTGCTTCTGCAAATTCAAAGCACTGCCGATCTATCTTGTTGAAATAGTTCAATAATTCACCAGATTGAGTTGAAATATTTTTATTTCGCATAGCTGATATATCAGATTAAAACTGATTACAATGATACAAAATAAAACTATCGCACCAAATAAAAAATATCATTAGTAACACTATTATCAGCCTGAAACTGATAATTTATATATAAAAACATAGTTTTATTGTAGGTGCCATCGTTATATTTCACAAACTAATTATTTGTCTAAGCTCTGGATTTCTGACCTTTTCTTCTCAATAGAATTGATCAAACGTTGTTCTTCCTCTCTTTTAAACACCAGATCATGGAATTTATCGGGATCAACTGAATAACTCGAATCAATACTTGAAGTAACCTCTGGCAACCCTAATCCCACCATACGATAGCGCATCTCGAATGATGTTTTATTGCCTATCTGCCTGTTTTTCTCGGACAGCATTCCCAATCCCAATGAGATAATTACAGAGAATATTATCATAATGATGATGACCGGTGTAGACTTTAGGTCAATACCATAAATGTGCCTTATATTCACGCTGTCGGGTATCTGGGACAGTTTGGTTACTATCTCCTTTTCTTTTTCAGCCAATGCCGAAAACTGTTGGTTTGCCGTTTCGGAGATAGTATTGGCTACATGTTGCAGTGAACCGTACTCCTTGATGATCTTGGACAGTATTTCGTGTTCCTGTCTGATAAAGATCTTTATCTGGTTCAGATATTCCTGATCCTTTACCCGTATCTCATGAAATTCTTTCATATTCTTCTCGTTTTCAGAAAGCAGGGATACAATTGTCGGCATGATGCGTACGATGTCCTGTGTAATGAGATCTGTATTCTCCTCTAAAGTGTTTACCTGTTGCTGTAAGTTTTCTAATTCTGTGCGCATATTCTTAACGTTTTAACCTGTAATTTTCTTTCTTTTTTCTCTTCTTGATAAATGGATCTTCCTGCTCCGGCGCAATTTCAGGGATCGAAAACAAAGCAGATGCTAAGTAACCGATGGTCTCCCCGATATTGGTGTCCGTAGACTGATCTGTTGAAACATTGCTTTCCATCCGACGGGTTTGTTCCATAGCGTTATCGATTCCATTTAAAGCCCTGTCGATCTGTCCATAGCTCAATGAGCGGTCAATGGCTGACCCCCGAAATGTCTGTCCGTTCTTGCTGAATGAAATTCCCTGAACCTCATCCGTACCCGATCTGTATTTAAACTGTATTTCCACACCTCTGTAGCGGATATAGTTTTGCAGTTCCGACCAGTTCCTGCTGTTACAGATACCCGACTTCACGGTATCGTAAATCTGGTATCTTGTCCTGTCATTTCCTTTGAGCCTCCCCCTGTTGACGTTCTGCCACCCCGACCGAGAAGCCTACAAGGGCGGTCAAAACCCCTTTAATCATATGATTAGAGGGGTTTTTCTTTTTTTCTTACTTAATCTGTTCAAGTAAAACCAAAGTCCGGATGGTGAGGTTATTCTATCCGCAAGTATCATTGGATATTGGGACGTAAGGCAATCCAGGGAGCAGGCAGAGCGGACAAAAGAAAAGCCTTAAAGACTGAAACAGCAAAAACAATAGGAATTTATATAATACAAAAGGGGCCGCCTTTTTAGACAGCCCCATTTTCTTTAATGAGACTTTTTAGACAGCCCTTTTTTTAATTTTTTATTCCTTGTTGATAATGAAAGTTTGCAATACAACGGAGGATATTACAAAGACCAATCCTATATAAAACGAGAAATTTACTTCTTTGCTCTCTCCGAAAAATAGAAATGCAACAATGATAGCGTAAACAGGTTCAAGGTTCATACTCAGATTTGCCGTAAATGCAGAAATCTTTTTAAATGCTTCTGTAAGGAAAACATATACTAATACAGTGCAGAAAAGTGCAAGCATTAACAAATAAGAACTATCCCTAAAATCGGGAATAAGGTTTT
>NZ_JAENGN010000036.1:0-7415 GCF_016533505.1 Parapedobacter sp. ISTM3 | reverse complement strand
AGCCCGGGCAACGAGCCGCTGAACCGGCGTATCAGCAATACAACGCATGAGATCGGTATTCAGTACCGCTTTGGTGGTTTTGTGGGGCTACTGTAGCATTTTTCTGCAAAACTATACCAAAGTATAGGTGCGGTTAGGGGCTAAAGGGGTACTTTCGCTGCATATTTGCGGGGTGACATCTACCAATGTCAGGCCTACATAGCGAATCAAACAGATAGTTTTATGAAAAGAATTTTACTCCTATTATTGTGCTGTAGTTTCTTACAGGTACGTGCCCAAGTGGGTATCGGTACGTCAAATCCTCTTGCTGGCTTTCATGTAGCCGACAGCAATGTGCTGTTTTCGGCGACAGGTGATGTGGTCTC
Organism: Parapedobacter sp. ISTM3; assembly: GCF_016533505.1. NCBI lineage: Bacteria > Pseudomonadati > Bacteroidota > Sphingobacteriia > Sphingobacteriales > Sphingobacteriaceae > Parapedobacter > Parapedobacter sp. ISTM3. Next base: position 7,050 of record NZ_JAENGN010000036.1, on the reverse strand, counting down.
GGGTACTTCGACGCCGATCAACGGCGAAGGGCGCCGGATGATGTGGTTTGCGGATAAAGCAGCCTTCCGCGCTGGATATGTGGGGTCTTTCGGGGCTACATACTGGAATGCGAATAATATCGGCAACTATTCCTTTGCCACAGGCTATAATACCCGGGCCAGCGGGGCACATGCCTTTGCCGCGGGGATGGCCACCACGGCTTCAGGCGACGAGTCCGTGGCGTTGGGAAATAACGGTACGGCCAGCGCTAACCGCGCCTTCGCATTTAACGGCACAGCAACAGGTGTTGGCGCTGTGGCCATCGGCTCCGGCGCACAGGCCACCGGAGAGGATGCACTGGCGATGGGCCCATCGGCCATCGCTGGCGGGCTTGCGTCCGTCGTCATCGGTCCGTCCATTGCCAATGGCAACTTTGCGGTGGCGATTGGTTTGCAAAACAGCGCCAGTGGGCAATTTTCAGTGGCTATCGGCAAAAATGCACGCACAGCTGGCAGGCAGGGGGCCATGGTCCTGGGCGATGCTGGAGCTTCTTTCTCGAGCGACAGCGTATACGCTACCGCCAATAATCAGATGACCATGCGGTTTATTGGTGGCTATAAATTGTATACTTCGCAGAACCTTTCTTCAGGCGTGGATATGGCCCCGGGGGGCGGCTCGTGGAGCAGCCTGAGCGACCGTAATAAGAAGGAGAACTTTGAGGAGATAGACATGGAATTGGTCTTGCAGAAAGTGGCGGCAATCCCCGTGACGCGCTGGAACTACAAGAGCCAGCCCGCCAGCCAGCAGCACATCGGCCCCACAGCGCAGGATTTCCATGCGGCGTTCCAACTGGATGGCGTGGACAACGACACGACCATCAATACGGTGGATATCGATGGGGTGAATATGGCGGCTATCCAAGCTTTGGAAAAACGGACCGCCGCACTCAGGGCGGAAAACGATGCGCTGAAAGCCCAGGTGGCGGCGATGAACGAACGGATGGCTGCGTTGGAGAAGCTGATGCATGTAAAAAACCAAAGTATAGATGCGGTTAGGGAATAAAGGGATACGTTCGTCGGATATTTATGGGTGACATCTACCAATGTCAGGTCTACATAGCGAATCAAACAGACAGTTTTTATGAAAAGAATTTTACTCCTATTGTTGTGCGGTAGTTTCATACAGGTGAGCGCCCAAGTGGGTATCGGTACGTCACATCCGCTTGCCGGCTTTCATGTAGCCGACAGCAATGTGCTGTTTTCGGCGGCAGGTGATGTGGTTTCGGGTACCTCGACGCCGATCAGCGGCGAAGGCCGCCGGATGATGTGGTTTGCGGATAAAGCAGCCTTCCGCGCGGGATATGTGGGGGCTTTCGGGGCTACATACTGGAATGCGAATAATATCGGCAACTATTCCTTTGCCACAGGCTATAATACCCGGGCCAGCGGGGCCCACAGTATCGCGATGGGCATCGGCAGCGTCGCCTCGGGGGTGAGCGCTGTCGCGCTCGGTGAAAACAACACGGCGTCCGGAGCCAATTCGGTGGCGCTCGGCTACCATGCCAGCACGAACGTGCGGCAGGGGACTTTCGTCTTCGCCGATCGTTCCACGGTCGACACGCTGCGTGCCGGCGTCAACCACTCGGCCAACTTCCGGGTCTCCGGAGGGTTCCGGATCTTCACATCGAGCAACCTAAGCACCGGGGTGACGATCCAGTCGGGCACCTCCGTCAGCAACTGGGGTCAGGCGAACGCCGTCATCAGCACGAGCACGGGTGCGTATCTGACGACCGGCGGCGTCTGGCAGAACGCGTCGGATGAGAACCTCAAGTTCGCCTTCAGCGAGGTGGATGACGAGGAGGTTCTGGGCCGATTACGATCGTTACCCGTGAGTACATGGAGTTACCTCGTGGAGGGAGGGGAAGTACGCCACATGGGTCCGACCGCGCAGGACTTTCAGCGTGCCTTCGGCCTGGGGACGAGCGACAGGTCCATCGGCACCGTCGACGCCGACGGGGTGGCGCTGGCTGCGGCGAAGGCGCTCGAGAGGCGGACCGCCGAGCAGGCTGAGGAACTGCGGGGGCAGGCGGTGCGGATCGAAGCGCTCAGGGCGGAAAACGATGCGCTGAAAGCCCAAGCGGAGGCGATGAACGAACGGATGGCTGTGTTGGAGAGGCTGATCGCCGAAGCGGCGGGGGGACAACAGGCACGCCCAAACGATAACTGATAAAGTCTACCTTAATGGAACATATTTTTCGCGTGATACGACTTGGCGCTGTGATAGCAGCGCTATGGTACGGAGGGTTCTGCGCCGTACCGGCATATGCGCAGCTGACGGCCGGAAGCCAGGGGCTGGCAGTGAAGGCCGGTACGCTGATTTCTATCGATGGGCTGGTACTCAATCCGAAAGCGGATATGACGTTTGCCGGAAACGTGGTGGAAGAATCGGCAACGCCTGTTATGTATGCGGATAATGCCTCGATAAAACAGGTGTATACCTTTGGTACGCCCATCCCGTATTCGGGTATGCTGCGGTTCAACTATCGGGATGAGGCATTGGACGGCGCGGCGCCGCGGGAACTGAAGCTGATTTATTCGGCTGCCGAAGGGGGGACGTTTACGTTGCTGACAGAAACTGTGGTAAACGAAGCAAACCGGGTTGCTGAATACGAATTTGAAGATCAGGTGATGCTGCAGCAGGTCAGTGCACTGCCGCTTTTTTTCAATATCGAGCCCAATGCTACGAACATGACGCATACCGTGACGTACACGGAAGATCCGGACGGTCCGGTAGCGTTGAACGACATCGTGGTGACCGATCCCAACGTGGATGAAGTCATCACCGCTACGCTGACATTGAGTGAACCGGCAGCGGGTGCATTGACCACCGGTGTATTCGGTTCGGCTACCTCGACTTATAATGGGGATACCGGCGTATGGATGGTTTCCGGCTCGGTAACTGACGTGAACGCGGCACTGGCCAGTGTGGCTTTTGTGCCGGTGGCAAACTGGGACCAAAACACGACGATAACCACGCGTATCCGGGATGCGGCAGATACGGGGCCGGCCGACGGTACGATAACGCTGCAAGTAACCGCAGTGAACGACGCACCTGTGATTACTGCTCCCGGTTCGATAACCGTTATCGAAGATGAAGCCAGTGCCATTACGGGCATCAGCTTCTCGGATGTGGATGCCGGGACGGGCCTGGTGACCGCTACCTTTTCGGTGCCGAGCGGTTCGCTGGCGGCGACAAGCGGCGGCGGCGTAACGGTAGGGGGGACGGCCAGTGCCCTGACGCTGACGGGTACGATTGCAGACATCAATGCGTTTATTGCTGCACATGGCGTCACCTACACGACAGCCCTGAACGCCACGGCGGATGTGACGCTGACGGTGACCATCAACGATAACGGCAATACGGGCTCTGGTGGAGCCCAGGAGGTTAGCACCACGGTAACGCTGGCGGTAAACGCCATACCGAGGGCGGCCATTGTCGTGGACGATACGGAAGTGAACGTGGGAGAAACCGCTACCGTGACCATCACGTTCAGCGAGATGGTAACCGGGCTGACGCTGGCCGACTTCACGGTGGCCAATGGCACATTGAGCTACTTGGTTACAACAGACAGGCTAACCTGGAGGGCAATATTTACGCCCGCAGCGGATGTGCATGAACCGAACAATGTGATCACACTGGATAATACGGGCTTCATGGATATGTCAGGCAATACCGGTAGGGGTACGACCACATCGAACAATTTTGCCATCAGGACGTTGCCGATGACGCTTGTCGTGACAACGCTATCCGATACTGGTGATGACGCTACGATTGCGCCTGGCTTGGCGGAAGATGAGACAGATGGCGATGGTTTGAGCTTGCGGGAGGCCCTGGCTTGGGCGCGCCGCGGCGACACGGTGACGTTTGCGCAAGGAGGTACGATTACCCTCAATGGCACCCAACTCGTGGTCAATCACGGAAACCTGACTATCGACGGCGACCTGGACGATGATGGTGTGCCGGATATCACCGTATCGGGTAACAACGCCAGCCGAATCATGTTTGTAGCGGCCGGCAGCACGGATGTCGAACTGGTTGGCTTGACATTGACCGATGGGGCTGGCATCAATAGTGGCGGCGGGCTTGCACTTGGCTTCGACGTCTCGATGACGCTGCGCAACTGCAAGGTTACCAATAACCATGAGCTTGGCGCGGGCGGCGGGGGCATCTATGGTTCATCGGTGACGTTAACCCTGGTAAACTGTACAGTGAGCGGCAACAGCAGTAACGCCTTTGGTGGTGGTCTTCGCATTGTGGGGGCGGGCGGTAGACTGCATTTGGTCAACAGTACTGTGAGTGGCAATACCACGACAGGGACAGGCGCACATGGCGGTGGCATCCAGTTTGGCGGCACGGGTGGCCTTACGATTGTGAACAGCACCATCAGCGGCAATGCAGCATTGGGTAATGCTTCCGTTGGCGGCGGGCTCCGGATTGCCGGCGGTAACACGGCTGTTTACAACTCCACCATCGTCGGCAATGCGGCGGCGCATGCAGGCGGCGGTGTGTCTGCCAATGGCAACGATAGCTTTGTGAATACCGTGGTGGCTGGCAATACCGCAGGTGCTGCGGCGGCCATCGGTGGAGCGCCACTGGCCACGGGCGGCACTCCCGATGATGTCAACGGCGTCATCGAAACGGGAATCCATAATTTCTTCGGCACGAATACCGCAATAACAACAGACAACCACAACCTGAACAATCAGGGGACCGATAACCTGCTGCTGGGCGACCTGATGGATAATGGCGGGCCCGTACATACGCATAAACCGCAGGCCGGCAGTGCACTGATCGGCGCCGGCAGTGTGGCTCATTTGCCACCCGATGCCTATGATCTCGACGGCAATGGTGATACCATGGAAGCCCTGCCTGTGGATGCCACGGGCGGGCTGCGCACGCCGAATGGGACGGTGGATATCGGTGCCGTGGAGGCCTTCCAGGGACCCGAGGTGAGTGCCGTGGGGACGACGAACCCGGATGGCTTGTACAAAACGGGTGACCTCATCAGCATAACCGTGGTCTTTAATGCGGCTGTAACGGTGAATACCGATAATGGCTCGCCGACCTTGCTGCTGGAGACGGGCGATACGGACCGCGAGGCGGTGTATGTATCGGGCTCGGGCTCGAATACGTTGACATTTGCCTACACGGTACAGGCTGGTGACGCGAGCGCCGACCTCGACTATGCATCCACTGCCGCCCTGGCACTTAACGGCGGCACCATACAGAATGCTGCCGGCCTGGATGCCGTACTGACCCTGCCCGCTACGGGTGGCGCCAACTCGATCGCCGGACAGCATGCAATCGTGATCGATGGCGTGGCTCCGGAAGTTACGTCGGTAGCGGTGCCGGCTGACGGATATCATGTGGCGGGCGATGCGCTGGATTTTACGGTGCATTTCAGCGAAAACGTCACGGTGGACGCAACGGGCGGCGAGCCCCATCTCGAAGTGACCATCGGCACGACTGTCGTACAGGCGGGCTATGTGAATGGCTCGGGCAGCAACGCGCTGGTATTCCGCTATGTGGTGCAGACGGGCGATATAGACCTCGACGGCATTACCGTCAACACCGTACTGGAGCCGAATGGTGGCACCCTACGGGATGCGGCGGGCAACGACGCCAATACTACACTGAACAATATTGCACCGACCAACGATATATTTGTCCATGCGGTATATCCTTCGGTTGCCTTGGCTACAACGGCAACTTCGCCCACCAATCAGGCATTCATGGTGAGCATCGTATTCAGCGAAGCGGTAACGGGCTTGACGATAGGTGGTGTTTCTGCTACCAACGCCGGGCTAAGCGGGCTATATACCACAGATAACCTAACGTATACCGTACAGGTAACACCGTTGGCAGACGGCGTGGTGACGATGCAGGTGCCTGCTGGTACGGCCCAGAATATTGCTGGCAACGGAAACACGGTTTCTAATATGCTGACGGTGGAATACGACGGCACGGCGCCTGCGGTTCCGGCAGGGCTCGCGGCCACGCCGGGTAATGGCGAGGTCGTGCTGGAATGGACAGCCAATTCGGATGATGCGGTATCCTACCGGGTGTACGGTGGCGCTGCCGGCGATCCGGCGGTGCTGCTGGAAACGATGGCGGCAGGGGAAACGGCCTTTACACATACGGGGTTGGCCAATGGTAGGGAATACCATTACCGCGTTTCGGCCGTGGACGCGGCAGGCAATGAAAGCCCGCTTTCGGAAGCGGTAACGGCCACTCCGATGGGAGAACAGGTTATTACCTTCGGTGCGCTGGCTGCTATGACCTACGGTGATGGCCCGCTGACGTTGACGGCTGCGGCGTCCTCGGGATTGGAAGTAACCTATAGCAGCAGCGATCCATCGGTGGCCTCGGTGTCGGGCAATGTGTTGGCGGTACACTCGGCGGGTACGGTAACCATTACGGCTAAGCAGGAGGGGGATGCGGCGTTCCATGCGGCCGCACCGGTGATGCAAGTGCTGACGGTCAACCCGGCGGCCTTGATTATAACGGCGGATGCTGGTCAGGGTAAGGTTTACGGTGCTGCCGACCCGGTGTTAACCTTCGACGTGTCGGGTTTTGCACGAAACGATGACGAGAGCATCCTGGGGGGTAAACTGGAGCGCGAAGCGGGAGAGGATGCGGGTGGCTATGCCATCACGCAGGGCACACTGACTGCCGGAAACAATTACGCGATATCCTTCTCAGGTGCCGATTTCATCATCGAGCCGCGGACAGTCACGGTCACGGCGGATGGCAAATCCAAGGTGTCTGGCGCAGCGGATCCGGCATTGACCTATACGGCGGTCCCTGCCCTGGTGAATGGTGATGCCTTTACAGGAACATTGGTGCGGGAACCAGGTGAAGATGCTGGTAACTATGCTATTACCCAAGGTACGCTGACTGCTGGCAGCAATTATGAGCTGACGTTCATTGGTGCATGGCTGGTCATTACACAACACCCATCGCCGCAGGAGATCACGGGCGTCACACTGGCAGGTCGCAGCTTCGTGTAT
>NZ_JAENGN010000035.1:0-8939 GCF_016533505.1 Parapedobacter sp. ISTM3 | reverse complement strand
TGCTTCTGCGCCTCCGTGCTGGCCGCATTGTCCAGCACCGGCTGGCTGAAACCCGTGGACAATACCGCAGCACGCGTCGCATTACGTATCTCCGCTACCGGATAACGCCCACCGTAGCCCCAGACATAGCTCACGGGAACACCGTCCGATGGTGTGTACTGGAGCACGTTGCCCTTCCCGTCGTAGCTGTCGTACGTTAGCCGCACCCGGTACCGCGTGTCGGCAGAGTACGAACCCGCACTGCCCGACGGAGGCAATACGCCCGTGGCGCGGTTGCTGAATTTGAACGAGGCCAGCGCAACAGGGGCCGCCGTCTCCAGCGACAGCTCCTGGTCAATGAGCCCTTTGCCGCCGGCCTTGTACGTGGTGATGCTGCCCGACAGGATGGTCCGTGCCGTGCCGACCTCCCTGTACCGGACCCGCTCCAAAGGATAGGCCAGCAGGTGGTTGTTCTTCATGTCACCAATCGATCCCGTCGTATTGCTGTAGTCAGACGGATAGCTCGTGTATTCAACCTCACGGCTGCCGTCACTTGAATGAATAGATTTATGAGTCAACTGGGCGTGCTGCGGATTCCCATATGTATACGTAATAGTCTTGCTGGCTGAAACACCCCCTAAATCGTTAAAATCCTCCTCGATTGTCTGGTCTAAATAAAACCAGGAAGAGATGACCTTGTATGTGGATATCTCAAACTGCGCAGCGGCAACAGCTAAACCATGGAGCGCTTCCGGTTTAAGCAATACGACCCTGACTCCTAAAATATGTGATTCATTTGCTTGTGTAGGAGGTGTATAATGCGCACCTGACTCTGAGGGATTCTGCACGTAATTCGGCGGGGTATAACGGTAAGTATAATTATTCCGCTTCCGCTTAACGGGCCTAAAAATCTGCGCGCCGGAATCGTAACGGTATTGGGTTACTTCTAATAAGTTCCCCCTTCGCCAATCATAGCTGGTTGGCGGAGTGGACGGGAAGGTAATATAGGACTTCAAATCTCCTACAAACGAGTATTTGTAGTCTGTATACCCATATTGGCTTTTATCCGTAACGTACTCCCGCACATCGGTATAGAAAATATGATATCCATGCAATCCGGTAAGTGGATGAATACTTGAAGAGTTTTGCGCGTAGTATGGTGCTTCGATGTCTATAGGCGCCCCATTAAAATCAACTATTTCCCGATGATGTTTGGTATAAGCGTAAGAGTACACAGGCTTGTTGCTAATTCTTCCGCTGGAAATTGCGGGATTGTCCTGCCGGTTATATTCATATCTTCTGGTCCTCGCAATAGTAGTTTCATTAGCTTCGTAGTCAGTAATTGACTTAATCCGTAGCCCCCCGACCCGGAAATTGCCAATGCTGTTAGTCGGTCCTCCTGAACTCTCCGTCCACCGGACGATTGCATAACCATCTTCGAATGTGCCTATCTGCTCAACATGAAGCGTATAATTTCCTGGCGAGAGTGTCAAAGCAACAGTTCCGGGGCCTTGAATCGATTGGAACGTCCGGTAATAGCCATTCGGACCGCTGAGCGCAACATTGAACTGAGGTGTAGCCATCAATGGTGCAAGTGGCGTATTAAATTCAATTTGCCCACTCAGGCCATCCGCGTTCTGCCCTACTGTAAATGGTATATTACGAATACCTTCATGACCCGCCTGATAATAAGCAGACACAGCTCGAGGTGTTGTGGTGGAATTGTCAATTAATATCGTATCCCGGCATTCGTTTAGCTCGTATTCGAACACGGAGGTCCCTCCTGTCGGATAGGTGATTTTACGCAAGGTACCGCGTAGCGTACTGGTCAGATCGGGAAGACGATCACCGACCATGCTTGTAAAGCCCCTCGATGGTTCCCTGAAATACCTACCTCCGGTAGCACTATGGTATCCCCAATGGTCTGCAACCTCAGCAAGCCTGTTCGACAAGCTATTATTGCCGTAATAATCAAAACGATAAGGCGATTCCCCAGACATTTTCACTGATACCAGTTTTAGTCTGACACTGTTCGGGTCGGTCACCGAGGACTGGCACTCCACATAATTGGAGATATTGAAATAGCCTGTTGTCAAATCAAACTGTCTGTTGCCCCCTTCGCCATGGATAACAATTTGCTTCAGCGCAAAGCCGCCAGTCAAACCCGAGGAATTGGCGGGCAAATCTAACCTTGGGCAGGCGCTGTAATGGAAGACCAGTAAATCTCCATTACTACCGGTTATCCGTTTCAGTCGTCTGCCGTTCACCACGTTCAATGTCTCCATGCTGGTTTCGGCAGCCACCGAAAAATCACCCATGTTAGTTGAAAGGGGTCTGTATCTTGTATAGCTTTTGGGACTTTGATATGAATATGAAACAGGCTCATACTCGAAACTAATCTGTTCTCCTTTAGGTGTGATGATACTGCCGAGATAATATGAGATATTGGTCACGGTATTGCTGCCTGCAGAAAAACGAATATGGTTGCTAAAGCCAGAATTATACGCTGTCGAAAATTCTTGCTTATCAAAGATGAACCGATTTCCCGATTCGTCGGTGATGGTAAATACGTCGCCTGTCTTGACAATTGCAATGGGTTCATAAGGAATGGGATGAGGCTTTCTATCCCGACCGAAAAAAAACTTACCGCTTCTCCCTCCGAAACTATAGTAAAAAATATCTGGCTCGGTGTCCAGTAAAGGCTGTGGTGGCGCTTGGGAATTGATTGCTTGGTTTCCGGTGACAGCCATTGACCATTCATAGTCCCCGTTTCTCACGAATTGACCGCTCACCAATGTAACTTTCGGGTCAAGTGCTCTATTTTCCGGATAATCTGGTGTTACAGTCATACTGCCGGTAACGGGATCAAAATCCGGCATGCCATGGACAGCAGACGAAACCATCCCTCCTGCTTCGAGCGTCCAGCCTAATCCTACCGAACTCGCCAGCTCGTCGACTCTAATAGCAGAAGAATTATATTTCAAGGTTATAGGTAGCTCGAAACCATCAAGACGTACCGTATAGATAGGCACAGTAATGGATGGCAAACCGGTAGTCAGACTAACCGGAATTTCAGTCGATTTAAACAGTGCTGCTGCCTCCGGCGCCGGCGGAATGACCCTCACAGACGTGCCGTCAAACAACTGGCCATACACAGGCTCGCAGAGGCTTGCCATGGCAATTAGCATAATCGGCGTTATTGTTCTATTCATAATAAAATCATCATTACATTTTAAGACTTGTGGCTCACGTTAATTACGCAGTCGTGCACCTCTATTCCGGAGACTATAGCTCCGTCAGCAAGATAACATCACTGCCTTACCCGACTTAAACAAAGCTATGCCGAGAAGCGATTGCCTATGATACGTCCAGGCTATAAATTTGATAGGCATAGGCTATAAATGTGATAGCCTGTGCCTATCAAATAGCAAACGGGCTATGTTTCCACACCGCATTTGTATACTTTCACCGGCATAAGTCAACGCATGCAAAAGCGACCTACACACCTTCGGGCCAGCCATCCTAACGGTTTTTGGCATAGTAGTCCGCGTACGTTGGAATATTATATAGTCGGATGGTATAATTCTCCCGTCCGATGTAAAGGTTGACATCCGAAAACTCCACCCTGGATAGCGACAACGCCTCGGCTCTGCTCCAGAACCCGTACCCTATCCGATAACTTGTTTAAGCATCATTTGCTTCGTCTTCCGTTCCTTCGAATCTGCCTCTGTAAATTAGGTGCCATTAATTTCCCTAATTGCTCTTTCAATCGCTCATGGTCCGCGCGTAAACCTTCATACTGCTGCTTCAGCGCTTGCTCTGCTTTCTGTCGCTCAATCAGGTGCAGCGTCAGTTCCTCCACTTTCTCCAATAGCTTGTGGTTCATCTCGGCGAGGCCAACACCTACTGCTTCCACTTCTTCTGCGGCGGGAATACCTGGCAGGTGGCCGTTGGTTTTTATGTAAGCTTCCAGTTCGGCCAGCGGCATGAGCGGATAATCCGTTTTGAATACATAGTCCGGCCAGTTGGCCACCTCCACTTTTACTTCCTTAGCCCGAACCTTACCGTTCACAGAAAGTCTATAATCTCCATCCGGGTCGGCTCCCAAACCGATATTGCCTTCTTGAGAAGTAATGAAAATCTTGTTAATCGGAATCTGCGATGTTATCTCCGTTTTCCCTGTAGAGTTGTAATCCGAAATGGATAGTTCTTGAATGCCAGAAACCCCTCTTCCTGCTATTTTCCATGCTCTTATAAAAAATGACGGATAACTACTCACTACCTTAATTACAAAGTCATAGCTGCTGCCATTATCGTATACTTGTAACGCATACCTACTGGTTGAGCCGCCATGCCGTTCCTGATTGATCCGCAGACCGCCGCGGGTGGTAATATAATAAGTGGTCTCCCCCAAATCGATGTTCGTCCAATAACCACCAAATACCTGAATTTTAAGCTTTTCAAAAACTAATGAAGAACTTTTCGGCAAGGAAGCCACGTAGAATTCGGGGTGCCCACCTTCCGATCCTATCACTACTTTTTTTCCTAGGTTCTGGCACCAGCCATCAAAAGCGATGCATACGAGCAGAAGCATGTAGCAGTATTTGAAATTGATTTTCATATTAAACGTTTAATTGATTATTTCATCAACAATTCTTTTTCTTTCAACCGCTTGGTCAATCCATCGACCTGCTAGCTTGATTTGACGCACGTATTGCTCTGCGCCAGACAGCACGTAGCGAATTGAGATTACAGCGATTGTCTTTACCATCTGATTGGCCGTCATTTGTCGGAGTAAAGCTACGCCGAGAACCGATTGCCTATGATACGTCCAGGCTATAAATTTGATAGGCATAGGCTATAAATTTGATAGGCTGTGCCTATCGCTTTCGAATTTAGAAGCGCTTAACGTTCCTTTTGAACGCCAAAGTGATGAGGTGTTGCCCACACATGTAATTGAGGGCATAAGTCGGGGGCAGGCTGATGTTGATGCTGGGAGGACCATCACCTTTGAGGCATTCAAGAAAAAATTGCCAATAAACGGTGAGTTTACCCATTGACCTATCTGAACGCACCGTCGAAACCTTCGACGCAATTTGCGCACAAATAAATGAGGGTTTGGTTAGCCATCATCGGTTCCACTTGAACCGGGGTTAGGCAATCAAGTGCTGAGTGTCTGTCCAGTCTAATGACCTTCTACGGATTCCCGGCGTTCCGGCCGTTTTCCTTACAGCCGGATTTCCGCTTGCTCAAAGAACGCCTTACACCCCAAAGATGGTTTTTTGCGGATTGTCCGGCCGCTGTTTTTTACCGTTGTTTTTGGTCTTGTGCGTTTAGGTAGCCCCGGAACGATAGTCAGGACTACGTGGGGGATGATGCCCGAAATCTCAAAAATAAATGCTATTTTTGTAGAAAAACATTCGAATATGTACACTGCAATTAAGGGCATTTATGAAAATGGCGTTCTTAGGCTCCTGGAGCCGGCTCCAAATATCAAAAAAGCCGAAGTGGTTGTAACGTTCCTTGAAGAGGAAAAGGCAACCGCAAAAAAAGCCAGAAAACCCGGAGGGCTTCTGCGTTTGCAAAAAAACAGTGGCAAACGTTTTGATATTCCTAAAGATTTCAACGATCCCGTCGACGATCTGAAGGATTACATGTGATGGAAATCCTGATCGATACACAGGTACTGATTTGGTTTCAGGTAAAACCATCCCAATCTTGGAAAAACTGCAGTCAGGTTAATTACTGACCCGAACAATACGATATATGTCTCCGACATCAGCCTTTATGAGATTGCCATTAAACAAACAATAGGCAAACTGGCGGATTTCAATGTTGATATACGGGATATCGTAACCGTAGGTAAAGAAGACGGCTTCAATTTCATCCCGCTAAACCATGATGCTATCGCTTCCTATGTCAATATTCCGCTACATGACGGGCATCGCGATCCATTTGACCGATTGATCATTGCTACGGCGAAAATGAGCGGCCTTACACTTTTGTCTGCGGACGAAAAACTTGAATTATACGAGGACTACGTCTCTTTGATTAAATTATAGGGGCTGGCCGCAGGGTGCGGCGATGCCGTGCCTCCATCGAGGCCGCAAAGAAGCTGGCAAGGGCGCTGGGCGTCACCCTCGACTACCTGGGCGGCGAGACCGACGGCCCCGTCTTCGACCGGAAGACCGCCGAACGGGAGCATGTCTTCGCCCTGCTTGATGCGTTCCTCGCAAAGAGCAAGATGCAGGCGATATTGAAGTAACTAAAAAGCCCGGCTCGTTGGAACGGCCGGGCTCGACAATGAGGAAGTGATTTCTCACTTAAAGCTCACATATATCACAAAAGCTATAAAGATGGCAGTGATTGCCGATTGAATGCCTGAAGTCCGCATGGCAATACGGCGGGCATCATCAACCTTCTCCGGCACATTCAACAGGAACCACCTGTTTACATAGAACATTATCAATATCAGCAAACCACCCTCTATAATCAGCACAATCAGCTGGGCTAGTGCCAGACCCGTTAAGTCTTCTCGTAGCACTCCGTCTTTCCATCTTAAGCTATCAGGTATAAACAGATTATTCAAGTAGGTATTCGCAAAAAAGAGAAACCCTAAAGACAAAACTTGGTAAACCAAGTTATACATGTAATACAAAGCAATCATAGGTTATCGAATTTTCATCCTCTTTTTTACGTTCAAAAGGCCCAGCAGGTTTTGCCGTCTGCATCTGATTCCAAGCATCTATTCCATAGGTCTTTCCACCAAATATGATACTTTGGAACTCCCCTTTGCTATTGATATTTATCCGGATGTCAACAGAGGACACCTTTTTAACATCAGAATTAATCAGGTTCCCAGCGGTACCAAACGCAGCTGCCCCGATTAAAAACACAGATTGACCTTTGGTATCTCCAATTATCACCTCGGTAGCCGGGAACTGCTTGCTCGATAAATCTATCGATGCAACAACATACCCTTCCTTTAGATTCTCTGACAACAGAATCGATGACCTGACATTTATATTCGGTGCCAAACCTAAAAAGGCCGGATTAGACCCTTTAAAACTTGCATCAACTGCGGCCACATTACTTCCGAAACTATTGGTAAAGAAGCCCTTATTATCTATTCCCCCTGTATTGGAAATATGGGTAGCGTTCGAAATATAGGCCCCGGCCCAATGGGTATCCGAACTGGTGGCCCATCCGCCAACCGCTGTTCTTGCACTTGGGTCAATAGTAACGGTTTGTGTAATCCGGGAAGTGACATTTGTGCTTGAAGAAAAACCGCGCCTATCATCACCGAATCCTGTTCCCGCAAAAGCTCCCGGGGGCGCAAATGCCCCTTTCATCTTATTTCCAGCACCATCAACATACATAGCATGGTAATCGCCTAAATGATTCATCACCTCCCCTGCGAAATCCCGAGTTGCCACCCAGCGACTCTCGTCTATCCCCGAGCTAACCCGCTGCCTCGTCCAGCCAGTTTGCCAATAACGCCGGCTTCCTCCCTCACCATAGTGGTTTCCATTTATGAAGATAACGAGTTTTCCATCCGGATCTATCGCATTGATGGGAGTATTTGCGGCATATGCATACGGCGAAATCTGAAAATATAGCTCTGCTTTAGGGTCTATCGTAGATAATCTTCCTATGACCGGATCGTAGAACCGTGCCCCGTAGTCGTAATACCCAGAACCGTCCTGCAGCTCCTTGCCGTTGTAAAGATAACGGTTTTTCGGCGAAGGTATGCTACCCTGTCGGCGTGACGCTCGACTACCTCGTAAAGGACGGCGAGTACGAGCACATCGACAACGAGACGCTCAAACGGCTGAAAGAGGTGCAGGGGCTGGACAGCGACACCCGCGCCCATGTCTTCGCCACCATCGACGCCTTCATCAAGGCGGCAAGGCTCAAGAGCATCGCAGCACTGTAAACCAAAAAGCCCGGCGCAAATGGCAGGGTTCAGTTTTGTATCAGCAGCAACCTAAAAGGCCTCTTGCCAGATTAACACTATACCAGCAATGATTGCTACTATCGAGCTGAAATACAATTTTATATCCCCTCCATATTTACTTCTATAGCCCCGTTTGGTTTCGTTGATATTATCTATCAGACTCCAAACCCCATAGACCAACAAAGCAATTCCTCCAATTAATTTCAACCAGCCATTCATAATTCTGATTTCCTATTTATTCTTGTCTTCATCATGGTTATATATAAAGTCAGCTGTCTTATTCCATAATTCGTTGACAAAGTTCAATATAGCACCATCTGTCTTAGTTATTTGACCGGCGGCTTGTGCTTTATCAACGGCTTTTGTTATACCACCAAAGAGTCGATTACTACCAACCGTGTATAATACATCCCCATATTTCCCCTGACTGATTTTAGGGAGCAACCCTAAACCTGTACCGGTCACCTCAATGGCTTCGCCCACCGGAACCAACACCAAAGACCCACCTTCGGTGAATGGAGCCGCTAAATAGCCAGCTGTCTTTGTGGCGGCACCGACAACTTCCAGCCCTTCACCCGATACCGCCGCCGCTTCCAATGCAAACGGGCCTGCGGCATCCCCTATCGCCTTGACGTCACTGGCTACCCCAAGCGTTCTATTGATGCTCCTCGTCTGCGGGCTGGCGTTGGGCATGGTATTGTTGGCCGATGAACCCGAGGTTCCTGTCACTAGGCTTACCCATGCATTGTATGCGCTCTGGAACCATCCCGGCGGGTCTTTCGGACGTCTGCCATCCGGGTCAATGAACCGGATGGGATTATCGAACCCGTACGCATACGGCGAATACCTGCGCATGGAATCCGCCAACGGATCCACCGTTCCCCACCTGCCAATCACCGGGTCATAGAACCTTGCGCCGTAATCGTAATACCCAGAACCGTCCTGCAACTCCTTGCCGTTGTAAAGATAACGGTTTTTCGGCGACGGGACAACATTGCCCGCC
>NZ_JAENGN010000034.1:0-8969 GCF_016533505.1 Parapedobacter sp. ISTM3 | reverse complement strand
TGCTGAAGATGAACGGCAAATACGCGGAAGCCAAGCAGCAACTGGAAGCCTATGCCCAGGCAACCGGAAACCGGGACCGGGTAGCGCTGGAAATCGCGGGCTGCGACTCGGCAGTCGTATGGATGGCTGACCCGACCGTGCACAAGCTGAACAATGAAGCGATCAACACCTCGTTGTCCGAATTTTCGGTTTTTCCGGCTGGAAACAAGGTCTATTACGCCGGTGAGCCGGATAACCGGATGCGGGGTGTGGATACGCATGGCTGGACGGGCAATTCATTCCTGCGGGTGTACACGGCGGATCGCCGTGCGGATAACGCGCTCTCGAATGCGGTGATGGCTGTTGAGGGTATTAACCAGACGCCTTACCACACCGGCCCGGTAGCTGCCGATAGCAACGGGACGACATTGTATGTGACACGGACTTATCCAGGAAAGCAGGGCGGGGTAAGCAGGGAAAGCCGGAGGAAATACCGAACCAATAAACTCGAACTTTATAGCTATACGCAGGGGGAAGGGGGCGAGTGGCTGGCCGAACCGTTTGCGTACAACAATGTGAGGGAATACTCGGTGGGCCATGCGGCGCTGAGCAACGATGGCAGTACGCTGTATTTCGTCAGTGACATGCCCGGGGGACACGGCGGCACGGACATCTGGTACAGCGAGCGGCAGGCGGACGGCAGCTGGGGCGCACCGGTAAACGCGGGCGGCGTGGTCAACAGCGCGGGTGATGAGCTGTTCCCGAACATGGGGCCGGACGGCACGCTGTATTATTCGAGTGACGGCTTTGCGGGGATGGGTGGGCTGGATGTGTTCCGGTCAACGGGCAGCAGGGGCGAGTGGACCACCCCGCGCAACCTACGGTATCCGGTGAATTCTCCGGGTGACGATTTTGCGTATGTCACGACCTACGAAGGGGAGGAAGGCATGGCGGGTTACCTCTCATCGAACCGCAAAGGCGGCAGGGGCGGCGACGACATCTATTCGTTTACCTACGCGCAGCCGAAGATTGTCCTTGTACTGCGCGGCACAACTTCGGATAAGCGCACGGGCGAACGCCTGTCGGCCGCATCGGTGACCTTGTATGACGGCAGCCGGGAAATCGTGGCGAAGAAGAGCAGCGACGGATCAGGTGCCTTTGCATTCGTGCTGGAAAGGGACAGGAGCTATACGGTGCTGGGGCAGAAGGAGAGGTACCATGCGGATTCTGCGAAGGTGAGCACGGCGGGCATGACGCGGTCGGATACCCTGGAGGTGGCGCTGCTGCTGGAGCCGGTTTTCGAACCGGGGAAGACCTTTGAGCTGGAGCACATCTATTATGACTTTGACAAGCACGACATCCGCCGGGACGCGGCGGCCGTATTGGACGAGCTTGTCCGTACGATGCGCGACAATCCGACGCTGAAGATCGAGCTGTCAAGCCATACCGACAGCCGGGGCAGCGACGCCTACAACCTGGCGCTGTCGCAGCGGCGGGCGCAGGCGGCTGTGGACTACCTGGTAGGCCGGGGCATCGCCAGGGAGCGGATGGTGGCGCGAGGGTATGGGGAGACGAGGCTGGTGAACGGCTGCGGCAACGGGGTGCCTTGCAGCAGCGAGCAGCACCAGGCAAACCGGCGCACGGAGGTTACTGTATTGGAGTATTGAAGCATAGTTGAACATGGACCGGATTAAACAGCTGCTGTCTCCGGACAGCGAATTGATTTTTATCGTCATGCAGCCGGAACCGGCGGTCATGACGGCATTCGAAAGCAACCTGGGGCTCGTGGCTTTTGGGGAAACCCTGGCCGAACTGAAGCAGGCGATCAGGGAGCGGGTGTTGCAATTTTTTGATGGGGAGTATAAAGGCCGGATCTGTATAAGGCAGTTTCACGACATTGTTTTGGATTAAACCGGCTCTTTATGGCAATAAAAATGGCAGGGAATTAGCAAATTTTCATTTGGGGCTGCGATGTTTGTGAAAAATCACAATATTTGTGAACAAAATGAACAGCAGGTTGCAGCGCTGCTGCCGGCAATCGAATTAGCTAGTTTAGCCCGAAATGAGAAAATTTTTATCCTATTCCATTATTTATTCCATTACCATTATACAGGCGCTTAGCCAAACCAATGAAGATGAAAATTTTAATCGAGCTTTCATGCATATTTATATGTACACTGCCAGCGAAGATATCAATAAAGCCCTGCGGGCAGCGGACTCGCTTCACCGGACGGCGGTAAACGACGTGCAGGAGATTCGTTCGTTGATGCTGATATCCGACATGCATCATCGGCAGGCGAACAGGGATTCCGCGATTCATTACGCCATTAAAGCTGAAAAAATAGCTGACCGGACAGCGAACTACAGCTGGCAAGCACGGATATGTGGTGTGCTGTCTACGCAGCACCGGGAAACCGGCTTGTCCAGCGCGGGGAAGCAATATATAAAAAAGGGGCTGGAAATCATTGAACGGGTCGATAATCCTGAATTTGTGAATCAGTTCAAGGGACAGTGCTTTCAGGAGTTGGGTTTTTATGCACTGGAAGAAAAAGATTACACCGAAGCAATAACGTATTTTGTGCAGGCGGAACCATTTTTTACCAAGCTTGCTGACAGTGTGGTCAGGCATGTGGCATTGGCGCAAAATGATGAGCGGCTGGGTTTATGTTATCTCGGGTTGGAAGCTATCGATTCGGCTGCGTTTTACTATAAGCGCGCTTTGGCGCACGAAAGCCGGGCTTCGGAAGCGGATACGCCCGTAAAAGGCTTTATTTATGATGGATTGGGCCAGATATACTTGGCCCAGGAGCGGTATGAACAAGCTGATTCCTGTTTCCAGCGCGCGCTGGCTATTGCCGAGGCAAGTGATTTCCCGAATCTCAAAATGCGTGTGTACAAAGACCTCGCGCAGTATTATCGACTTACGGGTGATAATGAGGGATACCAGCGGTACAACGAAAAATACCTGAAAGAGGCGGAAAACGATATCGCCAAACACAAAAAATACGCAGATAATATGTTTGCAAATGTGCAGCGCCAAGTACTGGAAATAGCGTCTGCCAATAAAGCGATTGGTGCCGGTGCGGTAGCCGGCGTGGCGCTCGCTGGATTAGGAATAGGCATATACATTCGCAAGCAGCGTAAAGACCGACAGCGCTATAGGGATATTATCAATAAGCTCAGAAGGGAGCGGATGCTGGCATTGGCGGATGGACGCATGGCAGAAGCCGAAGCTCCGGCTGACCGCGATCGGGACCCCATGCCCGAAAGCACCAAACAAGAGCTGTTGAAGAAACTGGAGCGCTTTGAATCTTCCCAGCAGTTTACCGATAGGAATATTTCGATTGCCGTGTTGGCCGGAAAGATGAAAACCAATACCAAATACTTGTCTTATATCATCAACAATTACCGCAACAAGGATTTCAATAGCTACATCAACGAACTGCGGATTAATTACATCATTTCAAAAATGGGAGCGGATAGCCGCTACCTTCATTACAAAATAAGCTACCTGGCGGAGGAATGCGGTTTTGCGACCCACAGCCAGTTTACCACGGTATTCAGAAACATCACCGGATTGTCGCCCTCAACGTTTATGGCTTATCATAAAAGGGAACAGGGAATCAAGGATCCGGCCTATATCAACTGATAAACGTATTTATAACTAAGTGCTGTATACTGTTGATAATCAGTAGATTTATGGGTGTTTTTCGCTTGTTGTATTCGGTAATATGATAAGTTAAACAGTTTAAAGTGTGGCTTGTGCGCCGTAGTTTTGGCGTGCCTTGCTAACACGATATTAATTACATGAACGGTCTATTTGCAAACGCTGTGCTAATTTATACGTTGTTATCTTGCGGCGCTTTACTGATCGCATTTTTCAACTACCGTGCCCAACCTCGCCGCTATGTGGTGGTCGGTTTCTGGGCTATCTGCGCACACATTGTTTACAAACTGATGTGGCTGGCATTGATTGACGGGCAACAGTATGAAATGCCGATACCTCTTGGACTGATATACCCGGTGTTGCTGTATCTTTTTGCCCATGCGCACTACCGATCGGCAGAAGTGGCTTCACCGATGCGGTTAGCGCTGTTGTTTTTGCCGTTTTCCTTGCACGTGGTGTTGTTTGCCGTCGCTTCGATGCAGCCGGTGGCGAGCGGATGGGCAATGGGGTATTCGACGTGTTATTATGGCGCGTGCCTGCTGTCGTTATTGACCTATGCAATCCTTATCGTCAGGCTGTACAGCCGTGCAGACGGACCGTCCACAGCAACCGATATCCTGATTCGCCAGTTGACGGTATTGTGTTTCGGATTGGCTATTCTGACCTATGTTATGTTATATGAAATCCTTGTCGGAGTCAGCAGTATCGGTTTTGAAGCCAGACCGATGGTATATTTCTTTTTGGCTATTGGGTTTGCGCTGGTACTGAAATACTGGTGGACCGAAGGGGCCGGCAAGGCGGTTGATGACGAGAAGTTGGCGGCCGCATCGGGTGAGCAAAAGCAGGCCGATTTGCCGACACCAAAACTGCCCCGGGCGTTAGAACAGCACATTATCGATGTCGTTGAACGGGAGCTTATTCAATCCAAACTTTTCTTAAATCCGGATGTTTCACTGGATATGCTCTCACAACATACAGCAATACCCCGCCATCAACTGACACAAGTATTCAACAGGCACTATCAAAAGGCCTTTTACCAGTTTATCGCTGCTGCCAGGATCGAATATTCGTTGGTCCGGATTTCGGAGATGGGTGATACCATGACGTTGGATTCCCTTTCTTATGAATGCGGTTTCAATTCGAAAACGTCATTCAATAGGTATTTCAAGGCTTATACAGGCATGACGCCCTCCGAGTACCGTGCGTTTTGTGGCCAAATGTTATGCGTGCTGCGGTGATGCCTTCTTATATCTTGGTCGCGGTCATCTGCGTATCGTTGTTGTCCGTCTATATCAGTGTCCGGGCAGGGCTCCGCTCGCCAATGGAGCGCTATATCCGTTGTTTTTTGGGGTATTTGGCGTTGCACGCCACCCATGCATGGCTGGTACGTATCTATTTTCCTGATAACTTGCGGTTGGATTATCTGGCGCCTTACGGCTTATTGTATGGCCCGTCTTTATACTTTGCCTATCAGGTCGCCGCTGGCCTGCCGTTGAAAATGCGGCACGTTTTGCCGCATACACTTCCCTTCTTTGTCTTTCTGGTTTGTTATTTGCTTTGGCTGGCTTTCCCTTCATGGGGAGCGGCACATGCGCGTGTTTTGGGGCTAAGCCTCTATGGAACGTTATCGCTTTCTTTCCTGCTGTACGCGATATGGGCGTTGTTTTTCCGGCGGGCAAGCCCGGATGCCGAACGCAATGAAGACATCCGGATGGTTTCGGTGATGGCCATGGTGCTCGCGTTTATCGCGGTCGTGTTTCTGGTATTTACCTACTCCGGTTTTTCCAATGGATATTTCCGCTCGCGTTTTCAGGGGTCTATTATCTTTTTGACGATGCTAAGCGCCACTATGATTCTGTTTGCCAACATCATTAGGCGGCTTGTCGCCAGGCCGGACACCGCTCATGAAGAAATCGATCCCATTCCGGAGGATGAAATACGGCGACCTGCGGATACGGAAGATACGCAAGGCGACGGGCGATATCAGAAATCCGCTATTTCGCCGGAATTGCTGGACGCATACGAGGGCGAGCTGCGGCAACTGATGAAAGAAAAACAGGTGTATTTGGATGACGGCCTGTCATTGGCCACACTGGCACAGCTGCTGAAGATACCCAAACATCACTTGTCTCAGGTGTTTTCCATCCGAATAGGCAAGAATTTCAACACCTATATCAATGAGCATCGGATAAACCATTCGATCATGCTGATGCGATCGCACCCCGAAATGACCATTGCGGAAATTTTCTTTAACAGCGGTTTTACGGCGAAGGCTTCGTTCAACCGATACTTCAAACAATTCCACGGCTGCACGCCAACGGAATACCGAAGCCGGATCGCCGCAAAATAGATCACTCAGGTGATCTACGGATACAAGTTTGCCCGATTAAAGCTTCCTGTATTGTGCCGGCACTGTAAACCGCTCAGAAACAGCGGCAAACATGCAGTATCAAATGATTGGATAGATTGACATCCCAAGCACGTGATACTTTTTTTTGGGTAATTAGCCGCAAGTTTGTGCCGCTGAAACTACGATATGAGAAACGTCTACCTACATCTTTGCTTTGTTTTCTGCCTTATCTTTCCGTTTATCAGCCAAGCCGAAAATGGTGATGAACACATGGTGCTCGGCATGGGTATTCCGTTTAATTACCCCTTCGACCGGACCGTAAAGTGGCATATCAAGGAACTGGCGAGCGGCGCCGTATTGAAGCATGGCATGGGGCCGATTCGCAAGCTGCTTTTCGAAGTCCCCGGTACGTATCAGATCACTATCGAAGAAGAACTGAATTACGATCCGCTAACCTGCAATCACCCGCAATATCCGGAAGAGATGACGATTGAGGTCAGCCCTTTCCACATGGAATTTGATTTTTCAACCGTTCGCCTGTCCGATGAAATCGTCGGTGGGCATCCGGTCGATGGGCAGACGCTTTCCATCGATGTTACGTTCACCGCTTACGGGCAGGACTCGTTGGCCTGCGAGATTCAGCCTTTTACGTCTTCCGGGGTAGGAACGACCATTGTCGGTGTGCCCGTACACCGCGAGGTGACCTTGTATCCCGGCGTCAACACGATCACCTATCGGCTGAGCGGGCAGGCCCGCAGCAATAGCTACCTTATGTTCGATTTCGTCGATATCAATAACCAAGTCCAAGTATACGGCCTTCCACAAAAAATTAAATAGCATAACCATCGCATATGATTAACATAAATACACTTCGTTTCAAGTCTTTTTGGATTGCATTAACAGGAACACTGGTCATGCTGGTGTCCGCACATTCGGTATCAGCTCAGGGCGGCTGTGGTTTTGTGGTAGGGCAGGGATGCCCGGGTACGGATTATGCCAATTTTGGGATGAACTCCAATAGTGATGCAGCGACTATCGAGTATGACAATTTTGTGGCCGCATTCCATTCAACGGCGGTCCGTACCAATGATGGCACATATAAGGTATGGGGGCAGAATATGGCCAATGACGGTGTGGGAAATCAATTGTCACCGACCGATCTGAACAGCACAAATTATCCCGCATTGACGGGCACAGTGCTGAAAGTGACCATGGGAAGCAATAGTACTAATCACCAAGCCATTGCCTTAACGACCGATGGGCTGTTTGCGTGGGGGGCGGTAAGTAACATCATCCTGAGTAGTGCGATTACGGGGACTAACGCATCAGACCGCGCGCTGAAAAGAATCACGGTGGATGGAAACCCCACGGGGCTTCCGCATGGTGTAAACCCAACCGATGTAAAGATGTTGTTCGGCACACGGGGTACATTGGCGGTCGTCACGTGTTCAGGCGATGTTTGGATACTTTCTCAGCAGGCCGAAAATCGGGGAAATGGAGGCGCAGGTAGTGCAACGCAATGGGCACGTGTGGAAACGGACGAAGCAGGAAATCCATTGCTGAACGACGTCGTGGTGGTGCGGGGTTTCTATACTGGAATGGTAGCGCTGAAGCGGGACGGTACCGTTTGGACTTGGGGGTCCAGCACATATTTGGGTAACAATACTGCTGCTGTACAACGAACCAGGGCTACCCAAATGGAGCTGCCTCCGGCTGCCGGATCCATCAAAATGATCGGGATGACAGGTAGTAACAGCGGCCCTTCGAGCTACTATGTATTGTATGCTGATGGCAATTTATATGCACTGGGAGGCAACAACAACGGTCAATTGGGCGATTGGTCGACAACCGCGCGGACAGGTTGGGTGCAACCGCGCTATAATTCGAGTTCTGGCCCTGTAATGGACAATATTCATTGGATATCGCCACAGGAACATGATCACCAGTATGGGTCGGTAAACGTGTTGACCAGTTCGTCTGGAATTTATAATTGGGGAAGTAGCAACAACAGTATGCTTGGACGCGGATCGGCAAACGTGAATCCGGGTATACCTAATGGTATAGCTGGAGGAGATGAAATCCTGGCCGTTGAAACCGGTGGGCATACCACCATGTTGGTGAAGAAGTGTGAGTCGAGATTTGGATATGTGGGGCATCGCATCGCCGGAAGTATGGGAGATGGGACAAACGCTTCCGATACACAAACCACCTTCACTTTTGAAACGGCCGAAGTACAAATCTGCGGCGCCGCATCATTGCCCGAAATCGACGCCGTTGAAATCGGCGGCGGAACCATTTATTACGGATCGAACAACCGGTTTTGTAATGGTTCGTCCATCGAGCTTATCGCAGATGTGCCGGGAGGTGTATTTACGGTAGTAAGTGGCCTGGCGACGTTATCGGGGCCTGATAACAATGTACTGACGTTTATCGGTACTGGAAATACGTCCGTTGTGGTTAGTTACACGGTGGACGGGGATTGTGGTGTAGTTACCTCCCAACGTACCTTTCTCACAGAAGACTGTACTGCGGAACTCACGTTGGAAAAATCGGGTGTTTTCAATGATGATGGTGCCGGGGCCCATGCGGGCGACGGTATTGCACAGGTGGGCGAAACAATTACGTATACCTTTACTTTGACGAATACAGGCAATTATTGGGTAGATAATTTGTCCATTGCCGATCCATTGTTTCAGGCTCCTAATCCGACGGCGGCCATCACATTGGATTTCGGTGATGCGGAACAGGATGGTGTATTGCAGCCTGGTGAATATGCAACGGCTACAGTGACCTATACCATTACCCAGGCTGACATTGACGGCGGCGGCGTATATAACCGGGCAACGGCCACAGGTGATTATACGGATGCGGGAGGTAATGAATTGCAGGTAAGCGATGAATCGAGTGATCCGAATCCGCTAAGCCCGGGCGATCCGGGTTATGATGCCGATCGGCCTGAACATACTTATACGC
>NZ_JAENGN010000033.1:0-10976 GCF_016533505.1 Parapedobacter sp. ISTM3 | reverse complement strand
AACCGGAGCGGCTTGGTCATGTTCGGGGATTGAACGGGTCGGGGTCAGGCTTGGTCTGCGGGGACGATGCGGAATAGCTTCCTGCCATCCGGCACCTGCGAACCCTTTATTGGGGCTTCGTCCTTGCCCACGAAATAATTGCGTGCCGTATCCAATGGGATTTCCTTGCCGCCGTGGTTGAAGTATTTCGCCACCAGTTTGTAATACGGGCTGTGGTGGTCGCTTTTGAGCAGCGACCTCCCATTGGGCAATCCCACTTCGCGCAGTTGCTGGATGAGGTCGATCAGCGTGGGCAGGTAGCCGTCCTCAACATACACTTTCTGTGCAACCCCGTATTTCGAATGCGCTTTCAACTGTTCTTCCAAATCCTGTATACGGGCTTGGAGTTCGGCTATCTTTCCGTCTTTTTCTTTCAGCAGCACATCGTTAGGCCGGATGTTCCATTTATCGCGTGTGCCGAGGTATTGCTGGAATTCGGTAAGTTTCCCGATGTTTGACAAATGCCGGGGATGCTCGGATGAGAACGGGTCCTTTCGCTCGAAATATTCAATCCGTTTCTGCACGATATACCACACGTGGGCAAGGAACTCCTTTTCGGCTCCCTGCCCATTGGACAGGAAATAATTCAGGTGATAGGTATAATAGTTCTCAAATTCGGTTTTGTCCAACCCATATATTTTGAGCAAAAAATGGTTGTTGCCATACCCCCTCTTCAAACCAAGTATGTTGCCTACATCAAATGGATGCGGGGAAAAATCGAAGCGCTTTCTGCTTTTGAAGTAATTTAGTCCCATTGTGATAATCCTTAAATCTGTAGTCACAAAATCCTGTCCAACGGACTTTTGATTGCATTCAGTTGCGCATTGCCGACTTTTGCATAAAGCATCGTGGTCTTAATGTCATTGTGACCAAGTAGCTGCTGTATGAATGACATGTCAGTGCCATATTCCAGTAAATGTGTGGCGTAACTATGCCGCAAACCGTGTATCCCTATCGGCCTGTTTACCTTTGCGGCCTTCATCGCATTCTTGAACACAGCTTGGACACTGCGGACGGAATACCGCCCTCCGTACTGACCTTCAAAAAGATAAGTCTTGGGGCGATACGCTTTATAATACTCCCGCAGCAAATCCAGCACTGCGGTAGGTAGCGGTACATACCGGTCTTTCTTACCTTTGCCCGCTTCGATGAGTACCTGCATCCGTCCACTGTCGATGTCACTCACTTTCAGATTGACAACCTCACTTACTCGCAGCCCCATTCCGTAGCACAGTTGCAACATCAGCAAATGCTTCCGGTTTCGTACCGCGTCGAATATCCGTTTTACTTCCTTTTTGCCCAACACCTTTGGCAAAGTGGACGGCTTCTTCGGACGTGGGATTTCGGCAAAGAAGCCCGGTTTATGGAGCACCTGTTCAAAATAGAATTTAACGGCGTTGAGCCTGCTGTGCAGCTGGCTTTCCGAAATCTTCAATGTATTGATGCAATAAAGGATGTAAGCACGGAGACGGTCGTAGCCCAGCGAATCAACGGGCACGTCTTTCACCACATACAGTAACTGTGCAAATTCGACCATGTATGTCTTTATGGTGGACGGACTGTAGGCTTTCATCTGCAACACTTCTTTCATTCGTTGCAACTCCCGTGCATTCACGGGTGACAATTTGGACAATACCCCTTTGCCAACTGGTGGGATTTCCATCCCAAACAGTGTCCGGAAATGGGCGTTGTCCGGCACATACCAGCACTTTTCAGACCTGCTCCACCTACCTTTCAGCGATTTGACCAAATCAATCTTTGCCGGGTCGTATTTGAAATCCATCCAAATGACTGCGGCATCCTTGCGCCTGCCGTCCCGAAAATCAAAACCAGAAAAATCAACAACTTCCATACTGCGTATTTTGTATTATCTGCCAAAACAAATCTAAGAAAGTTATACAAAATGCGCAATATACAAAATCTGATAACACCAAAGCAAGACACTTAAAAACAACTATTTATAGGGGCTAACAGAAAAGCACTTGGCATCCTTGCATACAGAAGATTGTTGCGTATATTTGAGAGTTATGTGGCATTTTAAAACGACACCGCACCGCACGAATGACAGAAACAAAAAAGACAATTGGTGGAGAATATAAAGTCCTGAAACAATTTGGCGGGGCTATGGGACACGTTTTTCTAGTTGAAAAAGAAGGAATTCCGTTTCCTTTTGTTTTAAAAAGTTACCAAGACATAAAACCACACCTTGAAGAACTTTTTTTGACTGAAGCAAAAAATTGGACTTCTTTTGGAGTTCATCAAAACATCGTAAAGACACTTTTCGCAGAAAAAATTGAAGGAAGAATTTTTGTTGCTGCTGAATTTGTTGAACCGAATGACAATGACGAAAATAGACTAACAAGTTACATAGGAAAAGATATTCCTTTAGCGTTAATAATTAAATGGGCAATTCAGTTTACTTATGGTATGAATCATTGTCTTGGTAAGGGAATGATTGCACATTCGGACATTAAACCTCACAATATACTTATTGACCGTGAACTGAATTTAAAGGTTACTGATTTCGGACTGTCTAAATCTATTTTAAATGACGACAGAATTGGAGGTGGAACACCACTTTACTATTCGCCTGAACAAATTTTTCAGCCTGACAGAATAGACCACAGAAGTGATATATACAGTTTTGGGATAGTGCTGTATCAACTCATTACAAAAGGAAACTATCCTTATGTAATGTCAAGCCCCGACATAAGACAAGTCCACCTTAAAGAACCTGTGAAATGGATTAACCATCCACTTTTTGAGATTTGTAAGAAGTGTATGGAAAAGGATTTATCTAAAAGATACCAGCAATTTCAAGAACTTTTTAAAGATTTGTTATCTGTTGCTAAAGAGAACTCAATTGACATTCCTAAACAAACTATAACCAAAGATGATAAATTAGAAGAGCTATACATTCTATCACGTTCTTTATCTGCTATTGGAAATAAAAAAGGTGCATTACAAGCAATAAACGAATATTTACGTTATCAGCCTGACCATTTTACAGCTTGGTCACAAAAGGGGCGACTTGAATATGAATTAGGTCAACTTCAAAATGCTTTAGAAGCAACAAAAAAATCTATTTTTCTATATCAATACAATCCAACAGCATTAAATAATCTTGGAGCAATTTATTTAGAACAAGAAAATAATAAAGATGCTAAAACTTGTCTATTAAGAGCAGTTGAACTTGACCCAAATAACAGTGGAGCATTGATGAACTTAGCAAATACATTGGTTGAAACAGGAGATATTAGCGAATCAGCACAATGTATTTTACGTTGTTTTGAACTTACGCCTGAAAAGCTATCATTACACATAAATGCAAAAAATCTTCTTCCTAAGTTTGTTCAAAACCAACTATTCGAGTTCGCATCAAAAATTTACACAAAGTTGGCTGACTATTCAGACCTGACAATTAACGAATCTTTTAATGCAGCAATGTGTTGTTATCAGGTTCACGACTTCAAAAATGCTATCAAATTTTTTAAAGTTGTATTAAGCAACAACGAAAATGACGGAGAAACAATAACTAACTTATCTAAATCATATTTCTTCATTGGCGACACTTCAAATGCTATTAAATATGCGGAGTTACTAATTGACAGACAAATTAATCCTGCACAAGGAATGTCAATGAAAGCACAATATTTACATCAATCAGGACAGTTCAATGAAGCCGTTTCATACCTTGATAACATATTAAAAAAGTATCCTATGACTGACTACTTATGGTTAACATTGGGTGACATCTATAAAAAAGAAGGACAGACAGACGAAGCATTAAATTGCTACTTGAAAACGAGACAAATTAAAATTCAAAAAGGAGCAAATATGAGTGACAAAGACTTACAATTTATTGACAACAAAATCAAAGAAACCAGACAAAACGCCACATAACATCGGTTTTGCGTAATGGCGGGTGACGGATTTCTATTGAACATTTGTGCTTAACTGGACGATAATAATTCTAATCAACGGCAGTGCTAAAATGCCGCCACTACGCAAAGCCGTGAACCGTTGGCAGCAAGTGTATTAAGACAGCGACACGACAAACAAACGACTGACAGAAACAGAAAAAAGTAAACCATTTTGACAGGTGACCAAAGACATAGAAACGATATTACAAACGGACAGCGAGTAAGCCGACACTCATTGCCGACCCTATGTTTTTTATTTTTTTCCCACCCACATTTTTTAAAAACAATTTTATGCCAGCCCGCAAGTGGCACATTTGGCTTTGCCCCACCTCACAAGGACTAATAATAAGAATGAATAAATTAGCCATATGATTTTAGACAACGAGAACGAAAACTTAAAAGTCCACGAATGGATTACAAAATATACCCAGACAGGGAAACTTTCCATCGTGACAGGTTACTTTACTGTTGGTGCATTGGCTTATTTATCAAAGGAAACAAAGGACAAAATTGATGAATACAAATTTATACTTGGTGACATCGTAAGCTTTGACTTTGACAAAGACAGAGCACTTGACCTTTTAAACGAGGACATCAATATTGACGCATCATTAAAATTGAGTAAAGTTGCTCAGGAAGCGGTTGCTTTTTTAGAGCTTGACAAAGTTTTAGCAAAGACACTTGAACCTAACTTTTGCCACGCAAAAGCATACTTATACAAACACAACGACAAAGACCCACAAAAGGACTATTACATTTCAGGCAGTTCTAATTTAACAGAGGCAGGAGTTGGTTTAAAGACAACCAATAATGTGGAGTTGAATATTGGCAGTTTTGGTTCAGACCCACAATACAACGAGTTAATAAAATGGTTCGACAGCTTGTGGTCAAGACCACAAGCCCACGACTATAAAACCGTTGTTGACGGCAACGGTGGCGTAAATCGTATTCCATTCAAGAAATATCTTATTGACGAAATCAAAAAGATTTTCACAGAGTATTCGCCAAAGCAACTTTATTTCAAGGTGCTTTTTGAATTGTTTGGTGACGAACTACTACTTGAAAAAGACAACCCTGAGTTTAACCGACAAATCGGACGACTTGAAAATACTGTAGTTTATAATTCACTGTATGAATTTCAGCAAAAAGGTGTTTTGAGTTTGATTAAAATGCTTCAAAAATATAATGGAGCAATTTTAGCCGATGCAGTTGGTTTGGGTAAAACTTGGACTGCTTTGGCTGTAATGAAATTCTATCAATTGCAAGGTCGTGAAGTGATATTAATTTGTCCTAAGAAATTGCAATACAATTGGAGAATATATCAGAAGAATCAAAACTCAAAGTTCGAGAAAGACCAATTTGAATATTTCCTAAGGTTTCATACTGATTTGACAGATGACCTAATGGAAAAATACCACGACAGAGCAGACAAACTTTTCATCAATGAAAAGCCCAAACTGTTTGTAATTGACGAAAGCCACAATTTGAGAAACGACAAGTCGAAGCGATACAAATTCCTTGTTGACCAAATTCTTTCTCAAAACGAAGATGTAAAAGTATTGATGCTTTCAGCAACACCAATCAACAATTCGTTGATGGACATCAGAAATCAATTTAAACTCATTGTAAGTGGTAATTCAAAAGGATTTGAAGAGTCTTTGGACATCAAAAATTTAGATTATACTTTCAGAGCAGCACAAAAAGCATTTAACGAATGGACTCAAGAACCCGAACCAAAAATTGGAGAGTTCATTAAAAAATTGCCGCCAAACTTTTTCAAACTGACAGATTCTTTGACTGTTGCCAGAACTCGTAAAATGATTGAGGGACATCAAGATGGTTTAGAATTCCCAAAAAAATCAAAACCTGAAAATATTTTCGTTACGCCTAAGCAAATTGGCAACTTTGAAAGCTTTGAAGAATTGTTTGACCATTTCCCACCAATGCTTTCAGGTTATCAACCATCATTTTACATTGAAGAATTTGAGGATGCAGATGTTTTACACGATGAAAAGCAACGTGACCATTTCTTGGTGAAAATGATGTATATCTTATTGGTAAAACGATTGGAATCTTCTTGGTTCTCTTTTCAATCAACTGTTGAGAAGATTTTAGCTCATCATCAAAATGCACTCGACAGAATCAAGCAATATCAGGAAACTAAAAAGGAAACAGGATGGAACGAAGCCCAACCATCACTTTTTGATGATGATGATATTTTGGCTCAAATTGAAGAAATTACTTTGGGCAAAAAGCGTAAAACACGCTTGATTGATATTGACCGCTCAGGCAACATTGAAAACTACAAGAAAGATTTAAAAGCAGATATTGAAGCATTGCAATTGTTGCAATCTAACTTGATTCAATTTGAAAGAAAAATTTCTAAAGAAATTAAGAAGCCAAGAAATCACAGCAGCGAAGATGATAAGCTGGAAACACTGATAAACCGAATTGTTAAGAAAAGACAGTCAGGTGATAATAATGGTAATCCAAAAGTTTTAATCTTTACCGTTTACAAAGACACAGCTTTTTATCTCTTTGACCAACTGAAATCAAGAGGTTTTGACAAAGTGGCTGCAATAAGTGGTGATACGTCTGTAGTCTGGGATGAAGAGGGAGAAACTAAGCGATACGAACCCATTTTAGAACGCTTTGCTCCTTTCACAAAATTGTTTAGAGAGAAAGAATGGCAATTTGAACCATCAAACAAAGAAATTGACCTGAAAAAGCATTTTGATGAATGGCAACTTTGGATTGCGGAGAACGACAAACGGACTTATGAAAAACTGCAAAACCCTATTGACATTCTGATTGCTACCGATGCATTAAGCGAAGGACAAAACTTGCAAGATTGTGATTTGGTAATCAATTATGATATTCACTGGAATCCTGTTCGTGTAATTCAGCGAATGGGTCGTATAGACCGTTTGGGTTCACCAAACACAAAAATATTTGGCATTAATTTCTGGCCATCAAACAATATCAATTCTTACTTGAATTTGCAAGGCAGAATTGAACAAAGAATGGCTGCAATGAAATTGGCAGGTTCTGAAGTTCATTTGGATTTTTCCGACTCTTTTAAAGAAATGGCAGAAGATGAAAATCTGGAGCAAAAGCAAAAAGCAAGAATGTTGGAGCAAATGCAATCTTCTTGGGAAGAAATTGACACCGAAAAATCTTTAGGATTTGATGATTTCTCTTTGGAAACGTTCCGTCAGGAATTATTGGAAGAACTGAGAAAGAATGAACAGTTTTACAAATCACTGCCAAACGGTATTTACACAGGTTTCAAAGCCAATCAGGAAGTTTGCCCCGAAGAAGGTTTAATTGCCTTATTAGGTTATCCGAGCAAACCATCAAAGTCAACAAACTTTGAATACAAAGGATACGAACTCATTTACATTGACCATTCGGGCAAATCGGTTTTCTTAAACCAAAAAGAAGTATTGGACGCTTTGGCAAAACACAAAGATGAAGTTCGTTTTGTGCCAAAATCCATTGACCAAGGCGAGCCAAAATCCATTGAACATTTATCGGCTGCATTATCTGCTTGGTTAAAAAGTCAGGCAACCGAAGAAGAAGTGCAGGAAGATGGAACAGTAAAACAGAAAATGGGAAAAGCTTCACTTGATATGTTGAACAAACTGAAATCAGGAAGCAAAACCACCATTCAGAAACTAAAGGACGAAGGCTCTACTTCGCAAAAATTCAATAAAGAAAATTTCGATTTAATCACTTGGTTTATTATAAGTAAGTAATGAATTCAATCTCAAAATTCCATAGCGAACCATTCATAGATGCCCTGAAAGCATTTTTTGAAGAACTGAAAGTGCCAGTTGATTATTTGGCAGACGAACCCGCATCAGCAAACGACATTTTAGGCGAACGCTACAAAGCTAATAACGAAGCACATAAACTCATTGAAGATGTATTTGCGTTGGGTATGGTAAACGATGCCATTTTTGAAGGCACTGAAACATTCAAAAATTTAGCTGAAGTAAAAAAACTGAAAGCCGATTATGACGGCTTGTTGCTTTTTGGTGTGAAGTTGAAAAACAGAAAAGACGGCTTGCCTATCACTAGAAGTCATTTAGCAGAAATTACAAGAGCGTTCAACCGCACTTTTCCTTATACGCCAGTAACCATCATTTTCAAATACGATAACCTGATTTCGTTTGCAAACAGTGAACGCATACCTTACAAACAAGAATGGAGAGAAGGTGAGAAAATTGGAAAGGTTTCATTGCTTAAAGACATTGATACACAACAGCCACACAGAGGACATTTAGCTATATTAAAACAATTGGTAATTCCTACAGCAGGCAACAAAGCAGTAAAAAGCTTTACCCAATTGTATTACTACTGGCAATCGGTTTTCTCTATTTCAGTTCTTAATAAGACATTTTATGAAGACATCATCGCTTGGTTCAACAAAGCAGTAAAAGACATCAAGATTCCAGACCAAACCGCAGGTTCTGAAAAACACAAAGATTTTACGGTTCGTTTGATTGCCCGATTGATTTTCATTTGGTTTTTGAAAGAACTTAAAGTGGTAAAAGATGATTTGCTACTTCCTGAATTTGAAAACGGAGAAGAAAACGACCTGATAAAACCCAAAAGCAAAGGCACAGCTTATTATAAATTCATTCTGCAAAACCTTTTCTTCAATGCTTTGAACAGCGAAAAGAAAGACCGTGCTAAGAAAGTGTTTGATGTATATGCAGCCAATTTTTCAGACGAACAGACTATCAAGGATGCTATTTTCTTTTCGCCATACTTGAATGGTGGTTTATTTGATGTGCATCCAAATGATTGGTGTGAAATTGATAGAAATGGAAATCACATTGTAAATAATGCGTTTTCTGTTCCTGACAATTTGTTGTTAGATACAGATAAAGGTTTAAACAGTATTCTTGCTCGTTACAAATTTACCATTGCAGAGAACACACCACTTGAAGAAGAAATTGCAGTTGACCCTGAAATGTTGGGTAGGATTTTTGAAAACTTATTGGCAGAACAAAGCGATGACACCAAAGAAGCGGCACGAAAAAATGCAGGTGCCTTTTATACGCCTCGCCCAGTAGTTTCTTATATGTGCCGAAGCACATTATTGAAACATCTTGACACTGAAATAAAACCCGAAAACAGCAAAACTATCATTCACAAACTTTTGGAAACAACCGTGCTTGACCCTGCTTGTGGTTCGGGAGCTTTCCCAATGGGTATGTTGGAAGAAATGATGCAAGTGCTTACTACCGTTGACCCCGAAGGAAAAGTGTGGGTAGCAGAAATGATGAAGTCAAAAGACGAGCAATTCAGAGAGCATATTTCTGAAATGTTTGCAGATGGACAAATTCGATATGTAAAGAAATTGGGCTTGTTGCGAAGTTGTTTGTTTGGTGTGGACTTGTTGGAATATGCCATTGAGATTACCAAACTCCGTTGTTGGCTTTCATTAATTGTAGAACAAAGAGTTGACTTCTCAAAAGAGAATTACAATCTAAAACCCCTGCCCAACCTTGAGTTTAAGTTTTACAAGAAAAACTCATTATTGAGATTTTATAAAGACCAAAACATCAATCAACTTATTGATACAATTGATAATGAAAAACTTTTGAATGAATTGGTCAATCTCGAAAACCAATACTTCATTGCCAAAAGCGACCGACACGGAACCAAAGAAGAAATAAAGGAAAAGATAATAAAACTTCTTGAAAAGGTTGTTGATAGTAAATCAGATGCAGTAATGAAAGAGCTAAACGCTGCTCAAAACAAAGTGAATTACCTTGTGAGTAATAGTGCATCAACAACTGAAATCAACAAAGCAAAGAAAAAGGCTGAAACACTTTCAAATGAACTAGGAGAGTTGGCTGTTTTCCGAAATTCTATTAAGGATTACTTTATAGAAAGAGTAGTGTTCCCTGGTATATTCAATAAAGAGAGTAAAAATCCTGGCTTTGATATAGTTATTGGCAATCCACCTTATGTAAACACCAAACTCATTAGCAAAATGGGATTGACTAAAAAACTGGAAGAGGAGTATGGATTTTGCGATGATTTATACAACCATTTTACTTTCAGGGGGCTTGAATTACTCAAAAACGGAGGAATTTTAAGCTATATCACATCTGATACTTTCCTAGTGATTATGACCAAAGAAAATATGCGTAGGCTATTTATTGGTGCTGGAAATAAAGACGGACAAATACAATTTGAAGAAGAACGCCTTTGCAAACTTCTTGAAATTGTAAATACACCCAAGGCATTTGCAGCAATGGTTGACACAGCCATTTTCACACTTTCCAAAGTTAAGCCAACACCAAAAGACCAAATGAACTATATTGATTTGCGTTTCCCCAAGGCGGAAACATTTGGTATATCGGAGGCAGAATGGGAAAGCATCAAAAAAAGCAGTGAGAACCTTGCTGGTTGGGAAAAAGTATTAAATACTGCTTTTGGCGAATTGGGTAGAGATGGCTCAAAAGAAGTTAAATGGGTTTCTTCGCATTCCTGTGATGATAGAGCCGTGTTAATTGATGAGCATAGTAAGCTAACTAAATATAGAACAGACCTTTTTCTTTATCATAACTCCTTAAACTATTCCATTTTCCCACCTTCTAAATACAACTCCGACCTGTTTGACAAAATAGTAAAACCCGTATGGCCAACCTTTAAACAATGGTGGCCTAAAGTGGAAACGAGTAAAAAAGTTGAGCAAAATCGAACTGAAATTAATCGCTATCTCAATAGCTTGAAACCAAAATCATATACTTTCTTAGGTGTTTTAGCTGATGGAGGTGTTGGGCTACAAACGGGAGATAATGGTAAACTAGTTGGTGTATTGAAAGGCACAAGCACAGCGGATAATGTATTTGAAGCTCGTCCAAAAAAACTTTTTAATGCAATCGAAGCAGAAACGAGTATCAAACGAGCATTTCCTGAATTAAAAGACATTGAAAATATTGATGATGTAAAAGACTATTTGAGAAAACTTTCAGAATTAGAAATCAGAGA
>NZ_JAENGN010000032.1:0-12128 GCF_016533505.1 Parapedobacter sp. ISTM3 | reverse complement strand
GTTGGTGTAGTAGCGTACAAGGCTGTGGTAATCCTTTACCTCTTTGTACACACGGTCAATCACATCCATACGCTCTTTGTCATTGAGCGAAAGGCTTGATGAGGTTATAATCTGCTTCAGTTCTTTCAGCAGTTCGGTACTTTCATTGAGCAGTGCCGAATAACCGTTGCCGATAGCGGTCAGTTCCTGCGGTGTGAAATTTGGGTCGTTCATCATCTTGCCGAAGTTGTTCACGTACATTTCGGAAACATCGCCTACCAACAATACCGTTTGTTGCACTTTACGGGCATCTTTCACAAGGTTGTTGATAGCTTTCAGCTTGTCGTAATATTCCTTGCCCTGGTCGTAAACTTTTTTCACTTCGTTGAAGTTCTTTATCACGTTGCTTACGGTGGAAGAAGTCTGCACGATTTCGTTTGCAGAGTTGATAATGCCCGAAGCCAAATTAGCCGGGTCGGTTACAACCCACTGGGCTTTTGCTGACGGTGCTACGGCGAGCATCAGTGCCGTACACACCAGATACAATACTTTTTTCATTGTTTCTGAATTTTTAAATTGTTAATGACTATTGATTTGAATTGTCCCGCCTTTGCATTGCGATATGCTTAATGGCGAGTTCTACATTACCATCCAGTTCGGAAGCAAGCTGCATTACTTCCATTTTTTCGGTTTCTTCTGTCGTGTAGGCGAGGTATTCCTCCAAACTAACTTCGGTGGCATAGACTGCCGAGTGCGTACCACCTAAGCCAATCCAAACCTCTTTGTAAAGTCGGCTTGCATCGTTGTTCATATTGATGGAAAGTACCTGCCCTTTCTCTTTGTCCGTAAGCCCCAACATCGCCTGTATATCATCAAACTTGTTCATATACTTGCGTTGGTCAAGCAGGATTTTACAGTCGGAGTTATTGATGATACTTTCCTTGACAATGGGCGACTGGATAATATCATCGACCTCTTGCGTTACGACAATCGCTTCTCCGAAAAATTTGCGGACGGTCTTAAACAAATACTTGATGTATTCTGCCATTCCTTCTTTGGCTATCGCTTTCCAAGCCTCTTCAATCAGGATGAGCTTACGAATACCTTTCAATCGGCGCATCTTGTTGATGAACACCTCCATAATGATGATGGTCACAATGGGAAAGAGGATTTTGTGGTCTTTAATCGCATCAATCTCAAACACGATAAAGCGTTTGGAAAGCAGGTCTAACTGCTTGTTGGAGTTCAGCAGGTAATCATATTCGCCACCCTTGTAATAGGGTTCGAGTACGTTCAGGAAGTTGGCAATGTCAAAGTCCTTTTCCCTGACCTGCTTTTCTTCCAGTACCTTGCGGTAGTCGCCTTTTACATACTCATAGAAACCGTTGAATGACGGGTAAACGTCTTCCGTTTTGATACGTTCGATATAACCGCTTACCGCATTGGAAAGGGCAACTTCTTCAGAACGGGTTGGCGGCTCATCGTCACGTTTCCATAAGGTCAGTATCAAAGTCTTGATACTTTCCCGCTTCTCAATGTCGAACACGCCATCATCGGTATAGAAAGGGTTAAAGGCAATGGGGTTATCTTCGGTATAAGTGAAGTAAACACCGTCTTCGCCTTTGGTCTTTCCTTTGATGAGTTCGCACAAGCCCTGATAAGAGTTACCCGTATCTACCAACAGTACGTGTGCGCCCTGTTCATAATACTGCCGTACCATATGGTTAGTGAAGAACGATTTACCACTTCCCGATGGACCAAGTATAAACTTGTTCCGGTTCGTAATGATACCACGCTTCATAGGCAGGTCGGAAATATCCAAATGGATAGGTTTTCCTGTAAGCCTGTCAGCCATCTTGATACCGAACGGCGAGGGCGAATTGTGGTAGTTGGTTTCTTCCGTGAAGAAGCACAATGCAGGCTCAATAAAAGTGTAAAAACTTTCCTCACTGGGGAAGTCGCCCGCATTGCCGGGCATACCTGCCCAATACAAAGTGGCTACGTCCGTAGTGTTGTGCCGAGGCTTACACTCCATCAATGCCAATGCACTACCGCAATCATTCTTTAGCTGTTTCAGTTCCGCAGGGTCTTCCGACCACGCTATAATGTTGAAGTGCGCACGGATTGAAGAAAGCCCGAAGCTGTGGGCTTCGTTCAGGTACTTTTCTATCCACTCTTTGTTGATTTGGTTGGCACGGCTGTAACGAGCCAGTGAGTGCATATTCCTTGCGGACTTCTCAAACTTTTGCAGGTTGTCTTCGCTGTTATCCAAAAAAATGTACTGGTTGTAAATGTGGTTGCAGCTTAACAGCAAGCCCACGGGTGCGGCGAATGAAAGGCGGCAGTCGCTACGGTCGGTAGATAGCTTTTCAAAACGGGTATCTGCCGATACCGTTCCGGGCAGGTCGTCCGTATCTGAAAGTGTATGCAGGCTTAACCTTTTGTTACCGATGCGTACTTCTTCGTTTCCGAGTGCGATGTCCTGCATTGGTGTTCCGGCTCCCCTCGATAACGTGAGGTACTGTTCCAGTAATCCCTGTGTATCTTCCGTTCCGATAATGTCCTCTTCGGTCAAACGCCGCAGGCTAACAAAACCGCTATCGTTCACGATACGCTCAAACTGGGCGACCGCCTCCATAAAGCGGTGTATCGTTTCCTTGTTCCTGATTTCCTTTGGTATCAACGTACCTTTGCAAAGCGAACTGAAGTTGCTTTGCATCCGCATTCTTTCCTTTGTGGTCTTCGTCAGGAACAGGTAGCAATAATGGTTCAGGAACGGTCGCTCGTTGAAATGGCGTTGATAGGACTTTGATAAAAAGCTCTGGTCTTCGATTGCCAAATCGGGCGCATAGCTTTCCTTAATGTACCAATCCTGTTTGTGAATGACCGTAAAATCAGGCAGGGTTTTGATAGCCTTGTGCCAGGCGGAGTGTATGGCTTCGTATTCCGCAGAAGCTACCGTGAACAGTTCCGGCAGGCGCACTTCAAAGCAGGCGGTAATGTCCGCATCTTTGGATAAGATGCAGTTGTTCTCTACTGCCAACAAAGGAAATTTATTTTCCAGTGTGGTGGTCTTTGCTACATTTCTCATACGGCATTCTGTTTAGGTGTGAATTTTAAATAGCGGTGTACAGGCTTGCGGCAGATGATGTAGCGGGGATGCCTTTTATTGGCTGCAATTTTCATCAGCCCGTGTTCGCCGTACTTCCTGTTGAGCGAAAAGGTCTGCCATATAATGAGCGAAGCACCGCCTGTTCCGAGGAACAGGCAGATGTAGGAGTTTACGCCTGCCATATACAGTATCATCACGAGGATAAGCGTACCGAGCAGCCCACCTGCGAAAATGAACAGGTATTGCGCTTTCAGCCCTTTAAATTCCACCGTCCTGCCGATGCCTTTGTTGATATTGTAATTCATAA
This sequence comes from Parapedobacter sp. ISTM3, assembly GCF_016533505.1. Lineage (NCBI taxonomy): Bacteria > Pseudomonadati > Bacteroidota > Sphingobacteriia > Sphingobacteriales > Sphingobacteriaceae > Parapedobacter > Parapedobacter sp. ISTM3. Next base: position 8,730 of record NZ_JAENGN010000032.1, on the reverse strand, counting down.
GGCAAAGGATTAAAGGAAGAATGAACGCAGGATGGTAGCGGCAACAATCAAGAAGATACACGCACCGAACCACGAAGCTGCGGTCTTGCTCGTGTCGGGGTCGCCGGAACTGAATTTGTTGTAAACCTTAACGCCCCCGATTAACCCGACTACCGCACCGATGGCGTAGATTAACTGCGTTGCGGGGTCGAAATAACTTGTTACCATTTGGGTAGCCTCGTTGATACCTGCCGAGCCGTTTCCCTGTGCGAACGCACCAATTCCTGACAGCATTGCCACGGCTGCCAGCAAAACTTTTTTTCTCTGTTTTTCCATAATTGAAACACATTAATTTGTTACTGTTTATCCCGCACCTTGCGAGCTTTCGGGACAAATGTCTTGTGGAAAAAGAGGCGTTATAAGAAAGTGGCAGTCAAAGGAAGTGTTTGGCTGTGAGTGGCTTTGTTGGTGGGGACTTCCAGAACGGAAGTACAAATGATGGGAGGCTTTTATTGCAATTTACAGTTGGTTCAATGCAACTTTTAAATTACATTTGTACATTCATAATAAAGTCAATTTTAATCCTTTTTGAGATGAAAATATCAGGCAGACATATTGGAGAAATGCTGAAGGAAGCCAGAGAACAAAGACAGCTAACTCAAGAACAATTAGCCCAAAAAGTGGGTAAGAAAAGGAGTTACATTTCTAAGGTCGAAACTGATTATGGCAATAATATCAAACTTCAAACCCTTAAAGAGATAGTAGAAAAGGGATTTGACGGTACGGTTAAAATTAATTTGGAACTCTGATTTGTATATGGATAAATTATTGAAGAACGCTTTTAAAATGCAAATTCAATCCAAAGAAGGATTTGAGTTCGAAGAATTTATTGATGAACTGTTTCTTTTGAAATATGGCGTTGATAACTATACGCCCATCAGGAGGAATAAGGATAAAGGCAATGACGGTACTATTTTGCCCGAACAAAAGATATTGGCTTGTTATGCGCCAAGAAAATATAGCAAAACTGATTTTGAAACAAAAGTTTTAGGTGCAGCAAATAAAGAAGGAGATTTTGAAAAATACCAAAAAAACTGGAAAGACAAATTTCCAAATTGGGAAATGTATGTTAACCACGAAGTGTCACCGGAACAATTTACACTAATTCAGGGTTTAGATGGCGATACTTCGATTAAGGGGATAGACCAAATTCTTTCTATTGTTGATGAACTTGTATCAAGTAAAAAAAGGAAACTTGCAGCCTACTTAGGCATTGAAAACTTTTTTATACAGGACTATATTCAGGAAATCATTAATGACCTACTGAATGCCTCAAACGAAGAAGATAAAGCTCTGCATTTCGACAGGAAAACATTAGTCCCTCCCCAAAAGAAAATCGAACTCAACTTTGAACAGGAAGATTGGGATGGGATGAACTCGGAAATGGTATTGGTTATGGCGGAGTTTAATACGATTACCAATATACTTTCGGGATATAATGATGATGAGATTAATACCCTGAAAAGAAGGGTTATAAATGATTACAATAAACTTTCAGGAAATTTCAAGGAGAGATTATATAATCTGACCGACCAATATACAACGACATATGGAAACATTAAAGATGATGAATATGTAAAATGCGTAAAATCTATATTGCTGTATATGTTTGAACAGTGTTTAATAGGCAGAAAAACAGAAAATGAACTATGATATTACCGCAGCCTGAAAGCAATCTTAAAACCAACCTTATGGTATTGGGAGCAGATATTATAAGTATTATGGGTAATTCCCCTTTCAAAAACAAATACGTTATCGTGGATGATATAATGAATAAGTTTTTAAACAGGGATAAAGATAGGACACCCGACCTTTTTCTGTATGCCTTGACCTTCTTGCATACGATTGGCAGCATTGAGAAAAAAGGATATAAAATTAAATTGGTAAAGAAAGAAAACCAAGAAGAAAATCAAACAAGTTTATTCGACAATGTTAATTAGAATATATTCAGAAACCAACCTTATAGATGCTGTTCCATTTCACAATGGAATAAACATCATATTGGGCAAATACTCTGGGGATAAAGAAGCACGAGGGATTAATGGTATTGGCAAATCTACGTTGGTCAGGCTTGTTGATTTTACCTTATTAAGCGGTAAAGCAGAAAAAAGATTTGCTCAAAAAAAGTATGACTTTTTACGTGATGATGAACACACGATTACTTTAGAAATTGAAGTACAGGAACAAAAATATTTTATCAAGAGGGGCTTTGCCGATACAAAAAAAATATTTTTCGGGAAGCGACCGGATGCTCTTGATGAATATGAAAAATCTGAAATGCCGAAATTGCTGGAAGGGATATTTTTTCCGACAGAGAACAACGAAGTATTCTTTGAAGGAAAAAGATATGGAACGTTGATGGAATTTTTTGTTAAGGACGACTTGCAAAGTCAGCAAAGAGTTGACCCTTTAAATTTTGTTTCTTACAATGCCAATGCAAGAGAAAAGGCATTGTATAATTTTTATTTGCTAAATCTCCCGACAAAAACACTTTTAAAATATAACGAAGTATCTTCTGAATACGAAAGGTATAATAATACGGTAAAATCCCTTTCAGAAAAGGTTAAAGCAGATACAGGTAAAGATATTCAGGAATTTAGAACAGAGCGGTTAAAGATTGAAAAAGACATTGCTGCACTCGAAGGCAGCCTGAAGGAATACAATTTTCTTGCTAATCACAAAGAAATAGAACAAAAATTAAATCAGGTTATATCTGAAATTAACGAGCAATCTGTCATCTATCATAATACAAACCGGAAATTAGAAAAACTAAAATCCTCTTACAATGATGTGTCTTCTATCGACCTGGACAAAATTCGTAAGCTCTACAATGAAACCGTAGCAACATTCGGCAACTTTGTAAAAAGGAGTTTGGATGAAGTTATAGACTTTAAAAAACAACTACTGACGAATAGGAATAAATATTTGTTGGAAGAAGAAAAGAAATTACAATCATCAATCGACCAGAGTTTAACGCAGCTTGAAAAATTAGAAAAGAACAGGAGCCAATTATTTTCATTGCTAAAAGAGAGAGGTGCATTGGATAGGATTGAAAGCACTTATGAAAGATTAGTCAATGAAAAAACACTTTTAGAACGGAATACCTCAATTGTACGAGAAATTGACGAAATAGAAGAGATATTGGGAAACTCCAATATTGTTATCGCAGAATTAAAAAGAGATATTGTCAGCGAGCTAAATAAGCAGCAATCATACCTTGATGAGTTGAGATTGTTATTTCAGCAAATTCTTGAAAATGCAATTTATTTAGATGAAGAATTTGACAACTCTTATTTTAATATCACATTAAACTCTACTTCGCCGAGAAACCAATTGCCTTTTAAAATAAGTTTGGAAATCCCTAAAGCTGATGCGTTAGGACAAGAGCGTTTGAAAATCGTAGCGTATGATTTAATGGTCTTTTTAAAGAGCAGGATTGACAAGCGTAATATTCCGGATTTTCTTGTACACGATGGTGTATTTCACGCCATATCATACAAAACAATATCCAATGTCCTGAACTATATGTACCACAAATCAAACGAGCTGCATAACTTTCAGTATATCCTTACTTTCAATGAAGACGAAATTGATTTAAACGGGGATGAAAATAAGTTTGGCAAGTTCGATTTTGATTGGTCTAAACAAGTGATTGCTGAATTCTCAGATACCGAACAGGAAACAATTTTTAAACGATTTTTTTAAATGGCAAACTATCAATTACCTCCTTTAAAAGATGAAAGGTTATTTGAGGAACTCACTTGTGATTTATTCAATTTTGTAGAGAATACCTCGTCATATGAGAATACAGATTTTCAGACGTTTGGTGTGAAAGGACAAAATCAGAAAGGTATTGATGTCTTTTCTTCTAAAACAAAAACGGTTATACAGTGCAAATTGAAAAGTATTGGAAGAAAAGATGAAACTATAAGGAAAATTCTAATTCAGGATATAAATACTGATTTAGAAAAAGCAAGGGATTTAGCGATTGATTTCGACAAATTTGTTTTTGTTTCTACATTTCGTGACGATGCTCAAATACAGGAATACCTAAATCAAATTAAAAAAGAACAGGAACTACCATTTCATTTATATTATTGGGGATGGGATACCATAACAAAACATATTGAACAATCAGAGGCTTTATTACATAAGTATTTTCCAAAGTTTGTAAAAAAATCCAAGCCTATAAAGCCAAAAATTGAATTACCAGACGGAGCGTTAGGCAAAGAGCTTTCCAAGAAGAACTATATTGATTATTTAAAAAAGCGATATGGCGATTGGAAACAAGTTGAATTAAACAAAAAAGGGGAAAAATTTAATTGGGCTGCATTCACTATTTCATTGTCTAAAAGATATAAAGCATCAGGGATTAATTATATTGATGTTCGACACTTTGATGATTTAGCATCGTATCTAAAAAGCCGAATTGATGGTACAATAATGGGAAAAGTGAACAAGTCTAAAGGAATAAAAAACTATTCTGTGTTTGAAGAGTTCTCGGAAACTGAAATCTAAAAATATTGGTAGATTTCAAACTTAAAAACCTTATTTTCTAATGTATATCTCTAAAGTCAGCCTGGTCAATTATAGGAATTTTGCAAATGCAAGTTTTCAATTCAACAAGGGAATAAATACCATAATCGGAGAAAACGGTTCTGGAAAAACAAATGTTTTTAGGGCAATAAGGCTGTTATTAGAAGATGCCTCCTTGCAATATGCTTATAAACTGACGGAAGGAGATTTTAACAGGTCTTTGGATAAGGGAAAATGGAAAGGTCATTGGATTATTATCAGTGTTGAATTTGATGAGCTTAACGATGAAGAGGCAATACAATCCTTGTTCATTCACGGTGTTGGAGTTGCCGCAGAAGATTATGTAAAAAAAGCTACTTACAACCTTTTCTTTCGTCCTAAAGCTGACATCAGACAAAAACTTTCCGAATTAGCTGAAGGAGATGCAGTTGGATTACAAACGATACTCAATAGCATCACAATTCAGGATAATTACGAAACTTTCTTTACTGGAAAAAGCACTGCTGATTTTAATGACCCTAATGTATATAAGGAACTTGTAGGCGATTTTGAAAATGTGGTTTTCCCATCTACGATTGATGCTTCTAAATTTGGCTCTAAAATTCCGCATCAATTATCTGTTTCCAAAGAAATCTCTTTTACATTCATCCAAGCCTTGAGAGATGTAGTAAGTGACTTTCATAACAATAGAACTAATCCTTTACTTACTCTATTGAAAAACAAAAGTGGAGAAATCAAAGAGGAAGATTACCAACCTATCAGCGATTTGGTTGAGCAATTAAATGAAAGCATTGAAGATTTGCCCGATGTACAAAATATAAGGTCAGATATAAAATCAACCATTCAGGATGCCGTCGGTCTTACCTATTCGCCATCTTCATTATCCATTAAATCAAGTGTTCCCAATGAAGCCGAAAAATTGTTACAATCATTGAAACTTTTTATCGGAGAACCAGGCGAGGAATATGAGGGTGGTATTCACGAATTAAGTTTGGGAGGTGCTAATCTAATATTTTTAACCCTGAAATTACTTGAGTTTAAGTATAGAAAATCAAAAGATACATTTGCCAACTTCCTTATTATTGAGGAACCGGAAGCCCATATACATAACCATATTCAAAAGACCTTATTTGACAAATTGGATTATGGAGATACTCAAATTATCTATTCTACTCATTCTACACAAATTTCCGAAGTAAGTAATGTTGAGAATATAAACATCCTTGCAAAGAAATTAAATTTTGCGGAAGTATATCAACCATCAACTGGTTTAACACCTGAAAGCATCAATCAAATACAGCGTTATTTGGATGCTGTAAGAACCAACCTGTTATTTGCAAGAGGAATAATATTAGTTGAGGGCGATGCAGAAGAGATTTTAATACCAATAATGGTCAAAAAAGTATTTGGTGTAAGTCTTGACGAACTTGGAATTAGCCTCATCAATATACGAAGTACAGGCTTTGAGAATGTAGCCCAACTTTTCCACGATAGCCGTATAAGAAGAAAATGTGCAATTCTAACAGATTTAGATGATGCGATTTGTGATACAACTATTAATGACGATGATAGCGACCGATTAAAAAAATACAAGAGAAAAGTTGAGGCATCTAAACAAAAGGGATTAGAACGTAAAGCTAAATTAGATGTCTTTGAAGCAGAGAATGATTGGATAAAGGCATTTTATGCTGACTATACTTTTGAAGTTGATTTTATAACCGAAGGCAACGAGGAGGAAGTAATAGCTATAATTGACCAAGTATATACAGACCAACCAACAAGAGTACAAGCTAAAACTGATATTGAAGATGATGGTGTTGCGGTTTATGGAAAGCGAGTGCTTACAATGGCTAAACAGGAAGGTAAAGGTTGGTTTGCTATAATGTTAGGCAAGCATATTTCTTTTAAGACGGAAATTCCAAACTATATAGTTGATGCCATTCTTTTCGCCAAAGAAACATACTCCAACAATATTATTGCCGACATCATTGAATATAGGATGAACAAACATTTTTATGATGATGATGCTTTGGATTTTTCATCTTGTAGGGAGAGCCTAACGAAGTATAGAGCCGAAGAAGCAACTTTAGATGACCTTGCTTTTGACTTGGACTTGGTAATACCAGATGACCAGCTATTAACATTCATAGATAAATTGAAATAGGCTATGTTCATTTGGGAAAAAGGAAGTTTGAATGATGAGCAAGAAGTTGCAATCTTGGAGAAAGATAGTGTACTCTTGATTGCCTGTCCTGGTAGTGGAAAAACGAGAACGCTTACATACAAAATCGCTTACGAATTAAGCAGGCTAAATTCCAATAAAGAGTTCGTTATTGCAATTACATACACGAATAACGCTGCTGATGAAATTAAAGAACGGGTTGAATTATTGGGGGTTGATACTACACAATTATGGATTGGTACAATTCACTCATTCTGTATGGAATGGATATTAAAGCCTTACCATCTGTATTCTGAAAGGTTGAAAAACGGGTTTAAAGTTTGTAATTCCTTTGATACTGAAAAGCTCCTAACCGAATTATGCAAAAAATATAGCAATCCAAAAGTTACTTTTTATGATTTTCAATATTATGCTACCATAAATGGTACATATAAGTTTACATCAAAAAATAGTAATCAGAATAAGCATATCAAAGCTATTCTTCAAGAATATTTCGGAATATTAAAAGAGAATAATCAATTGGATTTTGAGCAGATACTTTTTTATGCTTATGAATTATTGAAATCAAAGCCAATCATTTGTACCGTCTTATGCAAATTATTTCCATTTATTTTGATTGATGAATATCAAGATACTAAAGAGATACAATACCATATAATATCAAAAATATTAAGTGCAAACAAAGGGTGTTCAAAAACATTAATTGTTGGCGACCCTAACCAATCTATTTATCATTCTTTAGGTGGTTATCCGATGCCAAAGGATGATTTGGAAAAACTTTTGGGGTTTAACTTGATACAGTTGAGTTTAGACAAAAATTACAGGTCATCTGAAACCATAATAAATTACTTCGATTATTATAAAACATTTGCTACCCCTATTATAGCATTCGGAAACGAAAAAGATTATAATAGTTTAATCACATATAACTTATCGGTTTCGTTAGATAATTTGATAGAAGAAATTGCAAAATTGATTTTGTTTAATGTCCGTGAAGCCGGAATTAGCCCTAATGAAATTTGTATTGCAGCACCTCAATGGGTTCAGATTGCAAGTATTACAAGGAAGCTAATGATTAGACTTCCGGATTTTAGTTTTGACGGACCCGGTATGGCTCCGTTTTCACGGGACATTGAGAATTTTTGGTTTAAAGTTGCAAGAATTGTTTTGACAGAACCATCGCCCTATATGTACGTTCGTCGTTTACGTTGGAGTAAAGAAGTTTTGAACGAACTTGATGCTGCGGGAGTAGATGTATCAAACTTATCAAACAAAGAGTTTTTGAAAATCTGCAATTCAATTGAAGTGAATGAAAATGATGGTTTAACCTACTTACGTTCTTTCTTTGAAAGAATTTGTGAAAGCCTGAAAATACAAATTCAGAATTTCCCGTTACTTGAAGAACATCACACATCATTTTTTGCAAGTTCTGAAAATAGAATACAAAGGCTTATTGACGAGGGAAATCCATTTATTGGAGAGATTGAAAATTTTAGAAAAGTTTTCAGGCAAAGAGATGGTATAACCGTTTCAACTATTCACGGCGTAAAGGGAGAGGAATATGATACAGTAATAGGTTTTGCTCTTCTTAATGATTATGTCCCACACTTCAACGATACAAACGGTTACGAAAATTCTAAAAAATTACTTTACGTTTTAGCTTCAAGAGCAAGAAAAAATTTACACTTAATCTCTGAAACGTCAAGAGGGATAAATTATTACAATCCTGAAGGGAAAAGCCCTACACCTCATTTGCTCGAATATAATTATGAATATTCGATTGTTGCTCTTGACAATTCCGATTGAATAAATAACAAAAGGAAGCCGTCTTTTCAGACAAACTCCCCAATGTCAAAATCACCCAAATTACTTTTCCGCAAGGTGGAAGAACTGTCGTCGCTTTCAGATGAAAGTGTGCTATCCAAAAGCTCGGCAATTTTTCGGGAAGCACCCTCAATGGAATTTTCCAGTAA